>NZ_JBSFDP010000004.1:217982-422731 GCF_053593975.1 Streptomyces sp. NPDC002004
CGCCGGGCGCCGGGGGACCGGCCGCCGCCACCGCCGCGCTGCTGACCGCCGCCGAACAGCTCGGCACCCTCCCAGCCACGCTGCCGACGACATCGGCCTGGACAGGTGCGAGAGCCAGGGACGATCTCATGGGCCGAACGAACGAGCCGCCGCGGTTGCCCGAAGGCGGCTTCGCGGCCTGGAGCCGCGACCGGCTGGCACTGGCGCGCCGCGGCGCTGACGAGTGCGGGGACGTCTGGCAGCTGGAGCCGGGTGTCTTCGTGGCCGCTACGGCCGGGCCGTGCGAAGACGTCCTGCGCCGCGCGCAGGACTTCCCCAAGGCACCCTCGCCTCTCTTCCCGCCGTTGAAGCGGTCGAGCGGAGCACCGACGCCCGAGGAGCGCGCCCACGCTCACGCCGCCCGTATGCGCGGACTGCGCGCGCACGCGGTCGCAGCCCGGATCGGTGAGATTGCGCCCGGGGCCGCCCGATTCGCCGACCAGTGGCCCGTGGGCCAGGACGTCGAGATTCTGCCCCCGGTCCGGCACGCCCTGGCAGAGATCGGCGTGCACTACCTCTTCTCCGAGGACGCTCCCACCCTGTTGCCCTTTGCCTCACAGCTCTTCCTGGCCCGGGAGGTGCTCGTACGCCCCTCGCGCTGGGTGTGGCCGCGCTGGATCCCCACACCGGCACGGCGGTTCCGCACACGGCAGCAAGTCGCCTTCACGAACGCTCTGCGGCCCGTCGTCCGCCGGCGCCGTTCATCGGGCCGGCTCGGTGACGACGTGCTGGGACAGATGCTCCAGCCCTCCGCCCGCTACGGCCTGCTGTCGGAAGAGGCCGTCCTGGACACTCTTCCCGGAATCACCGTCGCCACCTTCGAGACACCTTCCCGGGCAGCCGGATGGATCCTGCTCCACCTGGCCCGGCACCCCCAGGCAGCGGACCGCGTCGCGGCCGAAGCCGCCTTGCTGCCCGCGGACCCGGCCGCGACGACCAACGCCCACCTCGACAGCCTGCAATACACCCAGGCACTGGTGCGCGAGGTGCTCCGGCTGCACCCCCCGAGCTGGCTGCTGACCCGGCGCGCCACGCGCCGGACTCAGCTCGCCGGCTACACCATCGATGCCGGTTCCACCGTTCTCGTCTGCCCCTACACCGCCCACCGCGACGCACGGGAACACCCCGAGCCGGACCAGTTCCAGCCCGAGCGCTGGCTCGACGGTTCGGGCTCGCCGGCGAAACCCGGGGTCTTCCTCTCCTTCGGTACCGGGCCGCACGGCTGCGAAGGGGTCGCTCTGGCCATGGCGATGCTGACGCTCCTGACTGCGCAGACCGCCCGCCGCTACCACTTGAGCGAGCCGCCCGGACCGGAACCCGGTTTCCAGGTCGCCACCTTCGGAGGTCTCGCAACGGTCGGCTTGCGCCTGCGTGCCACTTCGCGCGGCTGAGGCGGTCCTGCCTTCTGTTCGCAGCGCCCGGCACCGAGAAAAGAGCCAACTGGGACGGAAACCCGGGCGGACAACGTCGAAGGGCCCCACCGCAAGCGGTGGGGCCCTTCGACATCGTGCCCGGTGAGGCACTGGCGGAGGATACGAGATTCGAACTCGTGAGGGGTTGCCCCCAACACGCTTTCCAAGCGTGCGCCCTAGGCCTCTAGGCGAATCCTCCGCCGGAAACATTACATGACGCGGAGGAGTGCTCGCGAACTCGTTCCCGGGGCCAGGATCGGGTACCCTGTGCGGAGCCCCTCACGTGGCGCTATCTGACTGAACTCCCCCAGGGCCGGAAGGCAGCAAGGGTAGGTCGGCTCTGGCGGGTGCGTGGGGGGCGTTTGCGTGTGCGGCGGCTTCCACGGGCCGTGGAGTGCCGGTGCGCAGCCCGCTTCCGCCGAGTCCGGGCGGCCGGGGAACCGGTCCTCTCGCCGGGTCTTCTCGGTATAGCTTCCGCCGGGTCCGGGCCGCGGCCGGGGGCCGGGTGGGCCGGTGTCCGACCGCCGACCCGGGTGCGCAGGCGGTCCTGGGGCAGAGGTGGGCCCACTGGGGCGGGCCGGTTTGTCGGCGGGCGCCTATAACCTCGTATGCGTGTCGTCTCTCGCGCTGTACCGCCGCTATCGCCCGGAGTCGTTCGCCGAGGTCATCGGGCAGGAGCATGTCACCGACCCGTTGCAGCAGGCGCTGCGGAACAACCGGGTCAATCACGCGTACCTGTTCAGCGGTCCGCGCGGATGCGGCAAGACGACCAGCGCGCGGATCCTGGCCCGCTGTCTGAACTGTGAGCAAGGTCCCACTCCGACGCCGTGCGGGGAGTGCCAGTCCTGCCGGGACCTCGCGCGCAACGGCCCGGGTTCGATCGACGTCATCGAGATCGACGCCGCGTCCCACGGTGGTGTCGACGATGCCCGTGACCTGCGGGAGAAGGCCTTCTTCGGCCCGGCGAGCAGCCGCTACAAGATCTACATCATCGACGAGGCCCACATGGTCACGTCGGCGGGGTTCAACGCCCTGCTGAAGGTCGTCGAGGAGCCGCCGGAGCACCTCAAGTTCATCTTCGCCACCACCGAGCCCGAGAAGGTCATCGGGACGATCCGGTCGCGGACCCATCACTACCCCTTCCGGCTGGTGCCGCCCGGCACGCTGCGCGACTACCTCGCCGAGGTCTGCGGCCGGGAGGACATCCCCGTCGCGGACGGGGTCCTTCCGCTCGTCGTGCGGGCCGGCGGCGGGTCCGTGCGTGACTCCATGTCCGTCATGGACCAGCTACTCGCGGGTGCGACGGCGGACGGTGTGACGTACGCCATGGCGACCTCGCTGCTCGGGTACACGGACGGGTCGTTGCTCGACTCCGTCGTGGACGCCTTCGCCGCGGGGGACGGCGCCGCCGCCTTCGAGGTCGTGGACCGGGTCATCGAGGGGGGCAACGACCCCCGGAGGTTCGTCGCCGACCTGCTGGAGCGGCTGCGCGACCTCGTCATCCTGGCGGCCGTTCCGGACGCCGCCGAGAAGGGGCTGATCGACGCCCCGGCCGATGTCGTCGAGCGGATGCAGGCCCAGGCGGGCGTCTTCGGCGCCGCCGAGCTGAGCCGCGCCGCCGACCTCGTCAACGAAGGGCTCACCGAGATGCGCGGGGCCACGTCGCCCCGGCTGCAACTCGAGCTGATCTGCGCGCGGGTGCTGCTGCCCGCGGCGTACGGCGACGAGCGGGCCGTCATGGCCCGGCTGGACCGCCTGGAACGCGGCGCCGGGGGCGCGCTCGGCGCGGCCGCCGCTGCCGGCGGCCAGGGCCTGCCCGGTGCGCAGTTCACGCCGGCCGGGACCGGGCCCGCCATGGGGTACGTCCCCGGGCCGGACGCGCACGGGATGGCACCCGTGGCCGGCGGTGCGGGCGCGGGCGACGCGGGCGCGATTCCGGCGGGTGGCGGGGCCGCGGCCGCGCGTGCGGCGGTACGCGGCGGTGGTGCCGGGGGCGCCGGCGCGCCGTCGGGACCCGCTGCGCAGTCCGGACCCGCTGCACAGGGCGCCTCCCCGGCGTCCGTCGGCGCGACGGGCGCGGCGGGCGCAACGGGACCGGCCACGGGCGGTCCCGCCTCCGGGGCGGCCTCCGGCGCCGCGGAACCGCAGCGCGCCACGGGGGCTCCCACCGGGGACACGGGTGCGTCCCGCCCCGGCGCCTGGCCGGGCGGCTCCGGCGCATCGGGCGCACCGGCCTCCCCCGCGGCCCCGGCCGCCGGGGAGCGACGGCCCGGTGGCTGGCCGACCGCCGCCCAGGCGGGCGGCGGGCAGACCCCGCAGACCCCGCAGGCCCCGGCACCGGCCCCCGCGCGGCCCGCCGCACAGGCGCCCTCCACGACCCCGGCCGCCCAAGCCGCTCCGGCCGCCCCCGCCGCGGGCGGCCTGGACCCCCGTGTCCTCTGGCCGAACATCCTGGAGTCGGTCAAGAACCGCCGCCGCTTCACCTGGATCCTGCTCAGCCAGAACGCCCAGGTGGCCGGCTTCGACGGCACCACGCTCCAGCTCGGCTTCGTCAACGCGGGCGCGCGGGACAACTTCGCGAGCAGCGGCAGCGAGGACGTCCTGCGGCAGGCGCTGAGCGAGCAGTTCGGCGTGCAGTGGAAGATCGAGGCGATCGTCGACCCGTCGGGCGGTGCGGCCCCGCCGCCCGCCGCGGGTCCGGGGTTCGGCGGAGGCGGCTCCTCGGCCGCGTCCCGTCCCGCCCCCCAGCAACCCGCCCCGGCCGCGCGTCCCGCCCCCGGGCCCGCGCCGCAGTCCACGGCCCCTTCGGGCCCGTCGTCGTCCACTCCGCCGCCGCGTCCGGCCTCGTCGTCGTACGCCCCGGAGCCGTCCGGCGTCTCGCTGGAGGACGACATCCCCGAGGACGACGACCCCGACCTCGACGAGTCCGCCCTCTCCGGGCACGACCTGATCGTCCGCGAACTGGGCGCGACGGTGGTCGAGGAGTTCCAGAACGAATAGCCGTGTTCCCGGCGCCGCTTCTGCGGTGGCGCCGGAATCCCGGCGTTCCGGCGGACGCGCACCCCGCTGCGCGCCCCCACGTCCGGCATCCGTCGGAGATTCGTACGAAGCCCGCCCGGCCGGGCCTTCGGTAGCCCCTACAAGGGCCACCCGTCCCCGACGGCTAGGCTTGACCCCTGTGAAGGTCCTTGTCATCGGCAGCGGCGCCCGCGAACACGCCCTGTGCCGCTCTCTGTCCCTCGACCCCGACGTCACCGCGCTGCACTGCGCCCCCGGCAACGCCGGTATCGCGGAGGTGGCCGAGCTGCACGCGGTCGACGCGCTCGACGGCGCCGCCGTGTCCGCGCTCGCGACCGGGCTCGCCGCCGACCTCGTCGTGGTGGGCCCGGAGGCACCCCTTGTCGCCGGGGTCGCCGACGCGGTGCGCGAGGCGGGCATCCCCTGCTTCGGCCCCTCCGGGGAGGCCGCGCAGCTGGAGGGCTCCAAGGCCTTCGCGAAGGACGTGATGGCCGCGGCGGGCGTACCCACGGCCCGCAGCTACGTCTGCACCACCCCGGACGAGGTCGACGAGGCGCTCGACGCCTTCGGCGCCCCGTACGTCGTCAAGGACGACGGTCTCGCGGCCGGCAAGGGCGTCGTGGTGACCGCCGACATCGAGGCGGCCCGCGCCCATGCGAACGCCTGCGACCGCGTCGTCATCGAGGAGTTCCTCGACGGCCCCGAGGTGTCCCTGTTCGCGATCACCGACGGCACCACGGTCGTACCCCTCCAGCCCGCGCAGGACTTCAAGCGCGCCCTCGACGGCGACGAGGGCCCGAACACCGGCGGCATGGGCGCGTACTCGCCGCTGCCGTGGGCCGACCCCAAGCTCGTCGAAGAGGTCATGGACACCGTCCTGCAGCCGACGGTCGACGAGCTGCGCCGCCGCGGCACGCCGTTCTCGGGGCTGCTGTACGCCGGTCTGGCGATCACCTCGCGCGGTGTACGGGTCATCGAGTTCAACGCCCGCTTCGGCGACCCCGAGACCCAGGTGGTCCTGGCCCGGCTCAGGACCCCCCTCGCCGGGGTGCTGCTCGCCGCCGCGCAGGGCACGCTCATCGATCTGCCGCCGCTGCGCTGGAGCGACGAGGCCGCGGTGACCGTCGTCATCGCCTCGCACAACTACCCCGGAACGCCGCGCACCGGCGACCCCATCGACGGCCTCGGCACGGTCGCCGAGCAGGACGCGCCGCACGCGTACGTCCTGCACGCGGGGACCAGGCGGGACGGCGACGCGGTCGTGAGCGCGGGCGGCCGTGTGCTGTCCGTGACGGCGACCGGTACGGACCTGGCGCAGGCCCGCGAGCGTGCGTACGCGGCAGTCGGCCGTATCCGGCTCGACGGTTCCCAGCACCGCACGGACATCGCGGCGAAGGCGGCGGGCGCGCAGCCGCGGTAACCCCCGGGCGTACCGCCGGCGGACGCCCCCCACCACGGTATCCGCAGGTCGGAGGGGGCACGGCGCTCGCGGCCCGAAGCTCTTCGCTCAGGCCCTGAACCCTCAGTCGGTTCAGGGCCTGAGCGTTGCTCACCTTTGCCCAAAGCCATTCCATCGAGTGATCGCTGCCCCATCCGGCTGACGGGGGCCAAGGGCCCAACTAGGGTGCGGCGCAAGCGTTCCGGCACTTGGCCCACCGGCATTGCGATGTCAGTGGCGGGTGCCACAGTGGGGGAGTGAGCAACGCCATGGGAGTCCGTCGGCGGTGGCTTGGACAGCACATGCCGCGCGGGCTATGTCGAGCGGGCATCAGGGGGTGACTTCGACTCGTGTCCGGTATGGGTGTGGAGGTGGGCGCGCAGGCTGCGCGCTCCCGGGCCCTCGCCGTGCTGCGCGTACGCAGCAGGGCGCTGGCCGTCGCCCTGCTGCCCGCGGCCGTGGCCGTGGTGCTGCTGGCGGGCGGCAGCTCCGGGCATCTCGTCGGTCCCGGCTGGGACGTCGCCCGCTGGATCACGACCACCGTCGGGCTGGTCGTGCTGCTCGCCGCGGCGGGTATCGCCGTCGTGGTCGCCCGCGCCCGGCCCGCCGTGAGTCCCACGGTGCCGATCACCGAGGAAGCGGCCCCCGATCTGTACCGGCTGGTGCGCGATCTGGCCGACCGGCTCGACGTGCCGACGCCCTCGGCCATAGCGCTCACCCCCGACTGCGACAGCTGGCTCGAGGACCGCACCCATCCGTCGCACGGCACACCGGCCGAGGACGCGGGCGGCCGCAAGGCCGCGACAGGCGCCGAAGGCCGGGCGTCTGCCCCCCAGGGCATACGCGGCGGGGGTACGCCCCACCACCGGGTGCCCATCGCTCCCGTACTGGTCATCGGTTCGCCCTTCCTGTGGTGGATGCGCGTCGGCGAGCTGCGCGCGGTGCTCGCCCCGGTCGTCGCCGGCACCGGACCCTCCGCGCACCCGGACATAGCGCTCGCCCGGCGTTTCGTGCGAGGCCTGGACGCTGCGGTGGCCGTCAGCGCGGCGCCGGGGCGCGGGCCGCTGCTGCGTGCGGCGCTGGGTGGCGTCGGCTGGGTGGCCCGGTTGCTGCTGCGCAGCTGCCGCGGGCATGCGGGCGAGATGGAGCGGGGGGTCGCGGCGGCCGCCGCCGAGCGCGCACAGGCCGTGGACTACGGGCTGCGGATCGTCGCCCAGGAGCAGGTGGGCCTCGCCTACGCCGGGTGGGACCGGCTGCTGACCCGGGTCGCGCTGCCCGCGTGGCGGATGGGCCGATGGCCGTCCCGGCTCGACGCGGGTGTGGTGGCCGCGCTGACCGAGCTGTCCCGCCGGGACCGGCTCGCCGAGGGGTTCGCCTCCCGGCTCGGAGAGCGTCCCGCGTGCGATCTGCTGGAGGAGCCGGGCCTGGTGGACGAGGCGGCCTCCCTGCTGGCGGCCCGTCTGTTCCACGGCGGCCCCGCGGAGCCGGGCCCCGACTGGGCACCGGTCGACTGGGGGGCGTACCCGGAAGAGGTCGTCGACCGTAAGTGGCGCACCGACGCGGCCCGTCTCCACCGGGTTCTCGACTCCCTGGGGATATGCCGTACCGGCGACCCGGCATCGGTCCGCTCCGCAGGTCCGACCCTGTCCCGGGTCATCGACCACCTCACCACCAAGCCCGCGGAGGAGTCCGGCCGGCCGGGGGCGCAGGGCGCCGGGTGGGCAGCGCAGACCGCCCCGTCGGCCGCCGGCCAGGGGTACGCGGCACCGGACCGCGCCGAAGGGCCGGACGCCGTGCGCGGGGCCCCGGGGCACGACGGCGCGGCGCAGGATCCCGGCCGGGCGTCGCACGGCAGCAGGCATGTCTCCGAGGCCGCGGCCAACGGCGCGGCGCACGGCTTCGACCCGAGGTCCGACACCGCGGGTCACGGTCCGGGCGGGGCCCCCCACCTGGGTCCCGACTCCGCCTCTGACACCACGGCGGACGATGCGCGGCACCACGTCCCCGGCACCACGGCGGACGGCTCGCGGCACGTCGGCGGGACGCCCGAGGAGTCCCCGAACCCGGCGGAGCCCGGCTCCGACGCGTTCGACCGGGAAGCCGCCCGGCGCGTCTTCGACGCCGAGGACCGCGAGGACGTGGAGGGGCCGGGCGCCCTGCTCGCCGCCGGCCTCAGCGCGGAGGTGGCGCGGGAGGAGGCCGCCGCCCCGCCCCTGCGTCCCGTCGTGCACGGACCGCCCGGATCGGGTCCCGACGCGCTGTGGGACGACGGCGTGCCGCTGTTCCCGCTGCAGGCGCCGCGTACCGGCAGGGAACTGCTCGCCGATCACGTCACGGCGATGGTGTGCTGCGCGGCCATAGACACCGCGGGCGCGGCCCCGGGCCTCGACTGGCTCGACGGCCCGTCGCTGCTCGTCGACGGGGAGCGCGCCGCCGATCTCGTCTCACGGGTGCTCACCCTCGTCGAGGACGGTGACCCCGGCCCCCTGCGGGGCTGGCTCGCCGGCCTGGGCGTGCGCCCCGAGAAACCGGTACGGCTGGTGTGAGGCGCGCCGGGGGACGGGACAGCGGCCGACGGCGGGCCGTGGCCGGACCACCGAAGGCGTCGCCGGCCCGGCCGGCAGCCCGAGCGGGTCCGTCGCCGGCCGGTACCTCGTGCGGCGGTCCGTCGCCGGAAGGCTCCGCGGTGGTCGTCGCGCGGCGGCACTCCGCAGGGGGATCGTCGCCGAACGACACCGTCGAATAACGACGAACGGTGACGGAATGCATGCGTTATGTGATGTGCTGGGTACGGGTGGCCGGTCGTCAGGGGAGGGCGGGAGCGGTCGCCGACAGGGCACCGCGTGGCATCGACCGGCGGATGCGGACCGTAACAGGACCTCGGGGGCGCTGGGGAGGGGAGCACGATGGGGCCGGAGCAGATCCGCCGCTGGGAGTCGGGCGCGCTGGCGCATGCGGTGAGCGACCCGTTCGGACAGGGCCCCCTGCCCTGGCTGCGCGGCAGCGAGCACTATTTCGACGACACCGGCCAGGTCGTGCCCTGGTACGTGGACCACGCCCCGGCCCCCGGCGCCGCCGGCATCCCGCACCCCCGCTCCACGGGCGGCGCCGGTGCGCGCGCCGCCACGGGTCCGCGTACCGCCGACGACGTGCACCGGCAGATCAAGGGCTTCGTCTCCCCCGGCGCCGCGGCCCCCGGTGAGGCGATCGACTTCCACATCACGGTGGACCCGCCGCAGGAGTTCAGCGTCGACATCTACCGGATCGGGCACTACGGCGGCGACGGCGCCTCGAAGACCGCCGCCAGCCCCCGCCTCGCCGGCATCGTCCAGCCGCCCCCGCTCACCGCCGACCGTACGGTCTCCTGCCACCACTGGTGGCTGTCGTGGCGCTGGCAGATCCCCTCGTACTGCGCCGTCGGCGCCTATGTCGCGGTGCTGACGACGGCCGACGGATACCGGTCCCACATCCCGTTCACGGTCCGCGACGACCGCCCGGCGGACCTGCTGCTCGTCCTGCCCGACGTCACCTGGCAGGCCTACAACCTCTACCCGGAGGACGGCCGCACCGGCGCGAGCCTCTACCACGCGTGGGACGAGCACGGCCGGCTGCTCGGCGAGCAGGACGCCGCGGTCACGGTCTCCTTCGACCGGCCCTACGCGGGCGCGGGACTCCCCCTGCACGTCGGACACGCATACGACTTCATCCGCTGGGCCGAGCGCTACGGCTACGACCTGGCGTACGCGGACACCCGCGATCTGCACGCGGGCCGCATCGACACGACCCGCTACCGCGGGCTGGTCTTCCCCGGGCACGACGAGTACTGGTCGGTCCCGATGCGCCGCACCGTCGAGCTGGCCCGCGACGGCGGCACGTCCCTCGTCTTCCTGTCCGCCAACACCATGTACTGGCAGGTGGAGCTCGCCCCGTCGCCCTCCGGGCGCCCCGACCGGCTGCTCACCTGCCGCAAGCGCAGGGGTCCGGGCAGGCCAGCGCTGTGGCGGGAGATCGACCGGCCCGAGCAACAGCTGCTCGGCATCCAGTACGCGGGCCGGGTCCCGGAGCCGCATCCGCTGATCGTCCGCAACGCCGAGCACTGGCTGTGGGAGGCGACGGGCGCCCACGAGGGGGACGAGCTGACGGGGCTGGTGGCCGGGGAGGCCGACCGGTACTACCCGCGCACCCTGCTGCCCGAGCACCAGGGCCGCATCCTGCTCTCCCACTCGCCGTACCGGGACGGCGAGGGTGCGCTCCGGCATCAGGAGACCTCGCTCTACCGGGCCCCGTCCGGCGCCCTGGTCTTCGCCTCGGGCACCTTCGCCTGGTCGCCCGCGCTGGACCGGCCCGGCCATGTCGACGCCCGTGTCCAGCGGGCCACCGCGAACCTCCTCGACCGCATCTGCAAGCGCGACTGACCGCGAGGCGCACGGCGTGCCCCCGCCCGGGCCGACCGCGGGGCGCACGGCGTGCGCCCGCCGCCCACCGGGGAGCGCACGGGCTGCGCCCGCCTGACCGACCGGGTAGCGGGCGGTTTGTATGCGCCCGGTCGGCCGCGGGGCGGAGGGCATCCCTCCGCTCCAGCGGACCCGTGGCCGAAGCCGACCCTCGGATACGGGAGAATCGAGGCACTTGGACAGAACCACGGGGAGGAACCGTGTCCGGATTCGTTGAAAAGCCCGAGCCGATCCAGGTTCCGGGTCTGGTGCATCTGCACACCGGCAAGGTGCGCGAGCTGTACCGGAACGAGGCGGGGGACCTCGTCATGGTCGCCAGCGACCGCATGTCCGCCTACGACTGGGTGCTGCCCACCGAGATCCCCGACAAGGGCCGGGTCCTCACACGGCTGTCGCTGTGGTGGTTCGAGCAGCTTGCCGACCTGGTCCCCAACCATGTGCTGAGCACCGACCTGCCCGCCGGCGCACCCGCCGACTGGGCCGGCCGCACCCTTGTCTGCAAGTCGCTGCGGATGGTCCCGGTCGAGGCCGTCGCGCGCGGCTATCTGACGGGTTCGGGCCTCCTGGAGTACCAGGAGTCGCGCACCGTCTGCGGTCTGGCGCTGCCCGAAGGACTGGTCGACGGTTCCGAGCTGCCGGAGCCGATCTTCACGCCCGCGACCAAGGCGGCGGTCGGCGAGCACGACGAGAACGTGTCGTACGAGGAGGTCGCCCGGCAGGTCGGCGCCGAGACCGCCGCACAGCTGCGGCAGATGACGCTCGACGTGTACGCGCGGGCCCGGGACATCGCACGGGAGCGCGGGATCCTCCTCGCGGACACCAAGTTCGAGTTCGGTTTCGAGGACCTCCCGGGCGGCGAGGCCCGGCTGACGCTCGCCGACGAGGTGCTGACGCCGGACTCGTCGCGGTTCTGGCCCGCCGTCTCCTGGGAGCCGGGGCACGCCCAGCCCTCGTACGACAAGCAGTTCGTGCGCAACTGGCTGACCTCGCCGGAGTCCGGCTGGGACCGCAGGAGCGAGCAGCCGCCCCCGGCGCTTCCGCAGCAGGTGGTCGACGCGACCCGCGCCAAGTACATCGAGGCTTACGAGCGGCTGACCGGCACCGGCTGGGCGTGACCGCCACGGAGTACGAAGAAGCCCCGGCACCGAGAGGGTGCCGGGGCTTCTTTCCCGAGCGGACGACGAGGCTCGAACTCGCGACCTCAACCTTGGCAAGGTTGCGCTCTACCAACTGAGCTACGTCCGCATGCGCCGTCTGCTGTCGGCGCGAGTGCAACTATACCCAACCGCGGTCGCGAGCGAGACGAACCGCCGCGTGCCGGTTCTCGGCTCCGAGCTTCGAGACGGCCGACGACAGATAGTTGCGCACGGTCCCCTGCGACAGCGCAGCGCGCCGGGCGATCTCCGCGACGGGTGCGCCGTCGGCCGCGAGTTCCAGGACCTCGGCCTCACGCGCGGTGAGCGGGGAGTCGCCGGCGGAGATCGCGTCGGCGGCCAACTCGGGGTCGACGTAGCGGTTTCCCGCGTGCACGGTGCGGATGATCTCGGCGAGCCGCTGGGCGCTGACCGTCTTCGGGACGAAGCCGCGGGCACCGGCGGCGAGGGCGCGCTTGAGGTGGCCCGGGCGGCCGTGACTGGTCACGATCATGGTGCGGCAGCCGGGGAGTTCGGACCGCAGGGCTGTGGCGACACTCACACCGTCGGCGCCGGGCATATGAAGATCGAGCACCGCCACGTCGGGGGCGTGGGCGCGGGCCATGGCGAGCGCCTCCGGTCCTGACGCCGCCTCCGCGACCACGACGAGGTCGTCCTCCAGGGCCAGCAGGGCCGCGAGCGCGCCGCGGATGAGGTGCTCGTCGTCGGCGAGCAGCACCCGGACACGGTTCCCGGCCACTTCCGAGGCGCCCAGCGCCTGCGCGGCCGTCACCGTACGGCCTCGTCGGCGCCGTCCCGCCGCCCGGCGGCGGTGCTGCCGGGCGGCGCGGGAAGTGGAACCTCAGCCGTCACTCGAAAACACTCCTCACCCACCGGCCCCGCCTCCAACGTTCCCCTCACCACCGACAGCCGCTCCCGCAAACCCCTGAGTCCGGAGCCAGTTGAGCCACCGGACGTCACATCCGTCGCTTCCGACCCTCCTGCCCCGTCGTTCTCCACGACCAGGACCGCATGGTCCTCCGTGGTCCGCAGCGTGACCGTGCACCGGGCCGCGTCGCCGTGGCGCAGGACGTTCGTCGTGGTCTCGCGGACCACCCAGCCGAGGACCGACTGGACGGGGGCGGGCAGACCGGCCGGGGAGCCCGTGACGGTGCAGTCGATGCCGGCCGCCGTGAGGACGCCCTGGGCGCCCGCGAGTTCGGCGGCGAGGTCCGCGGCACGGTAGCCGCGCACCACCTCGCGCACCTCCCGCTGCGACTCCTGAGCGATGCGCTGGACCTCGATCATCTGCTCCACGGCCTCCGGGCGTCCGCGCCGGGCGAGCTGCACGGCGAGCTCGCCCTTGAGCGCGATCACCGCGAGGTTCCGGCCGAGCACGTCGTGCAGGTCCCGGCCGAAACGCAGCCGCTCCTCGGCGACGGCGAGCCGTGCCTGGACGTCCCGGGCCCGTTCGGCCTCCCACATCACCGCGAGGGTCCAGGCCCCGCAGCGCGACATGAGCAGACTCATCCCGGCCGCCACGGCGACCGTCAAGACCACCGAGGCCAACTCCCCGTTGCGTGTCCCGGCCAGCGCGAAGGCTCCGACGAGGGGCACCGTCGACAGGGCGGCACGGGCGAGGAACAGCCGCACGGGCACCAGCAGCGCGTACGCCATCCCGAAGGGCAGGACGACCGCGAGGATCATCAGCGCGAGGGCCCAGCCGTCCACGACCTCGACCGCGGCGAGCCCCACGACGACCAGCAGCGAGACGACCGTCAGCGCACCGGACACGGCGAGTTCCCGGACGGGCTGCTCGGTCCGGCCGAGGTAGTGGTCGACCGCGCGCCGGATGAGCACATGGCAGTACGCGGTCTCGCCGGCCGTGACGGTCAGCAGCAGTCCGCCGAGCGCGAGTCCCAGGGGCGTGTGGTGCAGGCCCGACGACAGGGGCATCAGGAGCCAGCTGACGTAGAAGACCCAGATCCCGCTGAGCAGCATGACCATGCTCTGGAGCTCCACGCGCTCGACCTTGCTCCGCTCCAGCCAGCCGTGCCGGTGCCACCCCCGTATGCGCCCGATCACCCCGTTGCCCCCCGTTCAGCGCCGTGGTTCCCACCGGAACCACCGTCGTACAGCAAACACCGCGAGCGCGGCCCATGCCAGCGCGGTCGCGAGGGCCTGCAGCGTGCCGGTCCCGGACAGCGCGCCGGTCCAGCCGCCGCGGATCAGCGTGATCACCGGTGTGAGCGGCAGGAGTTCGCAGACGGAGGCCAGGCGGTCCGGCAGCACTTCGAGCGGAACGGTGATCCCGGATCCGATCATCGAGACCACCACCAGGGGCATGCTCATGACCTGGGCGCTCTCCGTCGTACGGCTCAGGGCCGCCGTGACCCCGGCCAGTGCCGCGCAGATCACGAACCCCGACAGCAGCCCGAGGACGACGAGATGGGGTGCCCGGGGCGGGCCCGGACGGAGGAGGACCCAGCAGCCCGTGATCAGGACGAGGCTCTGGAGCAGCCCCACGCAGACGGCGGGCAGCGCGGTGCCCGCGAGGATCTCCGGGTCACGGAGCTCGCCGGCACGCAGCCGCTTGAGGACGAGTTCCTCGCGCCGGGAGACGAAGGTGGTGACGAGTGCCGAGTAGACGGCGAAGACCAGCGACACGCCGACGGCGGCGGGCAGCAGGACCGTGCCGACCGACAGCCCGGACGCCTTGAGGTTCTGCTGGCTCACCATCGAGTGCAGGCTCAGCGGCACGATCACCGGGGTGACGAGGGCCGTGAACAGGGTGCCCTTGGCGCGGCCGAGCAGCGTCAGTTCGGTGCGGCCGAGCGCGAGCAGGCGCCCGGCGGCGGTGACGCGGCCGACGGCGGTCACGGGCCCCGGCGCGGGTGCGGTCGCGGTCATGCCCTCGCCTCCCGGGCTGCGGTTCCGTTCCGCAGGGCGGCGTTCCGTGCGGGGGCGCCCTGCCTGGGAGCCCGCCGTGCGGTGGCGTCCCTCGGGCCGCCGTCCTCTCCGCTGCCGTCGGGGTCGTCCTCCGGCCCGTACCGCCCGGTGCCGTCGGGGGCGTCGTCCGCCTGCTCGGCGATCCGCAGGAACGCCTCCTCCAGCGACGCCGAGCGTATGTCGAGTCCGCGCAGCTCGATCCGGGCGCGTTCGGCCCACAACAGCAGTCCGGTCGCGGCGCGTTGCAGCTCGTGCGTGCGCAGCCGAACGGTCCTGCCCGAGGTCTCGTGGCCCGTGACGCCGAGTGCGCCGAGCGGCGGCAGGTCGCCGAGGTGCCAGCCGTCGGGCAGCTCGAAGGAGAGGTGCGAGGGCTGGGAGGCGACGACCTCGGCGACCGCGCCCTCGGTGGCGATGCGCCCCTTGTGCAGGATCGCGAGCCGGTCGGCCAGCTCCTCGGCCTCCTCGAGGTAGTGGGTGGTGAGCAGCACGGTGGTGCCGGCGGCACGCAGCTCGCTCACCAAGTCCCAGGTGGCGCGGCGCCCTTCGGCGTCGAGTCCGGTGGTCGGCTCGTCGAGGAAGAGCACCTCGGGGCGGCCGAGCAGCGCGAGGGCCAGGTCGAGGCGGCGCTTCTCCCCGCCGGAGAGCTGTTTGACGCGTACGTGGGCCCGTCCGCCGAGCCCCACCATCTCCAGGGCCTCACCGGTGGGCCGGGCGCCGCTGGTGCAGCCCGCCCACATGCCGACGGTCTCGGCGGCGGTCAGCTCGGAGGGGAAGCCTCCCTCCTGGAGCATCACGCCGATACGGGGCCGGACGAGGGCACGTGCCGTGCAGGGGTCGTGCCCGAGCACCCGCACCCGGCCGGCCGTGGGCGCGGCGAGGCCTTCCAGGAGCTCGACGGTGGAGGTCTTCCCGGCGCCGTTCGTGCCGAGGAGCGCGAACAGTTCCCCGCGTGCCACGGAGAACGTCACCCCGCGGACCGCTTCGAAGCCGCCCGCGTAGCTGCGCCGCAGATCGGTGACGTCGATCACTCGGCGGTCGGTCTCTTCGCTCTTCATGCCGTCGAGCGTCCCCCGGCGCGGGAGGGGTCGGCAGTGCGCGCCGTCATCGGCTGCCATGACAAATGTCAGGGGAGGGCGCGGTGCTGTCGAAGTCGCCCGGTGAGCGGAGTGGGCCGGGAAAGCAACGGGGAAAGGGGCCGGGGCGCGAGCGGGAGGTGGCCGCCGACAACGAAGAAGCCCCGGTCCTGAGGACCGGGGCTTCTTTCCCGAGCGGACGACGAGGCTCGAACTCGCGACCTCAACCTTGGCAAGGTTGCGCTCTACCAACTGAGCTACGTCCGCATTGCTCCCGAACGGCTTTCACCGATCGGTGCGAGCACCAGCCTACCTGATCCACAAGAGTGCTCGGTAAACGGTGCAGAGCGGGTGACAGGAATTGCACACTGCGCCTTCTCCCTGGAAGGGAGCTGTTCTACTACTGAACTACACCCGCGTGACTCCGTGAGGCCCGGCCTTTCGGCCTCGCCCCTCGGCGTGCTCCAGACTTTAGCTGATCAACAGGGGTGCAGCGCAAGTCGGCTGCTCGGGCGGCCCGATGGGGCCGCCCGCTCCGCCCGGTACGGATCGGTTCGAGTGATTTGCGGGGGTACGGTCCCGCGTCGACCGGCCGGACATCGTCGGCGCACCCCCACGGCGGGACATCGGCGCACCCCGACGGCGGGACAGTCGCCGTCCGGCGGGAGCGGGCGGACGGGACCTCCGCCCGCAGTGGCCGGCGCGCAAGTGCCGAGTGGCTGAACGGGTGACGGCGGCGCGCCGGTCCGAGGACGGAGGTCCGGCCACGCACCCGACCCACGACGCACGACGCACGAGAAGCGCACCACCCGGACACCGCTTACCTGGACGCGACCGCGCCCCCCGCCGCGAAGGCGGCCGCGACCCCGGACGCGCCGCACAAGCGGCGCCCCCTCGGACGCCGCAGCCCCGGGGTGGCCCCGCATGGGCATGGCGAAACCCCGGCCCGTAGAGGGGCCGGGGTCCGTGGCCGGAGGTGCGGAAGCCGGCCTCCGAGGGCTTCGAGCCCCGGAGCTTCCGGCTCCCGCAGGAGGCCGGGTCCGGGCGCCGGGATGCCCCGAGGCCGGGCCTCAGTTCGCCGCTTCGAACGCCTCGTACACCTTCTTGGGGATCCGTCCCCGCGGCGGTACGTCCATCTTGTGCGAGCGCGCCCAGGCGCGGACCGCCGCCGGATCGGGGGCCACCGCGGTGTGGGTCAGGACACGCGCCTTGCCGGTGCCGGAGCCGCGGCGTCCGCCCGTCTGCTTCCGGGCGGCGTGCAAGTAGGGCGCCAGCGCCTTCCGCAGTTTCTTCGCATTGGCTTGGTTGAGGTCGATCTCGTACGACTTGCCGTCCAGGCCGAAGGCGATCGTTTCCGCCGCTTCCCCGCCGTCGATGTCGTCGTAGAGGGTGACCACGACACGCTGCGCCACGAATATCGGTCCCTTCGTGCGGCATCACTGCTATGACGTGCGATGACGTGCGGTGATGTCGGCTGTTCGGCTGTTCAGGGCCAAAGTATCGACTATTGCCATTTCCTTTGTACAGTGCCCGGCATTGCAAGGGGAAGCAAAACTAAATCCGTCCGCGTGTCCGTAGGGATTGGGATCCGAGATTTTTCCCAGGATTTTCCGCGAAAGTCCATCGTTGTGCCGGGTGCGTACGTGATCCAGGTCTCGTAGGAACCTACGGGTCTACTCGCGTAGAAATTTTGTACGGGTAGTCTGAAGGGACCTGCTCAGCACCACACCACCGGGAGTGCCCGTGGCACGCGTCGTAGTCGACGTCATGCTCAAGCCGGAGATCCTCGACCCCCAGGGACAGGCGGTGCAGCGTGCGCTGCCGCGCCTCGGCTTCGAGGGGATCTCCGACGTCCGTCAGGGAAAGCGCTTCGAACTCGAGGTGGACGGGCCGGTCGACGAGGCCGCCCTCACCCGTATTCACCGCATGGCGGAGACCTTCCTCGCCAACACGGTGATCGAGGACTTCGTCATCAAGGTCGAAGAGGCTGAATCCGCTCGGGTGGGATCGTGACCACTCGTATCGGAGTCGTCACCTTCCCGGGAACTCTTGACGACCGCGACACTCAGCGCGCCGTCCGGGTCGCCGGCGCCGAGGCGGTGCCGCTGTGGCACCGGGACAAGGACCTCAAGCAGGTCGACGCCGTCGTACTGCCCGGCGGTTTCAGCTACGGCGACTATCTGCGCGCAGGTGCCATCTCGCGCTTCTCGCCGCTGATGGAAATGATCATCGACCAGGCGAAGGCCGGAATGCCGGTTCTCGGCATCTGCAACGGATTCCAGGTGCTCACCGAGAGCCATCTGCTTCCGGGCGCGATGCTGCGCAACAACCATCTGCACTTCATCTGCCGCGACCAGAAGCTGCGGGTGGAGTCGGACCGCACCGCCTGGACCTCGGACTACACGCCGGGCCAGGAGATCTCCATCCCGCTCAAGAACATCGACGGCCGGTACGTCGCCGACGAGCGGACGCTGGACATGCTGGAGGCCGAGGGGCGGGTCGCCTTCCGCTACCTGGACGGCAACCCCAACGGTTCGCTCCGCGACATCGCCGGCATCACGAACGAGGCGGGCAACGTCGTCGGTCTGATGCCGCATCCCGAGCACGCGGTGGAGCCGCTGATCGGGACCGGCCGCACGGACGGCCTCGGATTCTTCACCTCGATCCTGAAGAACGTCCTCGAGAGGGCAAGCGCATGACGCTCGACACGGTCAAGCACGCCACCGAGACCCCCGAGGTCGAGCAGCCCTGGAAGGAACTCGGCCTCAAGCAGGACGAGTACGAGCGCATCCGGGAGATCCTGGGCCGCCGTCCGACCGGTGCCGAGCTCGCCATGTACTCCGTCATGTGGTCGGAGCACTGCTCGTACAAGAGCAGCAAGGTGCACCTGAAGCAGTTCGGCGAGAAGGCCCCCGAGAACGACGCGCTGCTCGTCGGCATCGGCGAGAACGCGGGCGTCGTCGACGTCGGCCAGGGCTACGCGGTCACCTTCAAGGTGGAGTCGCACAACCACCCGTCCTACATCGAGCCCTACCAGGGCGCGGCCACCGGCGTCGGCGGCATCGTCCGCGACATCCTCGCGATGGGCGCGCGCCCGGTCGCCGTGATGGACCCGCTGCGCTTCGGTGCCGCTGAGCACCCCGACACCAAGCGCGTGCTGCCCGGTGTCGTCGCAGGCATCGGCGGCTACGGCAACTGCCTGGGCCTGCCGAACATCGGCGGCGAGGTCGTCTTCGACGAGTGCTACCAGGGCAACCCGCTCGTCAACGCCCTGTGCGTGGGCGTGATGAAGCACGAGGACATCCACCTGGCCAAGGCGTCCGGCGCGGGCAACAAGGTCATCCTGTACGGCGCCCGTACGGGAGGCGACGGCATCGGCGGTGTCTCGGTGCTGGCGTCGGAGACCTTCGAGTCGACGGGTCCGGCCAAGCGGCCCGCCGTCCAGGTCGGCGACCCCTTCCAGGAGAAGCTGCTCATCGAGTGCACCCTGGAGATCTTCGCGGAGAAGCTGGTCGCGGGCATCCAGGACCTCGGCGGCGCGGGCCTGTCGTGCGCCACGAGCGAGCTCGCGAGCGCCGGTTCCGGCGGTATGCGCGTCGAGCTGGACACGGTTCCGCTGCGCGACGCGACCCTCTCGCCCGAGGAAATCCTCATGAGCGAGTCGCAGGAACGCATGTGCGCGATCGTCGAGCCCGGCAAGGTCGACCGCTTCCTGGAGATCTGCGAGAAGTGGGACGTCATCGCCACCGTCATCGGTGAGGTGACGGACGGCGACCGGCTGGAGATCTTCTGGCACGGCGAGCAGATCGTCGACGTACCGCCGCGGACCGTCGCCCACGAGGGCCCGGTCTACGAGCGGCCGTACGAGCGCCCGTCCTGGCAGGACGCGCTCCAGGCCGACGACGCGGCGAAGCTGCCGCGCCCGGCGACGTCCGAGGAGCTGCGGGAGCAGGTCCTGAAGCTGGTCGCATCGCCGAACCAGGCGTCGAAGTCCTGGATCACGGACCAGTACGACCGTTTCGTGCAGGGCAACACGGTGCTCTCCCAGCCGGAGGACTCCGGCATGGTCCGCATCGACGAGGAGACCAACCTCGGTGTGGCCGTGGCGACCGACGGCAACGGCCGGTACGCGAAGCTCGACCCGTACGCGGGTGCGCAGCTCGCCCTCGCCGAGGCCTACCGCAACGTGGCCACGGCCGGCGCCAGGCCGCTCGCCGTCTCGGACTGCCTGAACTTCGGCTCGCCCGAGGACCCGGCGGTCATGTGGCAGTTCGCCGAGGCGACCCGCGGTCTCGCGGACGCCTGCCAGGTGCTCGGCACGCCGGTCACCGGCGGCAACGTCTCCCTCTACAACCAGACCGGTGCGACGGCGATCCACCCGACCCCGGTCGTGGCGGTCCTCGGCGTCATCGACGACGTCTCGCGCCGTACGCCGATCGCCTTCCGCGAGGAGGGCCAGCTGCTCTACCTGCTCGGCGACACCCGCCAGGAGTTCGGCGGCTCGGCCTGGTCGCAGGTGATCCACGACCACCTCGGCGGTCTGCCGCCGCGGGTGGACCTGGAGCGCGAGCGTCTGCTCGCCGAGATCCTGATCTCGGCATCGCGCGACGGGATGATCGACGCCGCGCACGACCTGTCCGACGGCGGTCTGGTCCAGGCCGTCACGGAGTCCTGTCTGCGCGGCGGCACGGGCGCCCGCCTGGTCGTCCCGGACGGCCTGGACGCCTTCACCTTCCTGTTCTCGGAGTCGGCGGGCCGCGCGGTCGTCGCCGTTCCGCGCTCCGAAGAGGTCCGCTTCAACGACATGTGCGGTGCGCGCGGCCTCCCGGTCACCCGCATCGGTGTCGTCGACGGCGACGCGATCGAGGTCCAGGGCGAGTTCACGCTCCCGCTGAGCGAGCTGCGCACGGCGCACGAGGGGACCATCCCGGCACTGCTGGCCTGATCCCCGGTCACCTCGGCACCCGGCCCCGCCCGTTCCCCGGGCGGGGCCGTCGTACGTCCCAGACCGGCTCCACCATGCGGGCACGGCTGCCGGACTCGCCGTCGCGGCTGCTAGTTTGCGGGGCCGACGAGTCGAGGGGGGCTGTGTGCCGGACACGGAACAGCGGACGGGCACGCGCCGTGCGCGGCTGCGCAGGGCACTGAACGCCCTGTGCGTCGTCGCCGCGGTGGGCGGCATCGCGGTGGGTGGCTGGAACCTCTGGACCGTGCTCGCGAACCGCGCCCGGATCGACGAGGCCTGCGCCGGGCTGGTACCTCCCGGCCGGGTGCTCGCCCTGTCCCCGGCGGGCGGGAGCATCAGCCATCGCGTGGCCGACGAGGGCACCGTCGAGCTGGACGCCGACATGCCGCAGGACTGCGAGATCTTCAGCACCGAGGCGGGCGAGAAGTACGGCACGAGCAGCGGGGAGCGGTGGTTCTTCACCGGTGCGGTGGGTGTGCTGCCGGGCGGTCCGCCGGCCCACCCCGAGGACCCGGTGGACCGGCTGGTGGACCGGTGGGGGGACGGCCGCACGTATCCCTTGCAGCCTCTCGGCGGCGGTATCGCGGGGCTTGTCACGGAGAACGGGGTGTCGGTCGAACTGCCCTGCACGGACGGCAGATGGGGGAACGTCGACATCTCGTCCCTGTGGGCGTCGGCCCGGCTGACGGACCCGGGTCCGCCCTTCACGGTGAACGGCCAGCTCTCCCAGGGCGACCGGGACACGCTCGCGCAGACGGCGGTGCTCACGGCGAACCGGTTCGCCGAGCGTCTCGGCTGCCACGAGCGGCTGCCCGACGCGCCGCGGCACATACCCGCCCTGAAGGACGGCACCGCGCCGGCCGCCGGGGCGGGCGGCACCTGTCGTTGGTTCCGCGACGGCGGATTCGCGGACCGGCACGACATGCCCGACCAGGTCCTGGAGAGCCGCACCGATCCCAAGGCCTGGCACGAGCGGTGCGGGCTCGTGCTCGGCAGCGCGAGGGCGGGCGCGCTGTGGTCGGGATGGAAGGGGTCCCGCGAGGACAAGAAATACGCGTATCCGGAGGACACCGGCGACTACTGGGCGTCCTTCCACACCTGGTTCGGCGACGACGCGCGTGACGTCCGGCTCAGCGACCATCCCGGCGGCATCACCGACACCCCGACCGGCGCCGGGACCGGTACCGCGGGCCGGGGCGCGGACTCGGAGTGGTGGGCGTCGTCCGTGTGCCGGGGCAGGCCCGCGGTGCACACGCTGACGCTGTCCTACAAGTACGACCGGCTGGTGAGGCCCGCGTACGAGAAGGTCTTCCGCGCCTACGTGGCCGACGTCGCCCGGCGCCGCGGCTGCACCCAGGTGCGCTTCCCCGGAGCCGCGGACTTCTCCGGGAAGGACTGACGGGAAAACGGTCTCCGGGACTGCCCCGGGACGGCCTAGGCTGAGGATCATGCCGGCCCGACAGCGCACCCGCAGCTACGACTCCGCCAAGATCCGTGCCGCCGTGCTGGCCCAGTTCGGGCGCCTGCGCGACGCCGTGGGGTCCCTGACGGAGGAACAGCTCGGGCGCCCCGCGCACCTCGGCGACTGGACGGTCCGTGAACTGGCCGTGCACATCGCGATGGCGATGGAGGCGGTCAGCCGCGCCCTCGACCAGGACCCGCCGGCGCGCCGGGACCTCGCGCTGCTGGACTACCCGTTCGCGACCGCCCGGTTCGCCGGCGCCAACGCCGAGGGCATCCGCGCGGTCGCCCTGGACGAGACCGACCTCGGCGCGCTGTACGCACGGACCGCCGACCGCATCGCCGAGCGCCTGGCCGGAGCGCCCGACGAACGGCTGCTCGCGGGCCGCATGGGCGCCATGACGCTCGCCGACTTCCTCGTCACCAGGACCGTCGAACTCGTCGTCCACACGGACGACCTGAACCGGGCGGCCGGCCTCGACCTCCCCCTGGACCGGCAGGCGCTGGCCGCCTGCACCCGGTTCCTCGCGGACGCGCTGGCCGCGAAGGCACCCGGCGGGTCGACCGAGGTGCGGATCCCGCCGTACGCGGTCGTCCAGTGCGTCGAGGGTCCCCGGCACACCCGCGGCACCCCGCCGAACGTCGTCGAGACCGACCCGCTCACCTGGGTGCGGCTCGCGACCGGACGGACGGACTGGGCGACGGAGACGGAGGCGGCGCGGGTCGGCGCGAGCGGGGAGCGGGCCGATCTGAGCGGCCTGCTGCCGATCATGGAGTAGCCGCTCCCGGCGCGGCAGGGCGCGGGGCCCGGGGCCCTGTGCCCGGATCGGCGGCCGCGGGACGGCCGCCGATCCGCCCGGTACGTCCCCCGACCGGAGTACGCAGGGAACCGATCCGCCGGTATGTCCCGTCCCACCGGCATGCACAAGCAGCGTCTGACCCTCACCGCACTCGCCCTGCTCCCGCTCATGGCGGCCTGCGGCACCCAGAAAGCGGGAGGCTCCGGCCCCGCCGGCGCGCAGGACGGAGCGAGGCCGTCCGTCGCCGGCGTCCACTGGCGCGTCGACAGCGTCACCGTCGGCGGCACCGCGCACCGGGCGCCGTCCGGTGCCTACGTCCAGCTGGACGGCAAGGGGCGCGCGCACGGCAGCTACGGCTGCAACAGCTTCAGCGCGGACGCCACCCTGGACGGCGGCACCCTCGACGTCGGCAAGGCGGTCTCCACACAGATGGCCTGCCGCAGGTCCGCGATGGACTTCGAGCAGACCCTCGCCCGCTCCCTGGGCTCGGGCTCCCTGAAGGTGGCGGCCACGGCGAAGAGCCTGACGCTCACCACCGGCAAGGGCGACCACGTCGACCTCACCGCCGAACGCGACGCCCCGCTCACCGGCACCACCTGGACGATCGACGCGATCACCGCACACGGCGTCGCCGAGTCCCTGCCGAGGGCCGCCCGGGGCAAGGCCGAGCTCGTCCTCACAGGGAACGGCTCCGTGCACGGCAGCCTCGGCTGCAACACGGTCAACGCCAGTGCCACGATCGGCCGGGGACACATCACCTTCGGCAAGGCCGTCACCACCCGGAAGCTGTGCTCGGCGGCCGCGATGGACACCGAGCGCACCCTGCTGCGGCTCTTCGGCGGCAAGGCCGTCTCCTACGAGCTGCACCACCGCACCCTCACGCTGACCACGGCGGACGGCACGGGGATCGGCGCCACGGCCGCCGGGTGAGGGTGCTCAATGTCACGTCGGGGGGCGGGGCCCTCCGGCAGGGGGTGCCGGACCGCCCCTTTCCCCCGGTCACCCCCTGCGACCAGCGGTCCCGCCGTGTGCACGACCGCCCCGATGCCGTCCGTCCCCAATTCGGACCAGTGGTCGATCTCGCCTACACTCGGTGCCGTGCCACGTGGTGACGGACGACTCAGCCACGACCTGCTCCCCGGAGAAAAGGGCCCCCAGGACGCTTGCGGCGTCTTCGGTGTCTGGGCTCCGGGCGAAGAGGTCGCCAAGCTCACGTACTTCGGGCTCTACGCCCTCCAGCATCGGGGTCAGGAATCCGCGGGAATCGCGGTCAGCAACGGCTCCCAGATCCTCGTCTTCAAGGACATGGGCCTCGTGTCCCAGGTCTTCGACGAGACCTCTCTCGGCTCCCTCCAGGGTCACATCGCGGTCGGTCACGCCCGCTACTCGACCACCGGGGCCTCCGTGTGGGAGAACGCCCAGCCGACGTTCCGCGCCACCGCGCACGGTTCCATCGCGCTCGGCCACAACGGCAACCTGGTCAACACGGCCGAGCTCGCCGAGATGGTCGCGGCCCTCCCCAAGGAGAACGGCCGCGCCACGCAGGTGGCGGCGACCAACGACACCGACCTCGTCACCGCGCTGCTCGCCGGCCAGACCGACGACGACGGCAAGCCGCTGACCATCGAGGACGCGGCCGCCACGCTGCTGCCCAAGGTGAAGGGCGCCTTCTCGCTCGTCTTCATGGACGAGCACACCCTGTACGCCGCCCGCGACCCGCAGGGCATCCGCCCGCTGGTCCTCGGCCGCCTGGAGCGCGGCTGGGTGGTCGCCTCCGAGTCGGCCGCGCTCGACATCGTCGGCGCGAGCTACGTGCGCGAGATCGAGCCGGGCGAGTTCGTCGCGATCGACGAGAACGGCCTGCGCACCTCGCGCTTCGCGGAGGCGCGGCCCAAGGGCTGTGTCTTCGAGTACGTGTACCTGGCGCGTCCCGACACCGACATCGCGGGCCGCAACGTCTACCTCTCGCGCGTCGAGATGGGCCGCAGGCTCGCCAAGGAAGCGCCCGTCGACGCCGACCTGGTGATAGCGACGCCGGAGTCCGGCACCCCCGCCGCGATCGGCTACGCGGAGGCCTCGGGCATCCCCTTCGGCGCCGGCCTGGTGAAGAACGCGTACGTCGGACGCACCTTCATCCAGCCCTCGCAGACCATCCGCCAGCTGGGCATCCGGCTGAAGCTGAACCCGCTCAAGGAAGTCATCAAGGGCAAGCGCCTGGTCGTGGTCGACGACTCGATCGTGCGCGGCAACACCCAGCGCGCGCTGGTGCGCATGCTCCGCGAGGCGGGCGCGGCCGAGGTGCACATCCGCATCTCGTCCCCGCCCGTGAAGTGGCCCTGCTTCTTCGGCATCGACTTCGCGACGCGCGCCGAGCTGATCGCCAACGGCATGACGGTCGACGAGATCGGCAAGTCGCTGGGTGCCGACTCGCTCTCCTACATCTCCATCGACGGCATGATCGAGGCGACCACCATCGCCAAGCCGAACCTGTGCCGCGCCTGCTTCGACGGCGAGTACCCGATGGACCTCCCGGACCCCGAGCTGCTCGGCAAGCAGCTCCTGGAGACCGAGCTGGCGGCGGGCCCGGCCAACACGGCCGCGACCGACGCGCTCCGGCGCCCGTAGACGGTGCCCGTACGACCGGTGTCCACAGGGCGGGACGGACATCCCGCACGTGCCGGTCAGTCCCGTAGTAACGACACGAAAGCTCTCAACCCCATGAGCGAGACCACTGGTGCCAGCTACGCAGGCGCGGGCGTCGACATCGAAGCGGGCGACCGCGCCGTCGAGCTGATGAAGGAGTGGGTGAGGAAGACCCGGCGTCCCGAGGTCCTCGGCGGCCTCGGCGGTTTCGCCGGCCTCTTCGACGCCTCCGCCCTCAAGAACTACGAGCGCCCCCTGCTGGCCTCCGCGACGGACGGCGTCGGCACGAAGGTCGACATCGCCCGGCAGCTCGGTGTGTACGACACGATCGGCCACGACCTGGTCGCCATGGTCATGGACGACATCGTGGTGTGCGGCGCCGAACCGCTCTTCATGACCGACTACATCTGCGTCGGCAAGGTCCACCCGGAGCGGGTCGCCGCGATCGTGAAGGGCATCGCCGAGGGCTGCGTCCTCGCGGGCTGTGCCCTCGTCGGCGGCGAGACCGCCGAGCACCCCGGCCTGCTGGGTCCCGACGACTTCGACGTCGCGGGTGCGGGCACCGGTGTCGTGGAGGCCGACCGGCTGCTCGGTCCCGACCGCATCCGCAAGGGTGACGCGGTGATCGCCATGGCGTCGTCCGGCCTTCACTCCAACGGGTACTCGCTGGTGCGGCACGTGCTCCTCGACCGCGCGCGCATGAGCCTGGAGCAGCAGGTCGAGGAATTCGGCCGGACCCTCGGCGAGGAGCTGCTGGAGCCCACCAAGATCTACTCGCTGGACTGCCTGGCGCTCATCCGCACGGCCCCGGTGCACGCCTTCTCGCACATCACCGGCGGCGGTCTCGCGGCCAACCTGGCCCGGGTCGTGCCCGACGAACTGCACGCCGTGGTCGACCGGTCCACCTGGACGCCCGGCCCGGTCTTCGACCTCGTCGGCAAGGCCGGCGACGTCGAGCGCCTGGAGCTGGAGAAGACCCTGAACATGGGCGTCGGCATGATGGCGGTCCTCCCCGAGGAGTCGGTGGAGGTCGCACTCGCCACCCTCGCCGACCGTGGGGTCGACGCCTGGGTGGCCGGTGAGATCACCGACCGCGGCGAGCACTCCACGGGCGCGGCCCTCGTCGGGGACTACGCGGCCTGAGCCCCGAGGGGCGGACAGCACGAAACCCGGTCCGGCTTTGAGGCCCGGACCGGGTGAGGTGCAGTCGCTACGAAAGCCGCTGGATACGAACCGTTGCGTACCGCCGATGTGCGATAACTGCGAATGCTGGTGCGAGGTCAAGCGCCGCGGCGCTGCGACGTGGGACCGGACTCTTCGTCCTCATCGTCCTCATCGTCGTTGTACAGATCCGCGTACCGTGCGTACGGGTCGTCGTCCTCGTCGTCGTCCTCGAACGGCTCGCCGTTCGGCGGCTGGCTCGAAGTCGGGTTCGACGTCGATGCGCCCAGCTCGTTGGCCAGACGCGACAGGTCAGTCCCGCCGCTGTTGTACTTCAGCTGGCGGGCGACCTTCGTCTGCTTGGCCTTGGCCCGGCCGCGCCCCATGGCTCGACCCCCTCGGTGACGGGGCTCGACGGCCCCAGAGTCTTGACACGCGTTCATGATCTGGAACGGACTCTCCGTAGAGAACCCGGTCCGTAGGGCTTCAACGGTACCTGCTTCCGCGCCCATACGGTACGTCGCCCGCAGGACGCGCCTTGGCGCAGAACCCTCGAGGAGCCCCGTCCTCGCTGGTCAGCTGCGATTTTAACCTCTTCTTGGCGGGCGACCCGCCGACGGGCGTGAGTCTTCTCTCGCGCGTACGCCGACGGGCCCCTGTCAAGATCCGTCCCCGTCAGTGACGACGCGCCTCCGCCATGCGCTGTTCGGCGATCCGGTCGGCCGCGGCGGCCGGCGGAATTCCGTCTTCCTTCGCGCGAGCGAATATGGCCAGAGTGGTGTCGAAGATCTTCGACGCCTTCGCCTTGCAGCGGTCGAAGTCGAAGCCGTGCAGCTCGTCGGCGACCTGGATGACACCGCCGGCGTTGACGACGTAGTCCGGCGCATAGAGGATCCCGCGGTCCGCGAGGTCCTTCTCGACGCCCGGGTGCGCCAGCTGGTTGTTGGCCGCGCCGCACACGATCGTCGCGGTGAGCACCGGGACGGTCTCGTCGTTCAGTGCACCGCCGAGCGCGCACGGCGCGTACACGTCGAGGCCCTCGGTGCGGATCAGCGCGTCGGTGTCGGCGGCGACCCTCACCTCCGGGTGCGCGTCGGTGATCCGGCGCACCGCGTCGGCCCGCACATCGGTGACGACGACCTCGGCGCCGTCCTCCAGCAGGTGCTGCACGAGGTAGTGCCCGACCTTGCCGACACCCGCCACGCCGACCTTGCGGCCGCGCAGCGTCGGGTCGCCCCACTGGTGCTGGGCACTGGCCCGCATGCCCTGGAAGACACCGAAGGCGGTGAGCACCGAGGAGTCGCCGGCGCCGCCGTTCTCCGGGGAGCGGCCCGTGGTCCAGCGGCACTCGCGCGCGACCACGTCCATGTCGGCGACATAGGTGCCGACGTCGCAGGCGGTGACGTACCGGCCGCCCAGCGAGGCCACGAACCGGCCGTAGGCCAGCAGCAGCTCCTCGCTCTTGAGCTGGTCCGGATCCCCGATGATCACGGCCTTGCCACCGCCGTGGTCGAGCCCGGCCATGGCGTTCTTGTAGGACATCCCGCGCGCGAGGTTCAGCGCGTCGGCGACGGCGTCCTCCTCGTTGGCGTACGGGTAGAAGCGGGTGCCGCCGAGGGCGGGGCCCAGCGCGGTGGAGTGGATGGCGATAACGGCCTTGAGGCCGCTGGCGCGGTCCTGGCACAGCACGACTTGCTCATGACCTCCCTGCTCCGAGTGGAACAGGGTGTGCAGGACGCCGGCGGTTACGTCGGTCACGGTGGTGACTCCTGGGTAAGTTGCGGCGATTCGGGGGCACGGTCCCGTAAGGGTGGCGGGTTCCGTTGAGCATGAGACTAGAGCCTTTGGAGCCCGCCGGACGATCAGCGTCCGGGTTCACTTTCCCGCGGAGTGCGGCGGGGCTCCGGCGTGGCACGATTTGCAGTGTTTCCCGCCGGGTTTCCGAGCCGGTCGGCGGGGGAGGGAGCTGGCGTGCCCAAGGTGTCCTCGGTGATCGTGCCGTACGCGTCGTACCTGCGCGTGTACGAGCCTCTGGCGGCTTTCCCCGAGCCGGAGCGCAGCCACTGGGCGCGCTACGCGCGCCGCCCCGACCGCCCGACGTACCAGGACGAACTGCGCCGCTCGCTCGCCGACTTGCTGCCGACCCCGCCGGTCCCGGTGCCCGTGCACGAGAGCGACGACGCGTTCGTCGCCGAGGTCGAGGGCGTCCTGCACGTCTGCCCCTGGCGCACCCGGCTGCGCGGCTGGCAGGCGCTGGGGGAGCTGACCGGGCAGCTGCCGGCGCCGGTCCTGGACGCGGTCCTGCCGCCGGTGGTGCGCCGGCAGGCGGCCGACGACTACGAACGCTGGCGCGAGCGCAACCCGGACGCCCGGCCCTGGATCCGCACCGCGACCTGGCAGATCCCGCTGAACTGGTTCGTCCTGGTGTCGGACGCGGAGCGCCGCTACGAGCGGGGGACGCCCGAGGCCCCGCCGATGCTGCGGTACCGCACGCCGATGGTGCAGGCGCGGCGGAGGGTCGCGCGCGGTCTGAAGGCGCTGAAGGAAGCCCTGGACGAAGGCCCGCTCATCGATGGCCTGCTGGACGTGGGGCGCTGGCTGGAGGAGTTCCACCCGCGCTCCCTGGTGGAGCTGGACTACGGCGGCCTGGTGCACGCCGTGCCGGAGAAGGACCTGGACCGGGACCACTCCGCGGCCGACGTCGCCGAGGGCATCGAGGCGCTGCGCAACGGCGACGGGGCCGGTGCCGGTGAGGCCTACGCCCGGCTCGTGGAGCGCTGGCGGGCGGTCCGGGGGCGTCAGACCGCGAGCTGACGTCGCGTGACGTACGTCATGTGCCGTATGCCACAAAGGTCGTTCATGATGTACGCCACCGGGTCGGGACCTGCCCCGACGGCGGTCGGCGTGCCCTGGGTCACACGGCTCATCCGTGCCTTATGTCACAAGGGCTGACCAAGGGTGACGGACCGCACTAACCACTCCCTTGCGTCGATCACCCCTCGCCGTGCCAAAATAGGACAAGGAGCCCGGGGAGGTCTCCTTCTGCCCAACTATGGGTGGAAAGCTCGGCATTGCACTGTCTGGGGGGTCTTGGGACTCCTGATCGCCCTGTGACTGATCGTCACAGTGGCGTGACTGTCCGCTATGGCATGGTCCATCGGCTTCCGTCGGTGATGAACACCTGGGAGGGCAATTCCGTCGGTTTGGCCGACGCGGCTGGACAGATGGTGTAGTTGTAGTGCCGAGGACAAGCCGTTCGTCCTATAACCGACTCGACTCGCGTCCGCCATTTCGGGCAACGCGGGTCAAGGTGCAGAATTTAGAGGAAAGAACCGAGATGGATTCGGTTCTCCCGAGGAGGCCGCTCATGACCGCTCGCACCCCTGATGCCGAGCCGCTGCTGACCCCCGCTGAGGTTGCCACGATGTTCCGCGTCGACCCGAAGACGGTCACGCGTTGGGCCAAGGCCGGCAAGCTCACGTCGATCCGCACGCTCGGCGGGCACCGCCGCTACCGCGAAGCCGAGGTCCGCGCACTGCTCGCGGGCATTCCGCAGCAGCGCAGCGAGGCCTGAACAACCGCATAACGCGCATGAGTCGGGCCTTGCCGGGTCCCCCAACCCGGTGCCGTGCCCGGCGAACAAGCTCCACGCGACGCGGGTCCTGCCCCAACAGGTCCCACGCCCGAAGAAGCTCAGAGGGTGCGTCGTAGATCGCGCTGGACTCCGCCGGGTCCAGCGCGATCTTTTTATGCCCTGGTCCGGCCCGCGCCCGGGAACGGTCCACCCCTTTTCCAGGACCCGTCGAGGGGCCGTTCGGGGGCCGCTCCCGGGCCGTTCGGAGACTGTTCCGTGGATGTCCGGGGCTCGTGCCGCGGCCGTCCCGCAGGCCGGCGATCAGCGCCTCCGGACCCTCCCTCTCACGTGCAATTGCACATATTAAATTGACCCGGTGTAGGGGGCGTGTAAGTGCGGGACTCCGCAAAACTCGTTCGGTGACACCGGTCACACCGCTGACGCGTGCACCCGACCCTCCTTCAAGCCTGGCACCGACCGAGGGCTCCGCAGGGCGTCTTTGGTCATCCCTGGGGAGGACTTTCGTCCCCGCCTGCCTCCGGGGCCTCCACGGGGGCGACGGCGGGTTCCAGTGCCAGTCTGAGGAGGTGATGACAGACGGGGCAGTGCCGGGTCAGATGGCGGTAGCCGGAGGCGGCGGACAGGTGGGCCCGCAGAAGTGCGCGTGTCTCGTGCCGAGCGGTCGCCGCCATGCGCCACCTCCATGGGCCGCCGCCGGAAGAACGGCCCTCGAATTCTGATTACCGACGGAATGTGACGGAGTCAAGACGCAGAGAAACGAACAAGCCCCGGAAGTCCGAGGTCTTTTCCGTGACGGGCGGGGGCATTCCGGAGCGCGCGGTCGCGTTTCCGTACCGGGCGGGGGCCTTTCCCGCACCGGGGCGTGGCCCCGGCGCGGTGGGCGGCCTTCCGTGGGGCGGGAAGGGGTTTCTGCGGCTCGGGTGGAGGTCGCGCGTGGGGCGGGAGAACGGTCTTCCCGGGGGTGGGCGCTCCTCCCGAGGTCCGAGCCGGCGGCCTCCGGAGCGGCGAGCGGCGGTCTTCCGGGGCAGGGGCAGGCCTTCCGGGGCTTGGGCGGAGGTCCTCCCACGCGCCGGGCGTGCGGAGGTCCGGCGGCCGGGTGCGAGAGCCTCTTGTGCGGCCGGTGGCCCCCCGCGTGCGGGGCGGGCGCCCTTGCCGTGCGGCCGGCGACCGTTCACCGGGCCGGTCCGTCGTGGGGGCGCCCGTCCCGGTCCCGGTGTCGAGGGTTGCGGCCACCCACACGAGGAAGACCCCCGTCCGGCGCGGACGGGGGTCTTCGTATGCGGTCCTGACGGGATTTGAACCCGCGGCCTCCACCTTGACAGGGTGGCGAGCACTCCAAACTGCTCCACAGGACCAGGAGCCTCTCCCGGGATCCTTGAGGAACCGGGGGAGTTTCGCAGTGTCCGGGCTGTGCGCCCGGCTGCGAATGAGACTGTACAGCAGTGCAGGCCCGGCGGTCGAACTCACCGTCGGCGACCGGGCCGTTACGGCACCGCCGCGTCGATCGCCTTGACGATCCGCTTGTCCGAGACCGGGTACGCCGTGCCCAGCGCATGGGCGAAATAGCTGACGCGAAGCTCCTCGATCATCCAGCGGATGTCCAGGACCTCCCGTGGTACCGGCCGGCCCTGCGGCATCTGCTCCAGCAGCCATGCGTACTCGTCGCGCATCTCGTGGATCTTCTCCATACGGGTCGTGTCCCGCTGGACGCCCGTGGGCATCTGCTGGAGGCGCCGGTCCGCGGCGACCAGATAGCGCATCAGGTCCGGCAGCCGGCGCAGCCCCGACTCGGTCACGAAGCCCGGCTTCACCAGGGCCGACAACTGCTCCCGCACGTCCGTGAGGTTCGCCAGCAGCACCGGGCTCTTCGCCGCCTTCAGACGCCGCTCGCAGGCCTGCCAGGCGGCCAGCACCTGCTGGACCTGGGCCACCGCCCGCACGGTCGTGTCGACGATCTCGGCGCGCACCTTGTCGTACAGCTTCCGGTAGGACTCCTCGTCCCACACCGGTCCGCCGAAGTCCGTGATCAGCTTGTCCGCCGCCGCCATGGCGCAGTCCTCGAAGAGGGCCTGGACGGAGCCGTGCGGATTCGCCGACAGGGCCAGCTTCTGGGCGTTGGTGAGCTTGTCCGAAGCGAACTTCGCCGGGTTCACCGGGATGTTGCGCAGGATCAGCCGACGGGTGCCCTTCCACATCGCCAGGGCCTGCTCGGCCTCGGTGTCGAACAGGCGCACGGAGACCGTGTCGCCGTCGTCGACGAGGGCGGGGTACGCCTTGACGGGCTGCCCCGCCCGTCGGGTCTCGAAGACCCGGCTGAGGGCGCCGATGGTCCAGTCGGTCAGGCCCGAGCGCTCCAGGGACTCCCCGCCGGCCCGCTCGGCGGTCGCCGCGGCCACCTTGGACAGCGCCTTGCGCGCCTTGGGCTTCAGCTGGAGCTTGAGCGCCTCCAGGTCCTTGTCCTCGGCCAGCTTCCTGCGCCGCTCGTCGACGATGCGGAAGGTGACCCGCAGATGGTCGGGGACCTTGGACCAGTCGAAGTCCTCGGCCGCCACCGGCGTGCCGACCATGCGCTTCAGCTCCCGCGCCAGCGTGACCGTCAGCGGCTCCTGCTGGGGCACCGCACGCTCCAGGAACGCCTTGGCGAAGTTCGGCGCCGGTACGTAGTTGCGGCGGACCGGCTTCGGCAGGGACCGGATGAGCTCGGTGACGACCTCTTCCCTGAGCCCCGGGATCTGCCAGTCGAAGGCCTCTTCGGTGACCTGGTTGAGCACCTGGAGCGGGATGTGGACGGTGACGCCGTCCGCGTCCGCCCCCGGCTCGAACTGGTAGGTCACCCGGAACTTCAGCGGCCCCTGCCGCCACGAGTCCGGGTAGTCCGCCTTGGTGACGGCCTCCGCCGACTCGCGGATCAGCATCTCGCGCTCGAAGTCGAGGAGCTCCGGCTGCTCGTGCCGCTTGTGCTTCCACCAGGAGTCGAAGTGCGCGCCCGACACGACGTGTTCGGGCACCCGCTGGTCGTAGAAGTCGAAGAGCGTCTCGTCGTCGACGAGGATGTTGCGGCGCCGGGCCCGGTGCTCCAGCTCCTCGACCTCGGTGAGCAGCCTGCGGTTGTCCGCGAAGAACTTGTGGTGCGTGCGCCAGTCGCCCTCGACGAGCGCATGGCGGATGAAGAGCTCGCGCGAGACCTCGGGGTCGATGCGGCCGTAGTTGACCTTGCGGTTCGCGACGATCGGGACGCCGTACAGGGTGACGCGCTCGTACGCCATCACCGCGGCCTGGTCCTTCTCCCAGTGCGGCTCGCTGTAGGTGCGCTTGAGCAGGTGCTGGGCGAGCGGTTCGATCCACTCGGGCTCGATCTTCGCGTTGACCCGCGCCCAGAGGCGGGAGGTCTCCACGAGCTCGGCCGACATGACGACCTTGGGCTGTTTCTTGAACAGCGCGGACCCGGGGAAGATCGCGAACTTGGCGCCCCTGGCGCCCAGGTACTCGTTCTTCTCGGTGTCCTTCAGACCGATGTGCGAGAGCAGGCCGGCGAGGAGCGACGTGTGGATGTGCTGCTCGGGCGCGTCCTCCTCGCTGAGGTGGATGCCCATGCCCTTCGCGACGGTGCGCAGCTGCGAGTAGATGTCCTGCCATTCGCGGATGCGCAGGAAGTTGAGGTACTCCTGCTTGCACATCCGGCGGAAGGACGACGAGCCGCGCTCCCGCTGCTGCTCGCGGACGTAGCGCCAGAGGTTGAGGTAGGCGAGGAAGTCGGAGGTCTCGTCCTTGAAGCGGGCGTGCTGCTGGTCGGCCTGGGTCTGCTTGTCGGCGGGGCGTTCGCGCGGGTCCTGGATGGACAGCGCGGCGGCGATCACCATGACCTCGCGGACGCAGCCGTTGCTGTCGGCCTCCAGGACCATACGGGCCAGCCGCGGGTCGACGGGCAGCTGGGCGAGTTTGCGGCCGAGCGGCGTGAGGCGCTTGCGCACGTCCTTCTGGGCGGGGTCCAACGCGCCCAGCTCCTGGAGGAGCTGGATGCCGTCGCGGATGTTGCGGTGGTCCGGCGGGTCGATGAAGGGGAACTTCTCGATGGCGCCGAGGCCGGCCGCGGTCATCTGGAGGATGACGGAGGCGAGGTTCGTGCGGAGGATCTCGGCGTCCGTGAACTCCGGGCGGGAGACGAAGTCGTCCTCGCTGTAGAGCCGGATGCAGATGCCGTCCGATGTGCGGCCGCAGCGGCCCTTGCGCTGGTTGGCGCTGGCCTGCGAGATCGCCTCGATGGGCAGCCGCTGCACCTTGGTGCGGTGGCTGTACCGGGAGATGCGGGCGGTGCCCGGATCGATGACGTACTTGATGCCGGGGACGGTCAGCGACGTCTCGGCGACGTTCGTGGCGAGGACGACGCGGCGGCCCGTGTGCGGCTGGAAGACGCGGTGCTGCTCGGCGTGCGAGAGGCGCGCGTACAGGGGCAGGATCTCGGTGGTCTGCCGGACGGCGGCCCCGGCGCGGGCCAGCTTCTTCTCCAGCGCGTCCGCGGTGTCGCGGATCTCGCGCTCCCCGGAGAGGAAGACCAGGATGTCGCCCGGGCCCTCGGCCGTCAGCTCGTCGACGGCCTCCACGATCGCGGTGATCTGGTCGCGGTCGGCGTCCTCGGAGTCCTCCTCCAGGAGGGGGCGGTAGCGCACCTCCACGGGATACGTGCGCCCGCTGACCTCGACGATCGGCGCGTCCCCGAAGTGGCGCGAGAAGCGCTCCGGGTCGATGGTCGCCGAGGTGATGACGACCTTCAGGTCGGGGCGTCTGGGCAGGAGCTGGGCCAGGTAGCCCAGCAGGAAGTCGATGTTGAGGGACCGCTCGTGGGCCTCGTCGATGATGATCGTGTCGTACGCGCGCAGCTCGCGGTCCGTCTGGATCTCCGCGAGCAGGATGCCGTCGGTCATCAGCTTGACGAAGGTGCCGGGGCCCACCTGGTCGGTGAAGCGGACCTTCCAGCCGACCGCCTCGCCGAGCGGGGTGTCCATCTCCTCGGCGACGCGCTCGGCCACCGTGCGGGCGGCGATGCGGCGCGGCTGCGTATGGCCGATCATGCCGCGTACCCCACGGCCGAGTTCCAGACAGATCTTGGGGATCTGCGTGGTCTTTCCGGAGCCGGTCTCGCCCGCGACGATCACGACCTGGTGGTCGCGTATCGCCGCCAGGATCTCGTCCTTCTTCTGGCTGACCGGCAGTTGCTCGGGGTAGGTGACCGCGGGCACACGAGCGGCGCGCTCGGCGATGCGCGCCTCGGCCTTCGCGATCTCGCCCTCGATCTCGGCGACGACGGCCGCCTGGGCCTCGGGCTTGCGGATCCGGCGCGCGCCGTCGAGCCTGCGGCCGAGGCGCTGCGCGTCGCGCAGGGAGAGCTCGGACAGGCGCGGGGTGAGGGAGCCGAGGGCGGGGGCAGGCTGCGTAGACATACGCGGTCCAGGATCTCACCTCCGGGAAACCGGTGGCGAACGCTTTTGCGTGCGCCGTGCGGGTGGTCCCGGGTCATCTGCGCGCACCCGGTCCCTCTGCTGTTCTTGCAGGTCAGAGGGTTATCGCGGATAAGGGCCACATAAAAGTTGAGTCGCACCGACTCAGGTCTGTTGACCCGACGGCGGCCGTCGTGCATCCTTGAGCGAGTTCCACTCAAGTATTGCTGGAGGATTTGAAATGGCACGTGCGGTCGGCATCGACCTGGGCACGACTAACTCCGTCGTCAGCGTTCTCGAAGGCGGCGAGCCCACCGTCATCACCAACGCCGAGGGCGCCAGGACCACGCCTTCCGTCGTCGCCTTCGCCAAGAACGGTGAGGTGCTCGTCGGTGAGGTGGCCAAGCGTCAGGCGGTCACCAACGTCGACAGGACCGTCCGGTCGGTCAAGCGCCACATGGGCACCGACTGGAAGATCAACCTGGACGGCAAGGACTTCAACCCGCAGCAGATGAGCGCCTTCATCCTGCAGAAGCTGAAGCGGGACGCCGAGTCCTACCTGGGCGAGAAGGTGACCGACGCGGTCATCACCGTTCCGGCGTACTTCAACGACTCCGAGCGTCAGGCCACGAAGGAGGCCGGCGAGATCGCCGGTCTGAACGTCCTGCGCATCGTCAACGAGCCGACCGCCGCCGCCCTGGCGTACGGCCTCGACAAGGACGACCAGACGATCCTCGTCTTCGACCTCGGTGGCGGCACCTTCGACGTCTCGCTGCTGGAGATCGGCGACGGCGTCGTCGAGGTGAAGGCCACCAACGGTGACAACCACCTCGGTGGTGACGACTGGGACCAGCGCGTCGTCGACTACCTGGTCAAGCAGTTCCTGAACGCGCACGGCGTGGACCTGGCCAAGGACAAGATGGCCCTGCAGCGTCTGCGCGAGGCCGCCGAGAAGGCGAAGATCGAGCTGTCCTCGTCCACCGAGACCTCGATCAACCTGCCCTACATCACGGCCTCCGCCGAGGGCCCGCTGCACCTGGACGAGAAGCTCACGCGCGCCCAGTTCCAGCAGCTGACGGCCGACCTCCTGGAGCGCTGCAAGACGCCGTTCCACAACGTCATCAAGGACGCGGGCATCTCGATCAACGAGATCGACCACGTCGTCCTGGTCGGTGGCTCCACCCGTATGCCCGCCGTCGCCGAGCTCGTCAAGGAGCTGACCGGCGGCAAGGAGGCCAACAAGGGCGTGAACCCGGACGAGGTCGTCGCCATCGGCGCCTCGCTCCAGGCCGGTGTCCTCAAGGGTGAGGTCAAGGACGTCCTGCTCCTCGACGTGACCCCGCTGTCCCTCGGTATCGAGACCAAGGGCGGCATCATGACCAAGCTGATCGAGCGCAACACGACGATCCCGACGAAGCGTTCGGAGATCTTCACGACGGCCGAGGACAACCAGCCGTCCGTGCAGATCCAGGTCTACCAGGGCGAGCGCGAGATCGCGGCGTACAACAAGAAGCTCGGCATGTTCGAGCTGACCGGTCTGCCCCCGGCGCCGCGTGGCGTCCCGCAGATCGAGGTCTCCTTCGACATCGACGCCAACGGCATCATGCACGTCACGGCGAAGGACCTCGGCACCGGCAAGGAGCAGAAGATGACCGTCACCGGCGGCTCCTCGCTGCCGAAGGACGAGGTCGACCGGATGCGCCAGGAGGCCGAGCAGTACGCGGAGGAGGACCACCGCCGCCGCGAGGCCGCCGAGACCCGCAACCAGGGCGAGCAGCTCGTCTACCAGACGGAGAAGTTCCTCAAGGACAACGACGACAAGGTCCCGGGCGAGGTCAAGACCGAGGTCGAGGAAGCCATCGCCGAGCTGAAGGAGAAGCTCAAGGGCGAGGACACGGCCGAGATCCGTACGGCCACCGAGAAGGTCGCCGCGGTCTCGCAGAAGCTCGGCCAGGCCATGTACGCCGACGCGCAGGCCGGCCAGGCCGCCGGCGGCGCCCAGGATGCCCCGGGTGCCGAGCAGGCGAAGGCCGACGACGACGTCGTCGACGCCGAGATCGTCGACGAGGACCGTAAGGACGGTGCCGCGTGACGGAGGAGACCCCGGGTTTTGAGGAGAAGCCCGACGTCCCCTCCGGCGGCACCTCTGAAGACGCCGAGCCGAAGGCCGCCACCCCCTCTGCGGAGGAGGGGGCGGCCCCGGCCGGGGACGCGGCACAGACGGCCGGCCTGACCGCTCAGCTGGACCAGGTGCGCACGGCGCTGAACGAGCGCACGGCGGACCTCCAGCGGCTCCAGGCCGAGTTCCAGAACTACCGCCGTCGCGTGGAGCGGGACCGCATCGCGGTCCGCGAGATCGCCATCGCGAACCTGCTCACCGAACTGCTGCCGGTGCTGGACGACATCGGCCGCGCGCGGGAGCACGGCGAGCTCGTGGGCGGGTTCAAGTCGGTGGCCGAATCCCTGGAGACGGTCGCGGCGAAGATGGGCCTGCAGCAGTTCGGCAAGGAGGGCGAGCCCTTCGACCCGACGGTCCACGAGGCGCTGATGCACAGTTACGCGCCGGACGTCACCGAGACGACGTGCGTCGCGATTCTGCAGCCGGGGTACCGAATCGGGGAGCGCACCATCCGCCCCGCGCGGGTGGCCGTGGCCGAACCGCAGCCCGGTGCGCAGACGGTCAAGTCCGAGAAGGCCGAAGAGGCCTCCTCGGACCAGCAGGACAGGGACGGCAAGGACGACGGTGGCCCGGACGAGGGCTGACGTTGACCACGTGAGGAAGGAGGGACGTCGGGGATGAGCACCAAGGACTTCATCGAGAAGGACTACTACAAGGTCCTCGGCGTCCCCAAGGACGCCACCGAGGCGGAGATCAAGAAGGCGTACCGGAAGCTCGCCCGCGAGTTCCACCCGGACGCCAACAAGGGCAACGCCGGGGCCGAGGAGCGCTTCAAGGAGGTCTCCGAGGCCAATGACGTCCTCGGCGACCCGAAGAAGCGCAAGGAGTACGACGAGGCGCGTGCTCTCTTCGGCAGCGGCGGGTTCCGGCCGGGACCCGGTTCCGGAGGCGGTTCCTTCAACTTCGACCTCGGCGACCTCTTCGGAGGCAACGCCGGGGGCGGGGGGACCGCCGGCGGAGGGTTCGGCGGGGGTATCGGTGACGTCTTCGGGGGACTGTTCAACCGCGGCGGCGCGGGTGCGGGTACGCGCACCCAGCCGCGGCGCGGCCAGGACGTCGAGTCCGAGGTCACGCTGAGCTTCACCGAAGCCGTGGACGGGGCCACGGTGCCGCTGCGCATGTCGTCGCAGGCGCCGTGCAAGGCCTGCTCGGGCACCGGCGACAAGAACGGCACACCGCGGGTGTGCCCGACCTGCGTCGGCACCGGCCAGGTGGCCCGTGGCTCGGGCGGCGGCTTCTCGCTGACCGACCCCTGCCCGGACTGCAAGGGCCGGGGGCTGATCGCGGAGACGCCGTGCGACGTCTGCAAGGGCTCGGGCCGCGCCCAGTCGTCCCGGACCATGCAGGTGCGCATCCCCGCGGGCGTGTCGGACGGTCAGCGCATCCGGCTGCGCGGCAAGGGCGCACCGGGCGAGCGCGGCGGCCCGGCCGGAGACCTCTATGTGGTCGTCCATGTGGACAGCCACCCGGTCTTCGGGCGCAAGGGCGACAACCTCACCGTCACGGTGCCCGTCACCTTCGCGGAGGCGGCGCTGGGCGGCGAGGTCCGGGTGCCCACCCTGGGCGGGCCTCCGGTCACCCTGAAGCTGCCCCCGGGCACTCCCAACGGCCGCACCATGCGCGCCCGTGGCAAGGGGGCGGTCCGCACGGACGGCACCCGGGGCGACCTGCTGGTCACGGTCGAGGTCGCGGTCCCGAGGGACGTGACCGGCAAGGCGCGGGACGCACTGGAGGCGTACCGCGAGGCGACCGCGGACGACAACCCGCGGGCGGAGCTTTTCGAGGCCGCGAAGGGAGCATGACGCCATGGACAGCCGTCGACGCAACAATCCCTACGAGCTGACGGACGAGACCCCGGTCTACGTCATCTCGGTGGCAGCCCAGCTGTCGGGGCTGCACCCGCAGACGCTGCGTCAGTACGACAGGCTGGGCCTCGTCTCCCCCGACCGCACCGCCGGACGCGGTCGGCGCTACTCGGCCCGGGACATCGAGCTGCTCCGTCAGGTGCAGCAGCTGTCGCAGGCCGAGGGCATCAACCTCGCCGGCATCAAGCGGATCATCGAACTGGAGAACCAGGTCGCCGCTCTCCAGGCCAAGGTCGCCGAGCTCTCGGCAGCCGTCGAGGGCGCGGCGGCGGCCATACGCCAGCGCGAGGCCGCGGTGCACGCCTCGTACCGGCGTGACCTGGTCCCGTACCAGGAGATGCAGCAGACCAGCGCGCTGGTGGTGTGGCGGCCCAAGCGGCAGCAGTCCGACTGACGGTCGCGCGTGACAGGGGCCGGGAGGCGATACGCCTCCCGGCCCCTTCGCACGTCCGCGCCGGCCCGCCCGGCGGTCTATCCGCCCGCCGGTCTAGTAGTCGTTGCGTCTGAGAATTCCCGACTGCCCTATCAGATAGCCGAGCTGGGCACGGCTTCCGCTGCCCAGGACCGCCGCGAGCTTGGCGATGTGGACGCGGACGGTGCGGACGTTCATGCCCAGACGGGCGGCGATCTTCTCGTCGGTGAGGCCTTCGACCAGGAGCCTGGCGATGGTGGCCTGGCGGGTCGTGATGCCGTTGGCCGAGGGCTCCTGGGCGGCCCGGGGCCACATCGGAGTGGCGAGGTGCCACAGGCGTTCGAAGGCCGTGGCCAGGAAGGAGACCAGGGCCGGGTGGCGTACCTCCAGGGCGACCGTCCGGTCGGCGGCGGCGGGGATGAAGGCGACGGTGCGGTCGAAGACGACGAGACGTTCCGTCACCTCGTCCAGCGTGCGGACCTCCACGTCGCCGTGCAGCTGCTCGTAGTGGCCGAGGACGGCCGGCGAGTAGCGGGACGTGTGCTGGTAGAGCGTGCGCATACGGGCCCCGCGGGCGAGCAGCGCCTGTTCCCGGGGCAGCGCGCTGCCCAGCTGTTCGGCGGGGCGGTTGCCGCCCGGCTGGATGGTGAGCAGCTCGTGGGTCGCCTCGGAGGCCGCGTGCGAGAGGGCGGCGTCGATGCGGCGGAACCCGAGCAGCACCGTGAGCACGGACGAGGGGGCCGGCGGGAGCGCGGCGGACGCGGGCCCGAGGTGCAGCAGCGGCTCGAACTGCTCGGCCAGCCTGGTCTCCCTGCGGCGCTGGTGCGCGATGTCCTCCTCCATGGCCCGGAGGAGCTTCGGCAGCGCCACGGCGGGGGCCGTGGGCAGGAGCCAGTGCATGTCCTCGACGTCCGGGTGCAGCAGCCCGAAGTCGATCAGGCAGGGAGCGGGGGCGGCCTCCTCCCGCCGTACGCGGCCCTCGCGCAGGGCGCGGACGTACAGGGTCGAGCCCGCCTCGCACAGCTCCTCCACACCGTGTGCATGCGGCTCAGCGGTCAACGTTCCGGCTCCTCCCGCACCCGCTCAGCTGTCCTGGTCCAGGATTCCCGACTGCGCGATCAAGTAGCCGAGCTGCGCCCGGCTTCCGCTGCCCAGGGCGGCGGCGAGCTTGGCGATGTGCGCGCGGCAGGTCCGGACGTTCATGCCGAGCCGGCGGGCGATCGCCTCGTCGACATGGCCTTCGATGAGGAGCTTGGCGATGGACCGTTGGACACCGGTGATGCCGTCGGGGGTGGAGACGTAGGGGAGTTCGTCCTGGAGCGGGGTCGCCCGGTGCCACAGGTGCTCGAAGACCTTGATGAGGTACTGCACGAGGCCGGGGTGCCGGAGTTCCAGGGCCACCGTGTCGTCGGCCTGGGCGGGGATGAAGGCGACGGTGTGGTCGCAGATGATCAGCCGCTCGATCAGCTCCTCGAGCGTGCGGATCTCTATCTTTGCACCTGCCATCTTGTCCATGTACGCAAAGGTGCTCTGGCTGTACCGGACGGTGTGCTGGTACAGGGTGCGTACGGAGATCCCGCGCTCTATCAGGGGTTTACTGCGCTTGAGGGCCTGGCTCAGCAGATGCTCGGACCGGCCGCCCCCCGGCTGCACGGTGAGGACTTCCGTCCGGCTCTCGGCTATGGCCACGTCGAGCGCCGCGTTGATCCGGCTGAATCCCTCGAGCACAGTGATGGCGTGTGTGGTCGGCGGCTTCTGGGCACTGATGGCGAGGAACGGCTGAAAAGCATCGGCGAGGTCGATGGAGAGCCGCCGTCGTTCCTGGATCTCGCGTTCTATGGGCTGGAGCCGCTGGGCCAGCACCACCGAAGGCGGAACCGGGCGCAGCCAGTTGGCGTCGTCCGGATCCGGGTGGAGCAGGGCGAATTCCAACAGGCAGGGGGCGGGGTCGACCTCGGCCCGGGAGATGCGTCCGGAGCTCAGCGCAGTGGCGTAAAGACGTGCGCCTTCATCGCACAGATCAGTGACAGGATGAGGATGTGTCGGTTTTGTGCTCTTTGTGGGCAAATCTCCACCCCCCAGGGTCCTGAACGTGCAGGAACATGATGCATCGACCCTGTGGTCTCGACGTGCCTGAATGAGTCATCGTCTGTGTTGCGGGGGAGAAGAAGCCATCAAGTAAGGACGAAGCCGACATGCGGAAGAGAATGCTTCGCTCAGTGCTTGCGGCGGCGGTCGTTGCTGTTGCAGTGGTGCTGGGCACCGCCGGTAGCGCCGAACCCGGCGACGTCGCCTGGGGGTCGGCTGTAACGGGCACGCACAGCGGGGCGACTGAGACCGCTGCTGGGGACGTTGCCTGGGGCATCATCGCTCCGACGGGATCGGGCACATGACCACGCCCCCCGACGACCGCTCCTTCCGTCGTGAAATGGCCACCGCCTACCGTTCCGGCTGGCACTTCATCGATCTCGTCACCGCGATCCCCTACGGCGGAGACTCGCTGATGGTCACGCTCTTCGGCGAGCCGATCGTCGTCGCGCGGGACGAGGACGGGGATGTCCGGGCGTACCGGTGCCTGCGACGGCCCCGCGGAGCCCCGCAGCCCGTGCGCTGCGCCGTTCGCTACGGAATGATCTTTGTGAACCTCGACCAGCGGGACCACCGGCAGCTCGAGCCGGAGGCTCCCGACGTCGCCCGAACTCTCTCCGCCACCCCCCGCAGTGCCTGACGCGATTCCCCCGTCGTTGTAGATCGCTCAGGCGCTTCCCCCCAGCAGCGGCGCCACCGTGGACCTGAACACGGTGGCGCCGCTGCCGTTTCCGGATCTGGTCCGGTCCGCGGGGCGCCCCGCCCCCTGGCCGGCCCCGCTCCCGGCTAGCCCCGGCCCATCGCGGCCGTCAGGGCTATCTCGATCAGTACGCGGTTCGGATTCGGCCCGGGCGTGCGCCCGTAGCGCTCCGCGTAGCGCCGCACCGCGTCCGCTATCGGCTCCGGCTCCGTCCGTACGACGGCGCGACCCTCCAGCGTCGCCCACCGGCCCCCGTCGACCTGGCACACCGCGACCCGCGCGCCGTCGGGGCCGGCCGCGAGAATGTGGGCGATCTTGGAGCTGGAGTTGTTCGTGATCACCCGCGCGAGTCCGGCCGCGGGGTCGTAGGTCACGCCGACCGGCACCACGTGCGGCGTCCCGTCGGGGCGCAGGGTGGTCAGGGTGCACAGGTGCCGTTCCCGCCAGAATCCGAGGTAGGCGGGGTCGGGGTTCCGTGGGTCGATCGCGTACGAGGTCATGGTCCGGAACTTAGCCGGTATCGCTTTCCGTTCCTGCCTTGAGTGGAATAGGCTCAACTTTGTGTACGTTGGTTGAGTCAGAGGCAGGAAGTGCGCCGGTCCGGAGGTGACCGGCCGTGACCGGATGTGCGACACAGGCAGGAGGAGCGAGCGGACGTGGACGCCGAGCTGACGAACAGGAGCCGGGACGCGATCAACGCGGCCAGTAGCCGGGCCGTCTCCGAGGGGCACGCGGATCTGACCCCCACACACTTGCTGCTGGCGCTGCTCGAGGGACAGGACAACGAGAACATCGTCGACCTGCTCGCCGCGGTCGACGCCGACCAGGCCGCCGTACGGGCGGCGGCGGAGAAGGCCCTCGCCGCGCTGCCCAGCGTCACGGGGTCCACCGTCGCGCCCCCGCAGCCCAACCGCGAGCTGCTCGCCGTGATCGCCGACGCCGGCCGGCAGGCCAAGGACCTGGGCGACGAGTTCCTGTCCACGGAGCACCTGCTCATCGGCATCGCGGGGAAGGGCGGCTCCGCCGCGGAGGTCCTCGACAAGCACGGGGCCACCCCGAAGAACCTGCTCGACGCGTTTCAGAAGATCAGAGGAGGGCGCCGGGTGACGACACCCGACCCCGAGGGCCAGTACAAGGCCCTGGAGAAGTTCGGCACCGACTTCACCGCGGCGGCGCGTGAGGGCAAGCTCGACCCCGTCATCGGGCGGGACCAGGAGATCCGGCGGGTCGTGCAGGTGCTGTCCCGCCGCACCAAGAACAACCCCGTGCTCATCGGCGAGCCCGGGGTCGGCAAGACGGCCGTGGTCGAGGGGCTCGCGCAGCGGATCGTCAAGGGCGACGTGCCCGAGTCGCTGAGGAACAAGCGGCTCGTCGCGCTCGACATCGGTGCCATGGTCGCCGGGGCGAAGTACCGCGGCGAGTTCGAGGAGCGGCTGAAGACCGTGCTCGCCGAGATCAAGGCGAGCGACGGCCAGATCATCACCTTCATCGACGAGCTGCACACCGTCGTCGGCGCGGGCGCCGGCGGAGACTCCGCCATGGACGCGGGCAACATGCTCAAGCCGATGCTCGCCCGCGGTGAGCTGCGCATGGTCGGCGCGACCACGCTCGACGAGTACCGCGAGCGGATCGAGAAGGACCCGGCGCTGGAGCGCCGCTTCCAGCAGGTGCTGGTCGCCGAGCCGACCGTCGAGGACACCATCGCGATCCTGCGCGGACTCAAGGGGCGGTACGAGGCCCACCACAAGGTGCAGATCGCGGACAGCGCCCTGGTCGCGGCCGCGTCCCTCTCCGACCGCTACATCACCTCGCGCTTCCTCCCCGACAAGGCCATCGACCTCGTCGACGAGGCCGCGTCCCGGCTGCGCATGGAGATCGACTCCTCGCCCGTCGAGATCGACGAACTCCAGCGCTCCGTCGACCGGCTGAAGATGGAGGAGCTGGCGCTGAGCAAGGAGACCGACCCGGCCAGCGTGCAGCGGCTGGAGAAGCTGCGTCGCGACCTCGCCGACAGGGAGGAGGAGCTGCGTGGTCTCACCGCCCGCTGGGAGAAGGAGAAGCAGTCCCTGAACCGGGTCGGTGAGCTGAAGGAGAAGCTCGACGACCTGCGCGGCCAGGCCGAGCGCGCCCAGCGCGATGGCGACTTCGACTCGGCGTCCAAGCTGCTGTACGGCGAGATCCCCGCCGTCGAGCGCGAGCTGGAGGAGGCCTCCGCCGCCGAGGCCCAGCAGGAGGCCGCCAAAAACTCCATGGTCAAGGAGGAGGTCGGTCCCGACGACATCGCCGATGTGGTCGGCTCCTGGACCGGCATCCCGGCGGGGCGGCTGCTGGAGGGCGAGACGCAGAAGCTGCTGCGCATGGAGGAGGAGATCGGCAAGCGGCTCATCGGCCAGACCGAGGCCGTGCGGGCCGTGTCCGACGCCGTGCGCCGCACCCGCGCAGGGATCGCCGATCCCGACCGGCCCACCGGGTCGTTCCTGTTCCTCGGCCCCACCGGCGTGGGCAAGACCGAACTCGCCAAGGCCCTCGCGGACTTCCTCTTCGACGACGAGCGGGCCATGGTCCGCATCGACATGAGCGAGTACGGCGAGAAGCACAGCGTCGCGCGGCTCGTCGGTGCCCCGCCCGGGTACGTCGGCTACGAGGAGGGCGGCCAGCTGACCGAGGCGGTGCGCCGGCGCCCGTACTCGGTGATCCTGCTCGACGAGGTCGAGAAGGCCCACCCCGAGGTCTTCGACGTCCTGCTCCAGGTCCTCGACGACGGCCGCCTCACCGACGGCCAGGGCCGCACGGTCGACTTCCGCAACACCATCCTCGTGCTGACCTCGAACCTGGGCAGCCAGTACCTGGTCGAGCCGGCGTCGAGCGAGGAGGAGAAGCGGCAGCAGGTGCTGGAGGTGGTCCGGGCCTCGTTCAAGCCCGAGTTCCTCAACCGGCTCGACGACACCGTCGTCTTCTCGGCGCTCGGCACGGCCGAGCTGGAGCACATCGCCCGGCTGCAGATCGACCGCCTGGCCCGGCGGCTCGCCGAGCGCCGGCTCACCCTGGAGGTGACCCCTGAGGCCCTGGCCTGGCTCGCGGAGGAGGGGAACGACCCGGTGTACGGCGCCCGCCCCCTGCGCCGCCTCGTCCAGACCGCCATCGGCGACCGCCTCGCGAAGGAGATCCTCTCGGGCGAGGTCACGGACGGCGACACGGTCCGCGTCGACGCGTTTGGGGACGGCCTGATCGTGGGACCCGCCAGCAGCGGGAGCACCGGATCCGCCGGTTCCGGGAAGACGCTCCGAGGCGTCCGGAGGGCACCGGAGAGCCCCATTTAAGCCGACTGCGGAATCAGGCCAGATACGGGGAAACACCACCGGGCGGGGGTTGCCAGCACCCGCCCGGGATGGGGGAGGATGGCGGAATCCGTACGAAGGGAAAAACACGGTGAGCATCGACCCGTCCTCGATTCCGAACTTCGGGGGCCAGCCCGAGCCGCAGCCCCAAGGACCGGCGGGCCCCGTCGTCCCGGATCAGGATCTTGTGAAGCAGCTCCTCGACCAGATGGAGCTCAAGTACGTCGTCGACGACGAGGGCGACCTCGCGGCGCCGTGGGAGGAATTCCGCACGTACTTCATGTTCCGCGGCGAGGCCGACCAGCAGGTCTTCTCGGTGCGGACCTTCTACGACCGGCCGCACAAGCTCGACGAGAAGCAGCAGCTGCTGGAGTCCATCGACGACTGGAACCGCCGCACGCTGTGGCCGAAGGTCTACAGCCACACGCAGGACGACGGCACGGTCCGTCTGATCGGCGAGGCGCAGATGCTGATCGGCACCGGCGTCAGCCTGGAGCACTTCGTCTCCTCGACGGTCAGCTGGGTGCGCGCGGCCATCGAGTTCGACCGCTGGCTCGTCGAGCAGCTCGGCCTGGAGAAGGACGTCGACTCGTCCGCGGACGGGCCCGAGGGCGACGGCGAGGCCCCCGAGGGCGACGACGCGTAGTCGCAGCCCCCGGCCCGCGCCCGTGACGCCTACAGGGGTGCGCGGGCGAACGTGACCAGATAGGTCCCGTACACGAACGAGAGCCCGGCCAGGGCGCCGACCACCACGGCGGCGTGCCACGGCCGGGCTCTCGCCGTTCTCACCAGGGCCCGCGCGAGCGGCAGCAGCAGCGGGAACGCGGGCAGCAGGAACCGCGGCTTGGAGTCGAAGAACCCGGAGCCGCCGACCACGATCACCAGCAGGACACCGGCGTAGACGACCACCGGAAGCGGCTCCCGGTCCACGAGGAGCAGCACGAACAGCACCACGGCCGCCAGCACGGTCAGCAGCGCGAGCGGGAAGACGAACCGCCCGCTGCCGCGCAGCACCAGCCCCCGCACGTAGTCCACCGCCCCCACGCCGAAGTCGAACCGCGACCCCCAGGCGCGCTGCACCGCGAAGTACCCACCGAGCAGGTCGCCCTTGCGCAGCCCCACCCACGCCACGTAACCGCACCAGCCGAGCGGTGCGAGCAGGATCCCTGTCCACAGCCTGTGGGGAACTTTTCCGCGCTCCTGCCAGACCTCGTACACCGCGGCGGCGACGACCGCGACGGCCACCGCGAATCCGTTCGGGCGGGACACCCCCGCGAGCGCTGCCAGCACCCCCGCCCACACCCAGCGCCGCGACAGCACCGCGTACAGCGCCCAGGCCGCGAAGGCCGTGAGCACCGGTTCCGTGTACGCCATGCTCAGCACCACGGAGTGCGGCAGCAGGGCCCAGACCAGGACGAGCACCGTCCCCACGGCCCGCCCGTGCAGCCGTTCCCCGACGCGGTAGATCCCCCATGCGGCGGCCAGCGCGGCCACCCACGCCACCAGGAGCCCCGCGACCTCGCCGCTCAGCTGCGTCACGGACGTGACGCCCCGGATCGCCCAGGGGTAGAGCGGGAAGAACGCGAGATCGCTGTGCACGGTTCCGTCGCTGTACGGGACGGTCCGCCCGTACCCGTGCGCGGCGATGTGCAGGTACCAGATGGAGTCCCAGGAGCGGCCGAGGATCCGGACCGGATCGCGGTTCAGGCGCCAGGCGGTCAGCGTGACCACCGCCGTCGCGGTCAGCCGGGCGGCCAGGAACAGCGTGGTGGCCGTGAGAGCCGCCGCGGGCAGACGCTCCGCGCGGCGACGGAGGTCGCCCTTGCCGGTGCGCGGCCGGGAGCCCGGTAAGGGGCGGGAGAAGGTCCCGGCACCGGGCTTTCTGACGGAGGCGGTTGCAACGGTCTCCACAACCGCACCTTGCGGTGCCGCCGTGGCCCCCGCGACCGCTGCGCGCCCGCCCGGGTTACCTACAGGGCCTTGAGACGCTGCACCGCATCGGCGAGGACCTCGGGCCGCTTGCAGAAGGCGAACCGCACGAACGGTGCCCCGGCCGCCACGTCGTCGTAGAACACGGCGTTGGGGATGGCGACGACCCCGGCCCGCTCCGGAAGCGCCCGGCAGAACGCGAACCCGTCGCTCTCCCCGAGCGCCCGGATGTCGGTGGTGATGAAGTACGTACCGCGGGGCACGTGCACATGGAACCCGGCCTCGGCGAGGCCCGACGCGAGCAGCTCCCGCTTGGCCCGCATGTCCGTGCGGAACGCCTCGAAGTAGGAGTCGGGCAGCGCCAGCGCTTCGGCGACCGCGTACTGGAACGGCCCGGACGAGACGTACGTCAGGAACTGCTTCGCCGACCTGACCGCCGTCACGAGCTCGGCCGGCGCGGTCACCCAGCCGACCTTCCAGCCGGTGAAGGAGAAGGTCTTGCCCGCCGAGCCGATGGTGACGGTCCGCTCCCGCATTCCCGGCAGGGTGGCGAGCGGTACGTGCTCGGCGTCGTCGAAGACCAGGTGCTCGTACACCTCGTCCGTCACCACGAGCAGGTCCCGCTCCACGGCGAGCTGCGCGATCTCGGTCAGCTCGGCTCGGGTCAGCACCGTGCCGGTCGGGTTGTGCGGGGTGTTGACGAGCAGCAGCCGGGTGCGCGGCGTCACCGCGGCGCGCAGCTCGTCGAGGTCCAGGTGGAAGCCCTGTCCCTCGCCGGCCGTCTCGCCGGCCTCGCGCGGCCGCAGCGTGACGGGCACCCGGGTGCCGCCCGCCATCGCGATGCACGCCGCGTACGAGTCGTAGTACGGCTCCAGCGCGATCACCTCGTCGCCGGGTTCCAGGAGCGCCAGCAGGGCCGCCGCGATCGCCTCGGTCGCGCCGGCCGTCACCAGGACCTCGGTGTCGGGGTCGTACGTGAGCGCGTACCGGCGCTGCTGGTGCCCGGCGATCGCCGTGCGCAGCTCGGGGATGCCCGGGCCCGGCGGGTACTGGTTGCCCCGGCCGTCGCGCAGCGCCCGCACCGCGGCCTCGCGGACCTCCTCGGGGCCGTCCGTGTCGGGGAAGCCCTGGCCGAGGTTGATCGAACCGGTCCGCGCGGCCAGCGCGGACATCTCCGCGAAGATCGTGGTCCCGAAGGAAGCCAGCCTGCGGTTGAGGAGAGGGCGCGCACTGGAGGTCATGGCGGTCATCCTGCGCCGAACCGCTCGACTTCCTCAACCGGCGTCCCCGGATGGACGCCCGCGGTGGTGGTCAACGCGCCATCGCCGGACAGGGGGAGCGCCGTTGCCGCCTTTCGCCCGTCGTCGTCCGTCGCGGCCGGCCCCGGGAAGACGGCCGAGACTCCCTTCTGCGCAGGTCAGGGGGCGTTTTCCCCGGTGGACCCTCAGAACTTCCTCAACTCTGCTTTCGGCCCGTGCGGCCGGGGGCATCCCCCTCGCACGAACGAACAGCACGACCCACGGGGGGTCTGCTTCGGGGGAAACGAAAGGAGGGTGACGCCATGATCGCCATCGGCATCATCCTGGCCGTGCTCGTGGTGGCGCTCGTCGTGTTCGCGACGAACCGCAAGAGCAGCACCGGCCGCGCGGTGTCCATGACGAAGGGCCGCCGGCCGTCCGCGTCCCGGTCGGGGGGCGGGCGTTCCCACCGCTCCGACAACAGCTGGTGGGCCGGAACCACGGACACCTCCTCGTCCTGCGGAGGCGGCTCGCACCACGGAGGGCACTCCCACTCGTGCGGAGGTCACTCCTCGTGCGGCGGCTCGTCCTGCGGCTCGTCCTGCGGTGGTGGCGGCTGCGGCGGAGGCAGCTGAGCACCGGGGGCCGTCTGTCGGGCAGGGGGGTCTGTCGGACACGGGGGGGCCGTCGGACACGGGGGCCTGTCGGACACGGGGTCCGGGCCGCCGGGCGCTGGGCGCCGGGGTCCGGGCCGCCAGGTGTCCGGCCGCGGGGCACGCCCTCGACGGGCGCCTCGGGAGTGCAAGGGCGTCTGCGGCGGCGGGGGTTGTGAGCAGGGGCGCGTGTACGGGAGTGTCCGCCGGAGCGAAATCACGCCAACCGCCCCGGCCTTGAGGGCATGCGCCCGTTCCGGATTCGAGCATGCGCTCGTTGCGTCACCGTTGGCACCGGCTCGTTGTTGAACAGTTGAACTGCGCAGCCCTCGGGGGGATGGAAACCCAACGAAGTTGGGTAAAAAGGCTGTGGTGCCATGGCCGTTCATGATTCCCTCTTAAAGTCAACGCAGCCCTCGGACATTCTCTTGGGCATGAGCCGGCCACCCGATCCGCCCGACCGCCCGGACGCCCCGGGACGGTCTCCGGCGTGCCTTCCGGGCCGCGTCGGCCCTCACCTTCCTTGCGCGCCAGCGGAGCCCACCCCATGCTCACGACCCTGAACACCGCCTACACCGATACGCGCGCGGCCGACCTCGCCTGGACCCTGGGGCGTGAACCGCTGCCCGCGCTCGCCACGCTCGACCTCGAACTCTCGGACGCCAAAGTCCAGTTGAGGCTGCTCGGTGCCTCCCATCAGGTCCTCCTGGAGGAGGAACGGGGCACGTGTTCGGAGACCGTCGCCTGCATTCCGGGCAGCAGCACACCGCTGCCGCTCGGCGTCGCCGAACGTGTGGACAACTGGGAGTACGAGTTCGCGGCGCGTGTCGAGACCCTGTCCCGGGGGCAGTTCGCGGGCCGGGCGCAGGAGCTCATCGCCCTGGTCTCCGACCATCCGAACGGGCTCGCCGGGGTCTTCCCCGGCGACCCCCATGCCTTCACGGCGATGCTCGCGCAGCGCCACCAGGGCCAGGTGCACTGGCGCACCTGGCACGCCTATCCCCAGGACGGCCAGCTCGTGGTGACCCGGACCCGCGTCGGCGTGCGCGTGGCGGCCGCGGCCTGAGCGCGCCGGCCCGCCCGAGTCCGTACCCCTGATCCCGAAGGAGCCGGCGTATGCGTGTCCGAGCCGGCTCCACACGTGTGGGTGACCAGGTGCGATCGGGTGGTGACGTAGCGTTCGCGATGTGATCGAACCGCGCGGCCCCGCACCACTGCTCCCGGCCCCACCGCGGCCCCGGCAGGCGCGGAGCCCGGCGCGGCTGCCCGTCACGCCCACGACCGGCCGGTACCTCGTCCTCGCGGGCGTCTTCGTCTGCGCCGCCTGCGGGCTGGTGTACGAGCTGGAACTCGTCGCGCTCGCCTCGTACTTGATCGGCGACTCGGTCACCCAGGCGTCCGTGGTGCTCTCCGTGATGGTCTTCGCGATGGGTATCGGATCGCTCGCCGCGAAGCGGCTGCGGCTGCGCGCCGCAGCCGGGTTCGGCGCGGTCGAGGCCGCGCTCGCGCTGGTCGGCGGGTGCAGCGCGATGGCGCTGTACGCGGCGTTCGCCTGGACCGGCGCCCGTGGCGACTCCGGGATCGGGGACTCACGTGTGCTGCTCGTCGCCTTCTCGCTCGCGATCGGCGTCCTCATCGGCGCCGAGATCCCCCTGCTGATGGTGCTGATCCAGCGCATCCGGCGGCAGGACGCGGGCGGGGCGGTCGCCGACCTGTTCGCCGCCGACTACGTGGGCGCGCTCGTCGGCGGGCTGGCCTTTCCCTTCCTGCTGCTGCCGCTGCTCGGCCAGTTGACGGGTGCGCTGCTCACCGGCGCGGTGAACGCGCTGGCGGGCGGCGCCCTCGTCCTCGGCCTGTTCCGGCGCGATCTGAGCCGTCGCGGCCGCTGGTTCCTCCTGGTCGCCAACGTCGTGGTGCTCGGCGTCCTCGCCACCGCGGCCGTCCTCGTCGACGACTTCGAACGGGCCGCCCGGCAGGCCGTGTACGGGCGGGACGTACGCGTCGCCGTGCAGACCGGCATCCAGGAGGTCGTCCTCACCGGCGGCGCCCACGGCCCGCTCGGCCTGTACCTCGACGGCCGGCTGCGGGTCAGCTCCCGCGACGAGCGGCGCTACCACGACGCACTGGTCCGCCCGGCCATGGAAGGGCCCCATGAGCGGGTGCTGATCCTCGGCGGCGGCGACGGTCTCGCCGCCCGCGACGTCCTGCGGCACCCCGGCGTCCGCCGCCTCGACATCGTGGAGATCGACGCCGGCGTCGTCTCCCTCGCCCGGCACGACCCGGCGCTCAGCGCGCTCAACGCGCATGTGTACGACGACCCGCGCGTGCACGTCGTCACCGACGACGCCTTCGGCTGGCTGCGCGGCGCGGGCGCGAGGCAGGCGCCGTACGACGTGATCGTGGCCGATCTGCCGGACCCCGGCATCACCGCCAGCACCAAGCTGTACTCGCAGGAGTTCTACGGGCTCGCCGGCCGGGTGCTCGCCGACGGCGGACGGCTCGTCGCGCACGCGGGCTCCGCCGCGTCCCGGCCGCGCGTCTTCCGGACCGTCGACGCGACGATACGGGCGGCCGGGTTGTCCACCCTGCCGTACTGCGTGAGCGGACGGCTGTCCGGGTCCCCGGCGGGACCCGACCGCCGCACTCCCGACGGCGCGCGCGCCCCGCGCGACTGGGGGTTCGTGCTCGCCGGACGCGGGCCGGCCGGCGCCAGGTCGGTCCAGGACGTACGGGGCCTGCGGGGCGGGTGCGACGCGGACCGTGCCCCCGGGCCCGGGCTGCCCCCCTCGACGCTGGTGCACCCGCGGTACACGGGCTGACGGCCGGTCCTCCGGGCCTGCCCGCGGCGGCGGATTCCGCGCGGAGGCGGTACAGGAACGGCGGGCGTGGGTAGGCTCGGCTGTCATGGAGCACGAGGTATTCGTTCCGGTTCCGGTGGAGTCCCTGCGCAGGGCCCTGGCCGATCCCGTACGGGTCGCCCGGGCGGTGCCCGGGTTCCAGCAGGACACGGTGGAGTCCCCCGGGGCGGGCCGGTTCAAGGTGCGGGTCGGGGGCAGCTCGATCACCTATCGCGGCGCGCTGCGGATCTCCGCGGCGGGCGACGACCGGTTCTCCGTCGAGGGCGACGGGACCGAGGTGCGCGGCGGCGGCTCCGTGAAGCTGGCGCTCAGCCTGTCCCTCGACCCCGTCGAAGGCGGGACCGTGCTCAGGTTCTCCGGTGGCGGCTCCGGCGACGGACGGGTCGCCGAACTCCCCTCCGACGCACTGCGGTCGGCGTCCGAGCGGCTGCTGGACAGGTTCGGCGAGGCGCTGGCGCTGGAGTCCGGTGACGCGCCGCTGCCCACCGGTTCCGCACCGGCCGACCGCCTGCCCGAGGCACGCACGGACGACGACTCGGGCGCGGACGGGGCGGGCACGGACACCGAGAGGGATGCGTCCACCGGCGGCGCCGAGGAGCCCACAGCCGAGGAACCCACCGCAGAGGAGCCCTCCGCCGGGCAGCCCGAGCCCTCCGTCTTCGACGTGGACGTGCCCCCGTCCTCGCTCGACCCCTTCGCCGGAGACGTCTCGCCCGACGGGGAGGACGTCGTCGCGCCGCCCGCCGAGGCCGCGCACGCCCGGCGGACGATGATCGGCCGGAGCGCCGAGGAGGTCGACCACGCGCCGCCGCGCGGGCGGTACGCGCCGGTGCCGGCACCGGAGACCGCGTCGCCCACCGCCACCCTCCGCTGGGCGGCCCCGGCGGCGGCCCTGCTGGTGGCCTCCGCCATCGTCGTGACCCGCGCCCTGCGCCGCCGGACCCGCTGACCCCGTCGGCCGGGACGCGTGCCGGCCCCGCGCCGGACATGCCACCAGGCGCCCCGCCCCCCTAAAGTCGCACCGTGAGTACCGAAGACATCACGCTGACCGCGGGCGACGCGGACGTGACGATCCGCCCGGGCCACGGCTGCCGGGTCGGCAGCCTGCGCATCGCCGGCACCGAACTGCTCCGGCAGGGCGACCGCTACGGCTGCTTCCCGATGGTGCCGTGGTGCGGACGGATCAGGGACGGCCGGTTCCGCAACGGCGGCGTCGTCCACCAGATGCCCCTGAACTCTCCCCCGCACGCCATCCACGGCACGGCCCGCGACCACGCGTGGCACACCGCCCGCCCCCAGGGCCGAGGCCGCGCCGGAGCAGGGGGGAGCCCCGCCGGCGACCGCGAGGCGGTGTTCACCTACGACCTCGAGGACCCCTGGCCGTACCCGGGCCGTGTCACCCACCGCGTCGAGCTGGCGGAGAACTCGCTGACGCTGACGCTGTGCGTCGAGACGTACGACTCGTCCTTCCCGGCGCAGGCGGGCTGGCACCCGTGGTTCAACCGCACCCTCGGCGGAGGGCAGGACGCCCGCATCGATTTCACGCCCGCCTGGCAGGAGGAGCGCGGCGACGACCATCTGCCGACCGGCCGCCGCATCGACCCCGAGCCCGGCCCCTGGGACGACTGCTTCGGGATGCCGGACGGGGTGGACGTCACGATCACCTGGCCCGGGCAGCTGGAGCTCAAGGTCGCCAGCCCGGAGCAGTGGGTCGTCGTGTACGACGAGCAGGAGGCAGCCGTGTGCGCGGAGCCGCAGTCCGGTCCGCCCGACGGGTTGAACACCCGGCCCCGGCTCGTCACCCCCATCGACCCGCTGGAGGTCACGACCGTGTGGACATGGCGCGCGCTCTAAGCTGACACGTATGACGGACGTACGTGGCGCGCTGAAGCAGCAGATCAAGGACAAGGCCGTGGTGCACGGCAAGGTGACCCTCTCCTCGGGTCTTGAGGCCGACTACTACGTCGACCTGCGCCGGGTCACCCTCGACGGTGTCGCCGCGCCGCTGGTGGGTCAGGTCATGCTCGACCTGACCGCCGACCTGGACTACGACGCGGTGGGCGGCCTCACCATGGGCGCCGACCCGGTGGCGGCGGCGATGCTGCACGCCGCGGCTGCGCGCGGCAGGAGCCTCGACGCGTACGTGGTGCGCAAGGCCGCCAAGGCGCACGGCATGCAGCGCCAGGTCGAGGGCCCGGACATCAAGGGCCGCCGCGTGCTGGTCGTGGAGGACACCTCCACCACGGGCGGCTCCCCGCTCACCGCCGTGGAGGCGGTCCGCGCCGCGGGCGCCGAGGTCGTCGCCGTGGCGACCATCGTCGACCGGGCGACCGGCGCGGCCGAGAAGATCAGCGAGGGCGCGGGGGTGCCCTACCTGTTCGCGTTCTCGAAGGACGAGCTCGGGCTCGACTGACGCCCGGCGCGGGGGACCCGGCCGCACCCGGCCGGGTGCCCGCGGGGCGGCACCCGGGGGACGGCCGGACGGGGTGGGTGGAGCATTCGGCGGCGTCTGGGAAGATGGCCCCGACGATGACGTCGCCACCCCTAGGTCAGGGTCGCAAACAGACACCCGCACATCACAAGGAGCGGACAGATGCCCATCGCAACCCCCGAGGTCTACAACGAGATGCTCGACCGGGCGAAGGCAGGCAAGTTCGCCTACCCGGCGATCAACGTCACCTCCTCCCAGACCCTGAACGCGGCGCTGCGCGGTTTCGCCGAGGCGGAGAGCGACGGCATCATCCAGATCTCCACCGGCGGTGCGGAGTTCCTGGGCGGTCAGTACAGCAAGGACATGGTGACGGGCGCGGTCGCGCTCGCCGAGTACGCGCACGTCATCGCCGAGAAGTACCCGGTCACCGTCGCGCTGCACACCGACCACTGCCCGAAGGACAAGCTGGACGGCTATGTACGCCCGCTGATCGCGGTCTCCGAGGAGCGCGTCAAGGCCGGCCGCAACCCGCTGTTCCAGTCGCACATGTGGGACGGCTCCGCGGAGACCCTCGCCGACAACCTGGCCATCGCGCAGGAGCTGCTGGCCCGCGCCCACGCCGCCAAGATCGTCCTCGAGGTCGAGATCACCCCGACCGGCGGCGAGGAGGACGGTGTCACGCACGAGATCAACGACTCGCTGTACACCACCGTCGAGGACGCGATCCGCACCGCCGAGGCCCTCGGCCTGGGCGAGAAGGGCCGCTACCTGCTGGCCGCGTCCTTCGGCAACGTGCACGGCGTCTACAAGCCGGGCAACGTCGTCCTGCGTCCCGAGCTGCTGAAGGAGCTGAACGACGGCGTCGCCGCCAAGTACGGCAAGCCGCAGCCGTTCGACTTCGTCTTCCACGGCGGTTCCGGCTCCACCGAGCAGGAGATCCACACCGCGCTGGAGAACGGCGTCGTGAAGATGAACATCGACACGGACACGCAGTACGCCTTCACGCGTCCCGTCGCCGCGCACATGTTCACGAACTACGACGGTGTGCTGAAGGTCGACGGCGAGGTCGGCTCGAAGAAGCAGTACGACCCGCGCACCTGGGGCAAGCTCGCCGAGGCCTCCATGGCCGAGCGCGTGGGCGTGGCCTGCCAGAACCTGCGGTCGGCCGGCACCAAGCTGAAGTAGTCCCCGCGCGGCCCCTCGGGCCGCCACGGGCTTCGGGGCCCGGCACTCCGCAGGGGGTGCCGGGCCCCGTGCCGTCCGCCCCCGGGCGGCACCTGGGAGACTGGAACCCATGGGTATTCACGAGAACCTGCTCGGGGGTCCGCCCCCGACCCATCTGCCCGACGACCCGGGGCCGCGCGAGGCGCTCGCGAACGGCACCGCGCCCGCCGACGTCGCCGCCCGGTACCCCACCTCCTCGCTCGCCTGGGCGCAGCTCGCCGACGACGCCTTCGAGCGCGGCAGCGTGGTGGAGTCGTACGCCTACGCCCGTACGGGCTACCACCGGGGCCTGGACGCGCTGCGCCGCAACGGCTGGAAGGGCCACGGCCCCGTGCCGTGGGAGCACGAGCCGAACCGCGGCTTCCTGCGCGCCCTGCACGCCCTCGCCCGCGCCGCCCGGGCGATCGGCGAGACCGAGGAGTACGAGCGCTGCTCGCAGTTCCTGAAGGACTCCTCGGCGACGGCGGCGCAGACCCTGGGCTGACCACGGGACACGGCCCGCCCGGCCCAGTGACCGGGCGGGCCTTGCCGTATCCGGGGACGATTGCGGAAGATGCCCGGTGGGGACCGGGGCCCCCGTGCCGGGATCGGCAGGGGCGGACCGCTACCCGGAGTACGTATCGAGGAGACAGCGATGTCCCACGAGGTGAACCAAGGGGCTCAGGAGCCTGAGACCCCGAACCTCGACTTCGCAGGAACGACCCCGTACGAGGACTACGTCCAGGCGGACGTTCTCACCCACCTCCAGCACCCCCTCTCGGACGATCCCGGAGAGATGGTCTTCCTGGTCACGACCCAGGTCATGGAGCTGTGGTTCACCGTCATCGTGCACGAGTGGGAGACCGCGTCGCGGGCCCTGCGCGGCGACGACGTCCCGACCGCGGTCGCGGCCCTGAAGCGGTCGGTGCGCGAGCTGGAGGCGCTGAACGCGTCCTGGAGGCCGCTCGGTCAGCTGACCCCGGCCCAGTTCAACGCGTACCGGTCCGCGCTCGGCGAGGGCTCCGGTTTCCAGTCGGCGATGTACCGGCGCATGGAGTTCCTGCTCGGCGAGAAGTCCACGGCCATGCTGGTGCCGCACCGGGGCGCGCCCCGGGTGCACACGGAGCTGGAGAAGGCGCTCCAGGAGCCCAGCCTGTACGACGAGGTGCTGCGGCTGCTCGCCCGGCGCGGCCATGCGGTCCCGGACGCGGTCCTGAACCGCGAGGTGAGCGTGCGCTACGAGGCGTCGCCCGAGGTCGAGGAGGTCTGGGCGCGGGTCTACTCCGGTGACGAGTCCACGGACGTCGCGCGGCTGGGCGAGGCGCTGACGGACGTCGCCGAGCTGGTGTGGCGCTGGCGAAACGATCACCTGGTGGCGACGCGGCGCGCGATGGGCGCCAAGGTCGGCACGGGCGGCTCCGCCGGGGTCGCCTGGCTGGAGAAGAGGGCAGTGAAGAACGTGTTCCCCGAGCTTTGGACGGCGCGCAGTCATGTCTGAGACCTTTTCCTCCGGCCTCGTCGAGAAGGCCGCGACCCTGGACGCCACCGACGAACTCGGCAAGCTGCGCGATCTGTTCGTCCTCGACGACGGTGTCTACCTGGACGGCAACTCGCTGGGCGCGCTGCCCCGGAACGTGCCGGACCGGATGGCCGACGTGATCACCCGTGAGTGGGGCGCGCTGCGCATCCGCTCCTGGGACGACAGCGGCTGGTGGACCGCGCCGGAACGTATCGGCGACCGGATCGCACCGCTGGTCGGCGCGGCGCCCGGGCAGATCGTGGTCGGCGACTCGACGAGCGTCAACGTCTTCAAGGCGCTGGTGGCGGCGGTGCGGATGGTGCGCTCCGGCGAAGAGGCGCGCGACGAGATCGTCGTCGACGCGACGACCTTCCCGACGGATGGCTACATCGCCCGGTCGGCAGCCCGGATGACGGGCTGCGAACTGCGCCCCGTGACACCGGCCGAGGTTCCCTCCGTGCTCGGCCCGCGCACCGCGGTGGTCCTGCTCAACCACGTCGACTACCGCACCGGCAGGCTGCACGACCTGCCCGGTCTGACGGCCGCGATCCACGAGGCGGGGGCCCTCGCCGTGTGGGACCTGTGCCACAGCGCGGGCGCGCTCCCGGTGGGCCTGGACGCACACGGGGTCGATCTGGCGGTCGGCTGCACCTACAAGTACCTGAACGGAGGCCCGGGCGCACCGGCGTACCTGTACGTCCGCAGCGGCCTCCAGTCCCGTTTCGACTCGCCGCTCCCCGGCTGGACCTCCCATGCGGACCCGTTCGGCATGAGCCCGTCCTACACGCCGGCCGACGGCGCCGTGCGGGGCCGCGTGGGCACCCCCGACATCCTGTCGATGCTCGCCCTGGAGGCGGCCCTGGAGGTCTGGGACGGCGTCTCGATCGACACGGCGCGGGCGAAGTCCCTGGCGCTGACGGACTTCTTCCTGGAGTGCGTACGGGAGTACGTCCCCGAGGGCCGGGTGGAGGCGATCACGCCGGCCGCCCACGCGGAACGCGGCAGCCAGGTCGCGTTGCGCTGCCCGGACGCGGGCGAGGTCATGAGCCGGCTGATGGCCCGCGGTGTGGTCGGCGACTTCCGCCATCCCGACGTACTGCGCTTCGGCTTCACCCCGCTGTACGTCGGCTACGCGGACGTGGAGCGGGCGGCGCGGGCCCTCGCGGAGGCGCTGGACTGACCGGCGCCCGACGACCGGCCGGGATGCGCGGGGGCGCCGGCCACGGCGCCCCCGCGCATCCCGCCGGTCCGGGTCAGGTCGTGAAGACGCCAGCCACCGCGCCGGCCAGGGCGGCGTCCGCGGCCCGGACCGCATCGTCGGGTCCGGGCGCGACGCCGGTGGTCAGCCACCGGTAGTACAGGGGCGCCGAGACGGCACGGATCACCTCCGGGGCATCCGTGCCGCTCGGCACCTCGCCCCGCGCGACGCCCTGCTCCACGCAGGGCGCCCACTCGGCCACCCGCACCTCGTAGAAGCGGGCCAGTGCCTCCTCCGTCCGTGCGTCGCACGCCGCCGCCGCGATCACCGCGCGGAAGAGCGCTCCTTGCCGCGCATCCCCCAACGTCCGCTGGACCAGCTCCGCATTGGCGCGCAGGTCCCCGCGCAGGGAGCCGGTGTCGCTGCGGGGCACGGACTGCTCGGCCATGTCGCCCAGCAGGTCCGCCACCAGACCGGTCACGGTCCCCCACCGCCGGTACACCGTCGTCTTCCCCACGTCGGCCCGCCGGGCCACGTCCGCGAGATCGAGACGGTCGAACCCCTGCTCGGCGAGCACGTCCCCGGCCGCCCGCAGCACGGCTGCCCGCACCCGTGCGGTGCGCCCACCGGGACGAACGGTGCCGGGTTCGGCGGACATGACGGCCTCCTCGTACGGCCTACGGCTGGCGCAAGGGCCCTGCCACGACTCCCGTGGTACGGCCGTCGACCAGCGTAACGGCACAAGAGAACCGTTTGCCGGGTCGCCCGTGGTCCGGGGCCCCTTCACCGGGCGTGACAACCCCGTGCCGGCCCACGTCGGGCCTGATACCGTCCCCGCACACAGCCGAGATCATCAAGCCCTTTTCGCTGCTGAGAGGTTGGAGCATGCCGGACGACGCCGCCGCCCGCGCCGCCGCAGAGGAGGAGTCGGCGTTCTCCCATCCCGCCGTACCGCCCGACGCGACCGCCGCCTACGGCGACCACCCCGACCAGGTGATCGACTTCTATGCGCCCCGCGAGGGCGCGGCGGCTCCCGGTGGCTCCGCCCCGCTGGTCGTCGTCCTGCACGGGGGCGCCTGGCGTGCCCGGTACGACCGGCAGCACCTCACTCCCTTCGCCGACCACCTGGCCCGCCGCGGATTCGCCGTGGCCAACGTCGAGTACCGGCGCGGCGGCGTGATCCCGGCACAGGGCGACGCCGGGCCCGTCGCGGGCCGCTGGCCCGAGACGTTCGACGACGTGGCCGCCGCGATGGACGCGCTGCCCGCCCTCGTGGCGGAGCACCTGCCGCAGGCCGACGCGCGGCGCACCGTCCTCACCGGGCACTCCGCGGGCGGCCACCTCGCCCTGTGGGCCGCCGCCCGCCACGTCCTGCCCGCCGACGCGCCCTGGCGCAGCGCGCACCCCGCCCCGCTGCGCGGTGTCGTCGCCCTCGCCCCGATCGCCGACTTCCGGGTCGCCGAGGAACTGGACGTCTGCTCGAACGCGGCACTCCAACTCCTCGGCGGCGCCGACCGGTTCGAGGAGCGCCTCCCGTACGCCGACCCCGCCGCCCTGCTGCCCACGGGGATCGCGACGACGCTGGTCCAGGGCCGCGAGGACCTCGAGGTCCCGCAGACGGTGGCCGAGGCGTACGCCGACGCGGCGGCGAACGCGGGCGAGGTCGTCGGCTTCACGCTCCTGGAGGGCGTGGGGCACTTCCCCCTGATCGACCCCGCGGCGGACGCATGCGCGGTGGTGGCGGAGGAGATCGCGCAACTGGCCTGGTGACCCCTGGGGAAAGCCCCTGTCATACCCCTCATACCTGAGAGCTACGTACGCAGTTGGCTCCCTGGTGTGATGTCGACGACACCACCGTCTCCATACCTTCCTTTCCTGCCGGGCGATACGCCCCGGCGCTCCGGGCATCCGGAGGGGAAGAGAGGAAACGGCATGAGGTTCGGGTCCGCGCGGCTGCGCCGCACTCTGCTCGCCGCGCTCGTCGTGGCGGCGGTCGCCGTGCCGGTCTCCGCGGCGGGGCGCCCGGGCGTTCCGGCCCCCGCGCCCGCACACCTGGCGGCCGACGCGTCGCCGGCCTCGCGCTACCTGGCGAACCGCGCCGATGCAGCTCGCGCGGCCGGCATGGCCCGGGCGCACGGTGACCGGAGCCGTGCCGCGCATCTGCGGGCCATGGCCGCCCCCGCCCGGCATCTGCTCGCCTTCGACGCCCGCGGTGCGGGTCAGGCGGTCGAGGTCTTCGGCGATCTGACGACGGCTCACCGGGTCGCGGTCCTGGTACCGGGTTCGGACACCTCGCTGGACACCTACGCCCGCTTCCGCGCCGGCGCCATCGCCCTGCGCCACCGCGTCGGCCCGGACACCGCGGTCGTCGCCTGGCTCGGCTACCGGACGCCGGGCACCGTCAGCCGCGAGGTGCTGACCACCGGCCGCGCGGACGAGGCCGTGCCCCGTCTGCTCGCGTTCCTACGGCAGTTGCGCGCCCTGAACCCCGGTGCCCGGATGTCGCTGCTGTGCCATTCGTACGGCTCGGTGGTGTGCGGCCGGGCCGCCCCGGGGCTCGACGCGGCCGGCGGCGTGGGCGACCTCGTTCTCTTCGGCAGCCCCGGCACCGGCGCCGACTCCGTGGCCGGGCTCCGGACGCACGCGCGGGTCTGGGCGGGCCGCGGCGGCGGAGACTGGATCGCCGAGGTACCGCACACGCAGGCCGATCTGTTCGGTGTGACCGTCGGCTTCGGCACCGACCCCGTCTCCCGCCACTTCGGTGCCCGCGTCTTCGCGGCGGGCCCCGGCAGCCACAGCGACTACCTGAAACCCGGAGCGGTGTCGCTCGCCAACATCGCCCGGATCGTGCTCGGCCAGGACCAGGAGGTGACGTCCCATGATTGACCACCGTGCGGACACCGACGAGCGCGACGGGCGGGCGCGGCCCCGCGCCCTCGTGGACCGTGCCGAGCACCCCCCGGGCGGCCGTGCTCCCGCCCGCCCCGCCGAACGCCCCCCGGGCGCCCCGCGGTTCGAGCAGCAGCCGGGCGGCCGGTCCGGCGCCCTCCGGTCCGGCGCCCGCACCCTCGTACGCCGGATCGAGGACAGTACGCCCTCCGGCCGGGACCGGGCCGTGGACGCCCTGCGCGCGTTCGCCATCCTCGGTGTGGTGCTCGGGCACTGGCTGGTCACCGCGCTCGTCTCGGACAGCGGCACCCTGCACGGTGCGAGCCCGCTCCAGTACATGCCCCGACTGGCGCCGGTGTCCTGGATGTTCCAGACGCTCGCCGTGTTCTTCCTGGTCGGCGGGCATGTGGCCACCCAGGGGTATGCGTCGGCGCGGGCGCGCGGCGAGACGTACCGGACCTGGCTGGGCGCACGGCTCGCGCGCCTGTTCCGGCCGGTTGCCGGACTGCTCGCCGTCTGGGCCGTGGCGGCCGCGGCCATGCTGGTCTCGGGAACGGATCTGGCCACACTGCACACCCTGGTGAAGCTGGCGGTGTCACCGCTGTGGTTCCTGCTGGTGTTCACCGCGCTCACCGCGGCCACTCCGCTGCTGGGCCGGCTCAACCCGCTGTGGCCGCTGGCCGTCGTCCTGCACGTGGACCTCGTGCGCTTCGGCCTCGGCGGCCCCGCCTGGCTCGGCTGGATCAACGTGGCGGCGGGCTGGATGGTGCCGTTCACGCTGGGCGCGGCCTGGACGCGCGGTGAACTGACCCGCCGTTCGGGCTGGGTGCTGCTGGCCGGCGGCGCGGCGGCTACGGCGGCGCTGGTGCTGTGGGCCGGTTACCCGGCCTCGATGGTGGGCGTCCCGGGCGCCGCGATCTCCAATCTGAACCCGCCGACCCTGGCCGTGGTCTGCTTCGGCGTCGCGCAGTGCGGCCTCGCGGTGCTGCTGCGGGAGCCGTTGCGCACATGGCTGCGCAGGCCCGCGGCCTGGGCTGCGGTGGCCCTGGTGAACCTGTCCGCCATGACGATCTTCCTGTGGCACCAGACGGCGATGATGGCGGTCACCGCCGCCACCCTGTTCGCCGGCCCGCTGCCCGGTCTGCACACGCTGCCGGACGGCCCGGGCTGGGTGCCGGTGCGGCTGCTGTGGCTGCCGCTGTTCGCCCTGGGGCTCGGCGTCTGCTGGGTGGCGTTCCGCGGCTTCGAACAGGGCGGCCGGCGGCGCAGCAGGGGAGGACCGGTGGTCGTGGTGCGACGGCGGCGGGGTGCCGGAGCGGTCGGGCCGGCGCGCAAGGACGCCCCCTAGGGTGGGCGGGTGGACGGTGGGGGAGGACACGGTGGGGAGCGGTGCCGCGAGGTGGGGGCGGACGGCGGGGGTCCGGCGGGACACGGGGGCGGTCCGGGCCGGGGTGACGGCCGGCCGGGGCCCCGAGCGGTGACCGGTGACGGCCGGGCCGGTTCCGCCGACGCCCTCGCGCACGGTGGCCGGAGGGGCACGGGCCCCGTCGGGCGGGGGCTGCGGGTGCTGCGGGCCGACCTGTGGACGACGGCGACCGCCCCGTTGCCGCCCCTGGCCAGGCCACGGTTGCTGCGATGGCTGCCGCACGTGGTGCTGTGCCTGGTGGCGGTGCCGACGACACTCACCGGACGCAACGAGTTCGTCTCCGCCTATGAACTGGGCGTTGGTCTCGGCACCCTGCTCGCCCTCGTCCAGGGCGGGGCCGTCGTGCTGGCGCTCCGAAAGCCGCTCGCGGCCTGGTGGACGTCGCTCGGCGTGCTGGGTTTCACGGGCCTGGTCTCCCCCATCGCGCAGGAGCCCTGGCCGGCCGGGACCATGGGCCTGCACGGCTGGTGGCCCTGGGCTCCGACGATGCTGTTCGCGCACACGACGGTGCTGTTCCTGCTCGCCCTCAGGGTGCGGCCCCGGGTGATCGCCGAGGCCATCGCGATATCGACGCTGCTGTCCGTGGCCCTGGTGGTGTGGGCGGGGACGGGCGTGGGCTGGTTCGCATTGTTCGTGGTCACGCCGCTGGTGCTGCTCGGCTCGGCGCTGCGCGGGCAGCGGATGGCGTTCGCACAGCTCGGCGAGCAGACGTCGCTGACCGCCGAGGAGCGGGCCCGGCGCACCCTGCTGGAGGAGCGCAGCCGGATCGCCCGGGAGCTGCACGACGTGGTGGCGCACCATATGTCGGTGATCTCCATTCAGGCGCAGGTCGCCCCGCACCTGGTGGACGATCCGCCGGACGAACTGAAGGAGAACCTGGAGGGCATCCGGCAGAACGCGGTGGAGGCGCTGGCCGAGCTGCGCCGGGTTCTGGGGGTGCTGCGCATGGAGGCTCCGGACGACGGCTCCGGGACCTCCGCCCCGCACGCGCCGCAGCCGACGCTGGACCGGCTCGGCGCGCTGGTCGACAACGCGCGCGGGGCCGGGCTGACGGTGACCGTCGAGGTCACGGGGGACCGGCGGGCGCTGGCGCCGGGCGTGGAGCTGTCGGCGTACCGGATCGTGCAGGAGGCGCTGAGCAACGCGTTGCGGCACGCGCCCCGTTCGGCGGTCCGCGTCGAGGTGGGGCACGGCCCGGCGGGGGTGTGGCTCCGGGTGGTGAACGGCCCGCCGGCCGAGCCGACGTCCCCGTCCCCCGGTGCGGGGCACGGGCTGCTCGGGATGCGGGAGCGGACGGCGATGCTCGGCGGTGACCTGACCACCGGCCCGACGGGGGACGGCGGTTACGAGGTGACGGCGTTCCTGCCCGGTGGGCATCCGCCCGGTGGGCATCCGCCCGGTGGGCATCCGCCCGGCGCGGCGCCCGCCACGGCCGACGTACGACAGGACCCGTCGCCGGACGTGTCGCAGGACGACTCGACGGACGACGCGACGGGATCTCCGACAGGATTTCCGACAGGGGGGCAGCGGTGACGATCCGCGTGCTGATAGCCGACGACCAGGTGATGGTCCGTCAGGGATTCACCGTGCTGCTGAACGCCCAGCCGGACATCGAGGTGGCCGGCCAGGCCGTCGACGGGCTGGACGCGACCGGGAAGGCGGCCGAACTGCGGCCGGACGTCGTGCTGATGGACATCCGGATGCCCGAGATGGACGGTATCGAGGCCACCCGCCGTATCACCGCGGACGACCCGGCGGTGCGGGTGCTGGTGCTGACCACCTTCGACCTGGACGAGTACGTGTACGAGGCGCTGCGCGCGGGAGCGTCCGGATTTCTGCTGAAGGACGCGTCCGCGGACCAGCTGGCGGAGGCGGTCCGGGTGGTCGCGGCGGGCGACGCCCTGCTCGCACCCGGGATCACACGGCGTCTGATCGCCGAGTTCTCCCGGCTCGAACCGGCTCCGCGGGGCGGGCTCGGGATCCGTGTCGGGGACCTGACGGAACGCGAGACGGAGGTGCTGACGCTGATCGCCCAGGGGCTGTCGAACGGGGAGATCGCGGCGCGGCTGGTCGTCGCCGAACAGACGGTGAAGACCCATGTGGGCCGCATCCTGCTCAAGCTGGGGCTCCGGGACCGCACCCAGGCGGCGGTGTTCGCGTACGAGACCGGGCTGGTGAGACCGGGGGGCGGCCTCCCGGGCCTGTCGGCAGGCAGCGCGTGACGCCCATGGCCTGAGAGCGGCATCCGTCCGGCGGTGGCCCGTGGGTGGTGTCGGTCCGGTGGTGGCCCGTGGGCGGCGGCCGCCCGGTCGCGGCCTGCGGCGTCCGTCCGGTGGCGGCCCCTGCCTGGCGTCCCCCGGTGACGGCCGGGGGTGAGCGTGCCGTGACGGCCGCCGGACGGCGAGTAGTACTTGAGACGGACCTGCCAGGACCCTCCTCGGTGGGGACGACGGGCGCGCGGGACGGACCGTACGGTGCATCCGTGACCGAGACCCAGACCCAGCCGCTGCCGGGCGCGAAGCCGCCCAAGACCCGCAGCCCCGAGTACCAGCTCGCGAGGGGCGCGCTGCGCGGGCTGCGCGAGGACCTGTTCCGGGCGGCGTTCGCGTACCGTCCGCTGCCGCGGATGCGGACCGACGGCCCGCTGACCCGGCGGCTGCCGGGCCGGATACGCGAGCGCGCCGGGTGGGCGCCGCACGCGGTCGTGGTGGGCTGTGCACTGGTGACGCTGGCCCTGGCCTCGGACGATCCGGGCTCCGGAGCGCTGGAGGCCGTCCTGCCCGGGCTGCTGCCCGCGGCCGCGGTGCTGATGAGCCTGGTCCGTCCGGTGGGCGCCTGGTGGTGCACCCTCGGTGCCACGCTGGTCCTGGGACTCGTCGGTGCCGGAGGCGGCGGCTGGCCGTGGCCGACGTCCTGCTTCTTCGCGCAGCTGGTGGTGATGATCGTCGCGGCGGCCCGCACCCGCCCGCGCGCTGCGGCCTGGATGTGGCTGTTCACGGTGGGCCTGGGCGGCCTGCTGGGCCGGCTGTACGCCGACCCGTGGGAGTCGTCGGACACAGGTCCCGTCGCCGTTGTCACGGGCATCGCGCTGCTCGTCGTCACCGTGCTGAATGTGCGCCGCGAGGCCCGTGCGGAGGTGGACGCCGAGCGCACCGTCAGCGCCGCCGAGCGGTCCCGCCGCACCCGGCTGGAGGAGCGCACCACGATCGCCCGGGAGCTGCACGACGTGGTCGCCCACCACATGTCGGTCGTCGCCATCCAGGCGGAGGCCGCGCCCTACCGGGTGGAGAACCCGCCGGCGGAGCTGGAGCAGGCGTTCGCCACGATCCGGGAGAACGCGGTGGCCGCGCTCACCGAACTGCGCCGCGTCCTCGGCGTCGTACGCGCGGAGGAGTACGAGGCGCCGGATGCGCCGCAGCCGACGCTCGCCGACCTCGACGCGCTGCTCGCGAACGTGCGGGAGACGGGCCTGGCCGTGGAGAAGACGGTCACCGGGGCGGTGCGGGAACTCCCGCAGGGAGTGGAGCTGTCGGCGTACCGCATCGTGCAGGAGGCGCTCAGCAACAGCCTGCGCCATGCGCCCGGCGCCGAGGCACGCGTCGAGGTCGCCTATGTGCTCGGCGGGCTCGGGCTGCGCATCGTGAACGGCCCCGCGACACAGCCGGCGCCCCCCTCACCGGGCGCCGGGCACGGACTCACCGGGATGCAGGAGCGGGTGGCGATGCTCGGCGGCGAGATGACGACCGGTCCGGCGCAGGACGGCGGTTACGAGGTGGCGGTGTTCCTTCCGGTGGCCGCGGCCGGCGCGCAGGGCGGGGCGGCGGACGGGGCGGGGGACCGCGAGTGACCGTCCGTGTTCTGATCGCGGACGACCAGATGATGGTCCGCGAGGGCTTCTCGGTGCTGCTGAACGCGATGCCGGGCATCGAGGTCGCCGGAGAGGCGGTCAACGGCCGGGACGCGGTCGCACGGGTCCGCGAACTGGAGCCCGACGTCGTCCTGATGGACATCCGCATGCCCGAGATGAACGGCATCGACGCGACCCGCGAGATCGTCGCGTCGGGCAGCACCACGAAGGTGCTCGTGCTCACCACCTACGACCTCGACGAGTACGTCTACCAGGCGCTGCGGGCCGGTGCGTCCGGCTTCCTGCTGAAGGACGCATCGGCGCGGCAGCTCGCCGACGGGGTGCGGATCGTGGCCGCCGGAGAGGCGCTGCTCGCGCCGAGCGTGACCCGGCGTCTGATCACCGAGTTCTCCAAGCTCGCCGACGTGCCGCTGCGCGGGCTCGCCGGGACACCGGGTGCGTACGGGGATCTCACCGAGCGGGAGACCGAGGTGCTCGTCCTCATCGCGAAGGGCCTGTCCAACGGGGAGATCGCCGGTCGGCTCGTCGTCGCCGAGTCGACCGTCAAGACCCATGTCAGCCGCATCCTGGTGAAGCTGGGGCTGCGCGACCGCACCCAGGCCGCGGTGTTCGCGTACGAGGCGAGGCTGGTGACACCCGGCTGATCCGCGGCAGGCCGGGGCCGATCCCGGGGCCGAGCCCTGACGCCGCTGCGGAGTCAGGGCCTAGCATCCCCCCATGGCAGCCTTCGACCCCTGGGACCCCGCCTTCGTGGCCGACCCCTACCCCGCGTACGCGGAGCTGCGCGCCCGGGGCCGGGTGCACTACTACGAGCCCAGCGACCAGTGGCTGGTCCCGCACCACGCCGATGTGTCGGCCCTGCTGCGCGACCGCCGCCTCGGGCGGACCTACCTCCACCGCCACACCCACGAGGACTTCGGCCGCACGGCGCCGCCGCCCGAGCACGAGCCGTTCCACGTGCTCAACGACCACGGCATGCTCGACCTGGAGCCGCCGGACCACACCCGTATCCGGCGGCTGGTGTCGAAGGCGTTCACCCCGCGCACTGTGGAGGGACTGCGGCCGTACGTGACCGCGCTGGCGTCCGACCTGGTCGGTGCCCTTGTCGCGGACGGCGGCGGCGATCTGCTGACGGCGGTCGCGGAGCCGCTGCCGGTGGCCGTGATCGCGGAGATGCTCGGCATACCGGAGCCGGACCGGGCGCAGTTGCGCCCGTGGTCGGCGGACATCTGCGGCATGTACGAGCTGAACCCGTCGGAGGAGACGGCGAAGAAGGCCGTCCGGGCCTCCGTGGAGTTCTCCGCCTATCTACGGGAGTTGATCGCGGCCCGCCGCAGGGAACCGGGGGAGGACCTGATCTCCGGGCTCATCGCGGCGTACGACGAGGGGGACACCCTCACCGAGCAGGAGATGATCTCCACCTGCGTCCTGCTGCTGAACGCGGGCCACGAGGCGACGGTGAACGCCACCGTGAACGGCTGGTGGGCGCTGTTCCGTCACCCCGGCCAACTGGCCGCGCTGCGCGCCGACCGTGCTCTGCTGTCCACAGCTGTGGAGGAACTGCTCCGCTACGACACCCCGCTCCAGCTGTTCGAGCGGTGGGTGCTCGACGACATCGAGATCGCCGGCACCACCATCCCGAGCGGCTCCGAGGTGGCCCTCCTCTTCGGTTCCGCGAACCACGACCCCGCCGTCTTCACGGACCCCGGCACCCTGGACCTCTCCCGCCCGGACAACCCCCACATCTCCTTCAGCGCGGGTATCCACTACTGCATCGGCGCACCCCTGGCCCGTATCGAACTCGCCGCCTCCATGGCGGCGTTGCTGGACCGGGCCCCCGCCCTGCGCCCGGTCGCGGAGCCGGAGCAGAAGCCGAACTTCGTGATGAGGGGCCTCCAGGGGTTGCAGGTGGAGGTCTGACGGCCCGGCCCGGGGCGCCCCGCCGGGCACCGGGCCGCAGCGCCGGGCGGGCCGTGCCGGGTGCCGGATCGCCGTGACGGGCCGGCTGTGCCGGGTGCCCGGTCACCGCGACGGACGCGCTCAGCCGGCCACGTCCCGGCGCCGCAGGGCGAGCAGCCCCCCGGCGACCAGCAGCGCCGCGATCGCCGTGAGCACGAGCACCGGCCCCCATTCCATCGCCCCGCCCGGCAGCTTCGGCAGATGCCCGAACGGCGACAGGTCCAGCACACCCTGCGGAAGGTCGAGCGCCGGCCCGATCCACCCGATGAGCAGCGCGCCTCCGGCCGCACCCCACGCCGCGGGGGCCACCCGGGGCGAGAGGCCGTGCAGCAGCACCGCCAGCCCGCCGATCACCCAGATCGCCGGCAGCTGGACCAGGCACGCCCCCATGACCGCCCCGGGCTCGCGGCCGTAGCCGACGGCGAACCCGAGCCCGCCGAGCACCATGATCAGCGCGGCCCCGCCGAAGGCGACGACGAGATGGCCGGAGGCCCACCGCAGCCGCCCGACCGCGCCGGCGAGGACCGGCTCCGCGCGCTGCGAGGTCTCCTCGCCGTGCAGCCGCAGCACCGCCGCGACGACGTACAGCGCGGCGACCATCCCGAGCATGCCGGTCATCGCGGCGAGGAAGGCATCCGTCAGCCCGGCCTGCCCGCCCATCCGCCGGAAGATCTCGCGGGCCCCTTCGTTGTCGGCGACCAGGCGCGCCGCCCCGTCGGTCATGGCGCCGTAGACGACACCGGCGACGAGGAAGCCCGTACTCCAGCCGATGACGCTGCCGCGCTGAAGCCGCCAGGCCAGTGCGCCCGCCGTCCCCAGTCGGCCCGCGGCGGGACCCGGCCGCGTCGGCAGGAAGCTCATGCCGAGGTCGCGCCGCCCGGCCAGCTCGTAGGCGAGGGCGCCCTGGACCAGGACGGCCGCGGCGAACAGCAGCAGCACCCACCACCGTTCGCCGGCGTAGGCGCGCATGTTCTCCAGCCAGCCGATCGGCGAGAGCCAGGTGAGCGCAGACGAGCCTTCCCCCTCGCCCGCCGAGTCGCCGGCCGCCCGGAGCACGAACGCCGCGCCGAGCACCGCCGCGGTCAGACCGCGTGCGAGCCGTGCGCTCTCCGTCAGCTGGGCGACGACCGCCGCCGCCGTGGCGAAGACCATGCCGACGCCGGCGGTGCACAGCCCGAACGCGAGCGCGCCCGCCGCGCCGTGGCCCGCGAGCCCCACCGTGATGAGCAGCGCCAGCAGGCCGTTGGCCACCCCGGCCGTGACCAGCGCCGCGGTCAGCGGGGCGCGCCGGCCCACGCTCGCCGACGAGATGAGCTCCTGACGCCCGCTCTCCTCCTCGTCCCGGGTGTGCCGGACGACGAGGAGCAGGCTCATCACGGCGGCGAGCGCCCCGGCGTAGACGCCGACGCGCCAGGCGGTGAGCGCGCCGAGCGAGTCGTCGAACACCGGCCCGATCATGGCGCGCAGCGAGGTGTTGGTGCGCATCGTCGCCAGCAGCTCGGCGCGCTGGGCCGCGGTGCCGTACAGGCTCTTCAGCGTGCCCGGCATGGAGAGCACCATCAGGGCGTTCACCAGGACCCAGACGGGGATCATGACCCGGTCGCGGCGCAGTGCGAACCGCACCAGCGTGCCCGTACCCGCCAGATGACGCTGCCCGCCACCGGTCCGCGGCGCGAGGGGCGCCTGTGCCACGGCGGTCATCGCGTCATCGCCCCTTCGGCGTCCGCGGACCGTACGTCGTCCTGGTAGTGCCGCAGGAACAGCTCCTCCAGCGTCGGCGGGGTCGAGGTCAGCGACCGGACGCCGGACCCGGTGAGCGACCTGAGGACGGCGTCCAGCTTGTCGGTGTCCACCTGGAGCCTGACCCGGCGCCCCTGGACGTCGAGGTCGTGCACGCCGGGCAGTGCGGCCAGGCCGTTCGGCGGGCCCGCGAGTTCGGCGGTGATGCTGGTGCGCGTGAGGTGCCGCAGGTCGGCCAGCGAGCCGGACTCGACGGTGGCGCCCTTCCTGATGATGCTGACCCGGTCGCACAGGGTCTCCACCTCGCTGAGGATGTGCGAGGACAGCAGCACGGTCCGACCGCGGTCGCGCGCCTCCTCCACACAGCTCTGGAAGACCTCCTCCATCAGCGGGTCGAGCCCCGACGTCGGCTCGTCGAGGATGAGCAGATCGACGTCCGACGCGAAGGCGGCGACGAGGGCGACCTTCTGCCGGTTCCCCTTGGAGTACGTACGTCCCTTTTTCGTCGGGTCGAGTTCGAAGCGCTCGATCAGCTCGGCCCGGCGCGCCGTGTCGAGGCCTCCGCGCAGCCGCCCGTACAGGTCGATGACCTCGCCGCCGGAGAGGTTGCGCCACAGGGTGACGTCGCCCGGCACGTAGGCGACCCGGCGGTGCAGGCCGACCGCGTCGGACCAGGGGTCCCGGCCGAGGACCTGCGCAGCGCCCGCGTCGGCGCGCAGCAGACCGAGCAGGACCCGGATGGTGGTGGACTTCCCGGCGCCGTTCGGCCCGAGGAACCCGTGCACCTCGCCGGTCTCGACGTCCAGGTCGAGGCCGTCCAGCGCACGGGTCCTGCCGAACGACTTGTGCAGTCCCGAGACCGTGATTGCCTTCGTCATGTTTTGGAACGTACGCTAGTTTCACAAATTTGTGAAGTTAAGGAAGCGTATAAACTCGTCTCGCGCGTCAGGCAGGGGAGATGATCAGCACATGCCCACGGAAGACATGCGACACGAGGCACCGCACGAGAGCGGGGACGGCGCGGCCGTCGAGGCTGTCGAGGCCGCCGCGCCGCGCTCCCGCTTCGTCGAACGCTTCGCCGCACAGCTCGTCGAGGCGGGCATGCCCCGGATGCCCTCGCGGATCTTCGCCGCGCTCCTCGCCTCCGACTCGGGCGCCCTCACCTCCGCCGAACTCGGCGAACAGCTCCGGGTCAGCCCGGCCGCCGTCTCTGGGGCGGTGCGCTACCTCACGCAGCAGCACATGGTCTCCCGCGAGCGCGAACCGGGCTCCCGGCGCGACCTGTTCCGGGTGCACAGCAACCAGTGGTACGAGGCCCTGGGCAACCGCGACTCGGTGATCAGGCGCTGGGAGGACGCTCTGCGCGAGGGCGTGACGAGCCTCGGCGAGGACTCCCCGGCGGGCCGCCGTCTCTCCGAGACCCTGGCCTTCTTCGAGTTCGTGCAGGACGAGCTCGCGGGCATGATGGAGCGCTGGCGCATCCGCCGCCAGGAACTCTTCGGCACCCGCTGACCCCGGCCCCGCCGGGGGCCTCCGGCCTGCGCCGACGGAAGCCCTGGGCGCACGCCGCGGGCGCCTCACGCCGCGGGCGCCGCCTCACAGACCCCTCACGTCACCGAGCCCCTCACCGTGGCAGCGTCAGCCCCCACGCCCCCGCCTGTGCCGTCCAGGTCCGGGTGCGGACCGGGCCCGTGAGGACCGAGTCGGCGCGGTAGCGGAAATCCGCGCCGGAGACCGTCACGGTGCGGGCCCGGGCGAGTACCGGCGCGATCTCCGCCCCGATGCTGGCGCGGCGCACCTCGACACGGGCGAGCCCGGTCCCCGTGGCGGGGCCGAGCGAGATGCGCTCCACCGGCTGGTCGAGGTCGACCAGGGTGACGCCGTCCGCCTCGACCCGCAGCCGGGCGGGCGCCGGAGTCTCGGCCGCCGGCACGCGTGCGGGGCGTGCGGCGAGCGTGCGGACGAGGGACTGGCAGGTCCGCAGCCAGGGGCGGCCGCTCTCGGCGGCCGGCGCCGGGGCGGAGGCCGCCCAGGGGATGCGCAGGTCCCCGAGCACCACCCCGTCGCTGTCGTCGACGAGCAGATCGAGCCGCCGCTCCAGCCCCTCCAGGGCGGCCCGTGCCGCGGCCACCGCCCCCGTGGGCACGCCCAGTGACCGCGCGAGCGAGAGTGCCGCGCCGACCGGCACCATCGACAGCACCGATCCGGCGAGGTCGCGCTGCCGGTGCAGAAGCGATACGGCCCGCAGCAGCGCCTGGTCGTCGCCGACCACGACCGGCCGCCGTGAACCCCGCCTGGCCAGCGCTTTTGCGAACTCCTCGGGCCCGTCGGGCAGACACACCTTGCTCACCGCGCCTGCGCAGAGCACGTCCTTGGCGATCCTGACGGACTCGCCGTCCAGGTGTCTGGCGACCGGATCGACGATCACCAGGAGATGGTCAGAAGGCGCCACCTCGGCCATGCCTCGCTTCCTCGGGTAGCATCTTTGTGCAAGAGCCCCTTGCGCTATTGCGCCAGGGGCTTCGTCTATTCCGGGGCACCGGTCCGACGGGTTGCGGCCAACGGAGGTCGCGGGTGTACGCACACATGTGTGCGGCGTACGCCTCTGACCTTGGACATGCCCCGCCCGGAAGGGGTGTACGCCTGTGCCCGCACTTGTGCTGCTCGGTGCTCAGTGGGGTGACGAAGGCAAGGGAAAGGCCACCGACCTCCTCGGTGGATCCGTGGACTACGTGGTGCGATACCAGGGTGGCAACAACGCCGGCCACACGGTCGTCGTGGGCGACCAGAAGTATGCGCTCCACCTCCTCCCTTCCGGAATCCTGTCACCCGGCTGCGTCCCGGTCATCGGCAACGGTGTCGTCGTCGACCCGTCGGTCCTGCTCTCCGAGCTGAGCGGTCTGAACGAGCGCGGCGTGGACACGTCGAAGCTGCTGATCAGCGGCAACGCCCACATCATCACGCCGTACAACGTCACGGTCGACAAGGTGACGGAACGCTTCCTCGGCAAGCGCAAGATCGGCACGACCGGTCGCGGCATCGGCCCGACCTACGCCGACAAGATCAACCGTGTGGGCATCCGGGTTCAGGACCTCTACGACGAGTCGATCCTGCTGCAGAAGGTCGAGGCGGCCCTCGACGTCAAGAACCAGCTGCTCACCAAGCTCTACAACCGCCGCGCGATCGCCGCGGACCAGGTCGTCGAGGAGCTGCTGGGCTACGCGGACCAGATCAAGAGCTACGTCGCCGACACGACGCTGATCCTCAACAACGCGCTCGACGACGACAAGGTGGTCCTCTTCGAGGGCGGCCAGGGCACGCTGCTCGACATCGACCACGGCACGTATCCGTTCGTCACCTCGTCGAACCCCACCGCGGGCGGCGCGTGCACGGGCGCGGGCGTGGGCCCGACGAAGATCAGCCGGGTCATCGGCATCCTCAAGGCCTACACGACCCGCGTCGGCGCCGGTCCGTTCCCGACCGAGCTCTTCGACGAGGACGGCGAGGCGCTGCGCCGCATCGGCGGTGAGCGTGGTGTGACCACCGGCCGTGACCGCCGCTGCGGCTGGTTCGACGCGGTGATCGCGCGCTACGCGACCCGGGTCAACGGTCTGACCGACTTCTTCCTCACCAAGCTGGACGTCCTGACCGGCTGGGAGCAGATCCCCGTCTGCGTCGCCTACGAGATCGACGGCCGGCGCGTCGAGGAGCTTCCCTACTCGCAGACCGACTTCCACCACGCGAAGCCGGTGTACGAGATGCTGCCCGGCTGGACCGAGGACATCTCCAAGGCGAAGAAGTTCTCCGACCTCCCGAAGAACGCCCAGGCCTACGTCAAGGCCCTCGAGGAGATGTCGGGCGCCCCGATCTCCGCGATCGGTGTCGGCCCCGGCCGCGACGAGACGATCGAGATCAACTCGTTCCTGTAGGCCCTACCGGCCGGCCGTCCTCGACGGTCTCCCCGACGCCCCGGTGGCTTCCGCCCCGGGGCGTCGGGCGTTTTCCGCGTGCGCCGTGTGCCGGGTGCCGCGCGCCGTCCGGGGCGCCGATGCGTGTGCCGGGCGGCCCGGGCGGCCCGGGCGGATCAGCCCGTCTTCGTGTACGTCAGCCCGTCCCCGTTGCTGTTGTTGACCCGGCGCAGCCGGCCGTCCGGGAGCAGCGAGAGCGTGGTGGCCGAGCCCGGGGTGCAGGACGACGCCGGTTCGCCGGAGGTCACCGTGGAGGGGCCGATGGCGAGCGGGCCGTCGCCGGACGGGGCCGACTCGAGCGTGGCCCGGAAGACGCAGTGGTAGGTGCCGCCGCCCTCCAGGGGGCCGTCGGCGGTGAGCGAGAGCACCGTGTCGCCGGCCTTGCCCTGCTGGATGACGAGCCGGCGGGTGTTGTGCCCCGCGCCGTTGTCGATCGAGCCGTCCCAGATGCCGAGGTACGGGCCCGGGACGGCGCCGTCGGCCGGTGCGGAGGACGTCGGCGGCCGGGACGACGGGTCCGTGGTGCCGGGGGCCGGCGTGGTGGCGCCGTGGGTGGCGGGCGCGCCGGACGTGGGCTGCTTGGGGTCGTCGCCCGCCTTCGGCGAACCGCTGCCGTTCATCAGCGCGTACACGGATCCGCCCGCGCCGAGCGCCACGATCAGCGCGACCGCGACCAGTGCCGCCGTGGACCGACCGCTGCGGCGCGGCGGCTCCTGGTGCGGGGCGCCGGAGTAGGTGTGGGGGCCGCCGGGATACGGGCCCGCCGGCCCGGCGAACGACGCCGGCCCGTACGGAGGCGTGGCACTCGGCCCGTAGGGGGGTGTCGCGCCCGGCCCCTGGGGAGGCGTCGCGCCCTGACCGTACGCCGGGGCGGCGCCGAAGCCGTTCTGCTGCGGGTAGCCGTAGGAACCCGGGTGCGGCTGCGCGTGCGGGTAGCCGTAGCCGGGAGCCACGCCGGGAGCCGGGGGCGGGGGCGAACCGGCGATCATCGTCGGCATCCGGTCGAAGGGGCCGCCGGGGCCGGGAGCGCCGGGAGCGCCGGGCGGGGGAGGGGTCGGGGTGTCGTCGGGGCCCGTGCCGTCCGGCGCGGGCACCGCCTGCGCCGCCCCCGGGCCTCCCTTGACGAGGGAGAGCCCGGGCTCGCCCCCGCCGGCCGCACCCTGCGCCGCCGCCGCGGAGCCCGCCGCACCCTGCGCGCCCTGTGCGGCCCGCTCGTCCGGGTCCTCCGCATCCAGCAACTGCACGGCATGCCGCCCCAGTTGGGCGACCAGCGCACTCGGCAGCCACGGGTCGCGGGAGCGGCCGTCGCTGACGGTGTCCTCCGCGCCGCTGCGCTCCAGCACCTGGTCGAGGGTCGGCCGGGCGGCCGGGTCCTTGCGCAGACAGTCGCGGACCAGGTCGGACAGGCCCTCGGGCAGCCGCTCCAGGTCGGGTTCCTCCTGCGCGATACGGAACATCAGGGCGTGCACGCCGCTGTTGGCGGAGCCGAACGGCAGCGCGCCCGTCGCCGCGTACGCCAGCACCGAGCCCAGGCAGAAGACGTCGCACGCCGGTGTGATCCGGTCGCCCCGCACCTGCTCGGGCGCCATGAATCCGGGCGAGCCGACGAGCGCCCCGGTGCGGGTGAGCCCGCCGTCGGTCACCGTCTCCAGGGCGCGGGCGATGCCGAAGTCGATGACCCGGGGGCCGTCGATCGTGATGAGCACGTTGGACGGCTTGAGGTCGCGGTGGATGAGCCCGGCCGCGTGGATGTCCTTGAGGGCGTGGGCGAGTCCGGCCGCGAGGATGCGCACGGAACGCTCGGGCAGCGCTCCGTGGTCGTGCCCCACGACCTGCTGGAGCGAGGGGCCGGCGACATACCCGGTGGCCACCCACGGGACGGCCGCCTCGGTGTCCGCGTCCAGGACGGGCGCCGTCCACTGTCCGCCGACCCGACGGGCGGCCTGCACCTCCTGCCGGAACCGCGCCCGGAACTCGTCCTGCGCGGCCAGCTCCTCCCGCACCAGCTTGACCGCGACCGTACGGCCCCGGTCCGACCGGGCCAGATACACCTGACCCATGCCGCCCGCGCCCAGCCGCGCCAGCAGCCGGTACGCCCCGATCCTGCCCTGCGGATCCCCCGGCCCCAGCTTCTCCATGGACCGCGCCACCTCCCCCGTATGCGCCGCCGCCCCCGGCCGGCCCCCTGCACGATGTGCGACAGACCGAGAATAGTGCGGGGTCACGACACGGCGCGGCGGACCGGCCTCTACGGTTCCGTAACAGCGGTTCTCCGGCCCCGCGGCCCGGGACCTCCGGCGTTCGCCCGGCCCGGACCTCCGCCGTTCCCCCGCCCCGGGGCGGAAGGGCGGAAGGGCCCCGCCCGTCGACAAACTGTCGCGTTCCTGCCCGTACCGCAGACAGGACGCCGATGTCCTGTCCGCACTCCGGACATCTACGCTTCGCGGCATGACCCCTCAGTCTCAGCCGAATCCTCAGGTCGGTGCCGCGGTCAAGGCCGCGGACCGCGCGCATGTCTTCCACTCCTGGTCCGCGCAGGAGCTCATCGACCCGCTGGCCGTCGCCGGTGCCGAGGGCTCGTACTTCTGGGACCACGACGGCAACCGCTATCTGGACCTCACCAGCGGTCTCGTCTTCACCAACATCGGGTACCAGCACCCCAGGGTCGTCGCCGCGATCCAGGAGCAGGCGGCGAAGCTCGCCACCTTCGCGCCGGCGTTCGCCGTCGAGGCCCGCTCGGAGGCCGCCCGTCTGATCGCCGAGCGCACCCCCGGCGACCTGGACAAGATCTTCTTCACCAACGGCGGCGCCGAGGCCGTCGAGAACGCCATCCGCATGGCCCGGCTGCACACGGGCCGCCCCAAGGTGCTGAGCGCCTACCGCTCGTACCACGGCGCCACCTCGACCGCGATCAACGTCACCGGTGACCCCCGCCGCTGGCCGTCCGACAACGGCTCGGCGGGCGTCGTCCACTTCTGGGCGCCCTACCTCTACCGTTCGCCGTTCTACTCCGAGAACGAGCAGCAGGAGTGCGAGCGGGCCCTCCAGCACCTCGAGGACACCATCGCCTTCGAGGGCCCCGGCACCGTCGCCGCGGTGATCCTGGAGACCGTGCCGGGCACCGCCGGCATCATGACCCCGCCGCCCGGCTACCTGGCCGGCGTCCGCGAGCTCTGCGACCGGCACGGCATCGTCCTCGTCCTCGACGAGGTCATGGCGGGCTTCGGCCGCACCGGCGCCTGGTTCGCCGCCGACCACTACGGCGTCGTCCCCGACCTGATGACCTTCGCCAAGGGCGTGAACTCGGGATACGTCCCGCTGGGCGGTGTGGCGATCTCGTCGGCCATCGCCGAGACCTTCGCCCGCCGGCCCTACCCGGGCGGTCTCACCTACTCCGGGCACCCGCTGGCCTGCGCCGCCGCCGTCGCCACGATCGGGGTCATGGAGGAGGAGCGGGTCGTCGAGAACGCCGCGCACATCGGCGCCACCGTCGTCGGGCCGGGCCTCCGGGAGCTGGCCGAGCGGCACCCGAGCGTGGGCGAGGTCCGCGGTCTGGGCATGTTCTGGGCCGTCGAGCTGGTCCGGAACAGGGAGACCCGCGAGCCGCTGGTCCCCTACAACGCGTCCGGCGAGGCCAACGCCCCCATGGCGGCGTTCGGCGCCGCTGCCAAGAAGAACGGCATCTGGCCCTTCATCAACATGAACCGCACCCACTTCGTGCCGCCGTGCACCGTCACCGAGGCGGAGGCGAAGGAAGGCCTCGCGGCCCTCGACGCGGCGCTGAGCGTGGCCGACGAGCACACCGTGGAGGCCTGACCGGGGCCCACCGAGGCGCGGCGGCCACGAGCGTGGCGCCGCGCACACGGAACTACGACCCGGACCCCGAATTGCGTAGGCTCACCCGGACCGACGCATGCAAAAACGGGGAATTACACGGGGAAGGGACATCACCGTGCCGGGTACCGACGGCCCAGCCGTCCACCGCAGCACTCTGCGCCAGCAGATCGCGGACGCACTCCGCGACGAGGTGCTGGCCTGCCGGCTGCAGCCGGGCCAGGAGTTCACGGTCAAGGAGATCGCCGACCAGTACGGCGTCTCCGCGACCCCGGTCCGCGAGGCCCTGGTCGATCTCTCCGCCCAGGGCCTCCTGGACTCCGTCCAGCACCGTGGCTTCCGTGTCCACACCTTCTCGCTCGCCGATCACCGGGACATGATCCAGGCCCGCAGCCTGGTCGTGGACGGTATCTTCCGCGACCTGGCCGAGCACGGCTTCCCGACCGAGTACCGGGCCGGTGCGCACCGCGGCAGTGTGGACGACGCCCTGGCCTCCGTCCGCCGCCGCGGCGAGGAGGCCCAGCGCGCCGCCGCGGCCGGCGACCTGAACGTCCTCATCGGCTACGACCTGCGCTTCTGGCGCGAGCTCGGCACCCTCCTCGGCAACTCCTACCTCGCCGACTTCCTGCACCGCCTGCGCGTCCAGTCCTGGGTGTGCGCGGTTCCGCTGCTGCGCCGCGAGAAGGACCTGCGCGGGCAGCTGTGGTCCGGCCACACCGACCTGGTGGACGCCCTGGCCGGCCGCGACGCGGCCGCTGCGCACGCCGTCGTCGCCGCGTACAACGCGCACTCCCTCGCCCTCGTCGAGCGGCTCGCCTCCCCCGCCGGAGCGGGGGAGCCCACCCGGTGAGCGGCATAGACGCGGCCGGGACGAGCGGCACCACTCTCGACGCGACCACGGGGACGGACCTCACGGTCGTCGTCCCCGCCTACAACGAGGAGCACCGGCTCGGCCCCACCCTGGAGGCGATCTGCGCCTACCTCGGCCGGCACGAGGACCGGTGGGGTTCCTGGGAGCTGATCGTCGTCGACGACGGCTCCACCGACCGCACCCGCGAGATCGCCGAACAGGCCGCCGCCCGGGAGCCGCGCGTCCACGTCGTGGCCGGAGACCGCAACCGCGGCAAGGGGCACGCCCTGCGTCTCGGCGTGCTCGCCTCGTACGGCCGCCGGGTGCTGGTCACCGACGCAGACCTGGCCGCGCCGATCGAGGAGCTGGACCGCCTCGACCGGGCGCTCACCGACGGCCACACCGCGGCGATAGGGTCGCGGGCCACGCCCGGCGCGACGATCGAGGCCCGCCAGCACCGGCTCCGTGAGCTGCTGGGACGGACCGGCAACTTCCTGATACGCACCGTCGCCGTGCCCGGCATCCGCGACACCCAGTGCGGATTCAAGCTCTTCGACGGGGACAAGGCCCGCGCCGCGTTCGCCGAGGCCCGGCTGGCCGGCTGGGGCATCGACGTCGAGATCCTCCAGCACTTCCGCCGCTCCGGCTGGCCCGTCGCCGAGGTGCCGGTGCGCTGGGCGCACCAGACCGGCTCGAAGGTGCGGCCCCTCGACTACGCGAAGGTGCTGGCGGAGCTCACCCTGCTGAAGGCACGGGCGGGCCTCACGAGGGCGCGGGCGACCCGTCCCGCCGACCTGCTCGCCGCCGTCCTCTTCCTGACCCTGTCGGTGGCCCTCTACTGGGGCCGCTGGTCGGGCGGCGGCCCCGCGCACCGCTATCTGCCCGACTCGATGCAGGACCAGAACCAGTGGGAGTGGTTCTTCGCGGTCACCGCCGACAACGTCCGGCAGTTGCACGACCCGCTCTTCTCCACCCTCCAGGGCTTCCCCGACGGCGTGAACCTCATGGCGAACACCGTCATGCTCGGCCTGTCCGTCCCCTTCGCGCCCGTGACCTGGCTGCTCGGTCCCGCGGTCAGCCTCGCCCTGGCCATGACACTGGGCCTCGCCGCCACGGCGGCCGCCTGGTACTGGCTGATCGTCCGGCGGCTCGTGCCCGACCGCCGTGCCGCCGCCATCGGCGGGGCCCTCGCCGCCTTCGCGCCGCCGATGGTCAGCCACGCCAACGCGCATCCGAACTTCGTGGTCCTGTTCATGGTCCCGCTGATCGTGGACCGGGTCCTGCGGCTCTGCCTAGGCGAAGGGCCGGTCGTACGCAACGGCGTCGTCCTCGGCCTGTTCGCCACGTACCAGATCTTCCTCGGCGAGGAGCCGCTGCTGCTGGCCGCGCTCGGGCTGCTGCTGTTCCTCCTCGCGTACGGGGCGGCGCGCCGCGACGCCGTACGGGCTGCGTGGCGGCCGCTGACCCGGGGCGTGCTGATCGCGGCGGCGGTCGCGCTCCCCCTGGTCGCGTACCCCCTCCACTGGCAGTTCTCCGGACCGCAGAGCTACCGGAGCGTGCTGCACGGCGACACCGCGGGCAACAGCCCGCTGGCCCTGCTGTCCTTCGCTGAGCGCTCCCTCGCCGGCAGTGCGCAGAACGCCGCCCGGCTGTCCCTGAACCCCACCGAGCAGAACGCCTTCTACGGCTGGCCGCTCGTCGCCCTCGCCTTCGCGATCGTCGTACGGCTGTGGGAGCGGGCGGTCGTGAAGGCGCTGGCGTTCACGGCGGTGGCCGCGGCCCTGCTGTCGCTGGGCCCGAAGGTCCGTATTCCGCTGACCGACGTCGTGCTGCCCGGCCCCTGGGCGCTCCTCGCCCACCGCCCGCTCTTCGAGTCCGTCATCGAGGGCCGGGTGGCGATGGTGTGCGCGCCGGCGCTGGGTCTGCTGGTCGCGCTCGCCGTGGCGCGGCTGCTGGCCGCACGGCACCGCGGCAACCGTGTCATCGGGCTGCTCGCGGTCGCCGCGGCGCTGCTCCCGGTCGTCCCCGCACCGCTGAAGGCGGTGGACCGTGCACCGGTCCCCGCGTTCATCGCCGACGGGACCTGGCGGAGTTACGTCGACACGGGGGCGGGGGAGTCGCTGGTGCCGGTTCCGCTGCCCGACCCGGGCGCCGCCGAGGCACTGCACTGGCAGACCGCGGCGGGCCTCGGCTTCCGTATCCCCGGCGGCTACTTCAACGGGCCGTTCGGACCGCAGCGCACCGGCATCTACGGCGCCGCGCCCCGCTGGACGTCCAATCTGCTGCGCGACATCCGCTACTCGGGCAAGGTCCCGGTGCTCGGCGACGCCTGGCGGCGGCAGGCCCGGGTCGATCTCGCGTACTGGAGGGCCGGTGCCGTGGTGCTCGCCCCGCAGCCCAACGACACGGCGTTGCGCACGGCGCTGGAGAAGCTGCTCGGGCGCAGGGGCAGGTGGGTGGACGGCGTATGGATATGGGACCTGCACCGGGGCAATACTCTGCCGTGACCACGGTGCGTACCCTGCTGGTGCGAACCGTCCGACCAGGACGCGTCCCCGCGTCCGTACCGCGCCCCCGCCCCGCCTTGCGAGGAGTCCCTCTTGGCCTGTGACCTGTGGCTGGTCCCGCTCGTCGATGTGCTGTGCCACAGCCCCGACAACCCCTTCGCGGAGGAACTCGCGCTCTACGACAGGACGTTGGGCGAGGCCGGGCTGCCGCCGGTGCCGGTCTACTCGTACATGCCCGGACTTTCGGGCGACGTCGCCCCCGTCGCGGGCTTCGACTACGACGCACTGCACTTCCTGCGCCGGGCCTATCTGCTCCAGATCTGCGGCCTTGCGGTCACGCCCGTCGACGAGCTGGGCGGCGACTACGAACAGCTCCTGGAGATGTTCGAGTCGACGGCCCAGCAGTCCCACCTGGTGTGGCACTACGACCACGCGGGCGCCTACGTCCCGGTGGACTTCGCGGCCCCGCTCTCCAACGACGACCTGCTCTCGGGCGGCGGCCCGCTGGGCTCCTCCCACGCGCTTCTGAGGGAGCTGGAGTACGTGGCCCCGTCGATCGGCATAGACCCGGCCAACCCGCCGGCGGCCCCGCTGCCCCCCACCGCCCCCACGGCCCTGGAGGAGCCGGCGGCGCCCGCACCGCTGGACACCAGCCCCTTCGCCCGTGAACGCCATGTGTGGCTGGGCCTGCACGCCGCGGCGACGCGCAGCCTCGCCCAGGGCTCCATGATCGTCTTCAGCTGACCCCTGCGGCGCACGCCGCCCGGCCCACCGGGCAGCCCCGGCGGCCCCCGCTCACCGCGGCTCGGGCGGCCGCTGCCGGGGCATGTTGGGCCGGGCCCCCGGCGGCAGGGGGAACCGCCCGCCCGGCGAGGGGACCTCGCGCCCGCCGCCCGCCGCGGCAGCGTGCATGAGCAGCGGCGCGTGCCCCGACCGGAACTCGACCATCCAGTCCGCGGTCTCGGCCCGCACCAGCTCGGTCACGTCCTCGGAGAACCTCCGCAGTACGGTGAGGCACCGCTCGGCCGCCTCGCCGGCGGTACCCTCCGTCGGCCCCAGCACCTCCCGCACGCTCTCCGACGCCCAGTCGAACTGCAGCACCTGCAATCGCCGTTGCACTGCCTGCGCGGTCGCCACGTCCCGCATCCACCCGGACGTCAGCCCGAAGTGGCGGTCCGCCACCACGCACGCGACCGCCAGCAGCAGCGCCAGGTACCCCCAGGGCGCCGGTGCCACCCCGTGCAGCACGCCCGTCAGGTCCACCAGCGGCAGGGCCGCCCCCACCACCGCCCCCACAGCCGTCCCGGCCCGCAGGGCCCGCGCCCCCCTGCGCTTCCACACCCGGTCCGCGAGGTACCACTCGGCCGTCCGCAGCGCCCCCTGCTCCACCCATCGGTACAGCTCGTCGAGCCGCTCCGCGGGCTCGCCCCAGTCCCCGGTCGGAAAACGCCGCCCGACCAGGTCGTCCGGCCGCAGGCCCCCGCTCTCGTCCCGCCCGTCCTGGGCCGGTCCTTCGGGTTGCATCTCCGGCTGGCTCACCCGGCACTCCCTACGGCTTCGGTACGTGGCTGGACACCTGGATACGCGCTCACGCGGATACGCAGCTGCTCGGCTGCGCGGACGTCAATGGCTTGCTGCGGTACGCAGGTCATGTTCCGGCATGTTCCTACCGCCCAATGGGTGGCCGCGGGCGGTGTTTCAGGGGTTTTCCGCCCGGAAGAGCGGCTTGATCAGATATAGGAAGACCGGTCATCTCACTCGAAAGAGTGGCGGGGCGAGCACCTCTCCGAGCACGTAGGCTCGTGACAAGCGGGTGACAGGCGTAGAGCATGAGGAGCTGATCGTGATTCCCGGTGGTGGCCAGCCGAATATGCAGCAGCTGTTGCAGCAGGCGCAGAAGATGCAGCAGGACCTCGCGCAGGCCCAGGAGGAGCTTGCGGCGACCGAGGTCGAGGGGCAGGCGGGCGGCGGTCTCGTGCGGGCCACCGTGACCGGCTCCGGCGAGCTGCGCTCCCTGAACATCGACCCCAAGGCGGTGGACCCGGAGGACACCGAGACCCTCGCCGACCTGATCGTCGCGGCCGTCCAGGCGGCGAACGAGAACGCCCAGGCGCTCCAGCAGCAGAAGCTCGGCCCGCTGGCGCAGGGCCTCGGCGGCGGAGGCATCCCGGGCCTGCCGTTCTGAGACCCCGGACCGCCCTGCCGAAGGCTTCCGCCGCGGGGCTTCCCCGGTCTTCGAGGCTTCTAAGGCACACGACGCGGGACTACCGTACGCACCAGGTGAACAAGAGGAAGGCAGCCCGTTGTACGAAGGCGTGGTCCAGGACCTGATCGACGAGCTGGGCAGGCTGCCCGGCGTCGGTCCCAAGAGCGCGCAGCGGATCGCCTTCCACATCCTCCAGGCCGAACCGACGGACGTACGCCGTCTCGCGCACGCCCTGCTCGAAGTGAAGGCGAAGGTCCGCTTCTGCGCGATCTGCGGGAACGTGGCGCAGGAGGAGAACTGCGGCATCTGCCGCGACCCGCGCCGCGACCCGTCCGTCATCTGCGTCGTGGAGGAGCCCAAGGACGTCGTCGCGATCGAGCGCACCCGCGAGTTCCGGGGCCGCTACCACGTCCTCGGCGGCGCGATCAGCCCGATCGAGGGCGTCGGCCCGGACGACCTGCGCATACGGGAGCTCCTGGCGCGCCTCGCGGACGGGACGGTCACGGAGCTCATCCTCGCCACGGACCCCAACCTCGAGGGCGAGGCGACGGCCACCTACCTGGCGCGCATGATCAAGCCGATGGGCCTCAAGGTCACCCGCCTGGCGAGCGGCCTCCCGGTGGGAGGCGATCTGGAATACGCGGACGAGGTCACTCTGGGCCGCGCCTTCGAGGGGAGACGACTCCTAGATGTCTGACACGACGAAGAACGCCACGCAGAAGACGACTCCGGCACAGGCACCCTTCGAGCCGGACGACTTCGCCGTGCAGATCGCCGACCAGGTCGAGAGCTTCCTGGTCGCGGTCGCCGAGGTCGCCCGTGGCACCGACCCGGACTCGGCCGTGCCGTTCCTGCTCCTGGAGGTCTCGCAGCTGCTTCTCGCGGGCGGCCGCCTCGGCGCGCACGAGGACATCGTCCCCGACGAGCGGTATGAGCCGGACCTCGGCCCCGAGGCCGACGTCGACGAACTCCGTGAGCGCCTCGCGCGCATCCTCGACCCGGTCGACGTCTACTCCGAGGTCTTCGACCCGTACGAGCCGCGCAAGGCGCCCGTCCCGTGCCGCATCTCCGACGACCTCGCCGACGTCGTCGCGGACCTCCGCCACGGCATGGCCCACTACGGCGCGGGCCGCACGGTCGAGGCCCTGTGGTGGTGGCAGTTCTCCTACTTCTCCAACTGGGGCTCCACGGCCTCCGCGGCCCTGCGCGCCCTGCAGTCCCTGGTGGCCCACGTCCGCCTCAACCAGCCCCTGGAGGAGCTGGACGGCCTGGACACCGACCAGGACCTCGGCGAGGAGATCCTGGCCGAGGAGGCGGGCCGCGTCATGGCGGAGGAGATCGCCGGCCCGTTGGGACTACGCCGGGTGCAGTAGCCCGGCACCTACCGCACCCCTTCGACGAATTCGACCCGTTCCGTCCCCTGGAGACCGCCCTGGAGGACGAGGGCGACGGCTCCGCCGCCCGGCGGGACACCGAGCCCTGAGCCCTGTGACTCGGCCCACTTCCGCGCGTACCCGGCACCATCGCGGGCATGAGCCCCGCCGAGCGGCCGGAGCTCACGCGTGGCCATGGGGTGCTCCTGTCCGGGTGGAACCGGGTCGGGGAAGCTGGGACGCGCGTACGACGCCCCGGACCTCGTCGTGTCGTGAGCGGGACATCTCACGATGCGATATCGGCGGGGTGGAATCCGGCCGCTCGTTAGACTGAGCCGACCGCAGTAGTGCGGACCGAAACGGATTGAGCGAGGAGCGCACGTGGGCCTTGTCGTGCAGAAGTACGGAGGCTCCTCCGTTGCCGATGCCGAAGGCATCAAGCGCGTCGCCAAGCGGATTGTGGAAGCCAAGAAGAACGGCCACAAGGTGGTCGTGGTGGTCTCCGCAATGGGCGACACGACGGACGAGTTGATCGAACTCGCCGAGCAGGTATCTCCGATGCCTACCGGCCGGGAATTCGACATGCTGCTGACGGCCGGAGAGCGCATCTCCATGGCCCTGCTGGCCATGGCGATCAAAAACCTGGGCCACAAGGCCCAGTCGTTCACGGGCAGCCAGGCCGGCGTCATCACCGACTCCGTCCACAACAAAGCGCGGATCATCGACGTCACGCCGGGTCGCATCCGCACCGCGCTCGACGAGGGCAACATCGCCATCGTGGCCGGCTTCCAGGGCGTCAGCCAGGACAGCAAGGACATCACCACGCTGGGCCGTGGCGGGTCCGACACCACCGCCGTCGCGCTCGCGGCCGCCCTCGACGCGGAGGTCTGCGAGATCTACACCGACGTCGACGGTGTGTTCACCGCCGACCCGCGCGTGGTGAAGAAGGCGAAGAAGATCGACTGGATCTCCTTCGAGGACATGCTGGAGCTCGCCGCCTCGGGCTCCAAGGTGCTGCTCCACCGCTGTGTGGAGTACGCCCGCCGCTACAACATCCCGATCCACGTCCGCTCGTCCTTCTCCGGACTGCAGGGCACCTGGGTCAGCAACGAACCGCGAGGGGACCAGAAGGTGGAGCACGCCATCATCTCCGGAGTCGCCCACGACGTCTCCGAGGCGAAGGTCACGGTCGTCGGCGTCCCGGACAAGCCGGGCGAGGCCGCGGTGATCTTCCGCACGATCGCGGACGCCGAGATCAACATCGACATGGTCGTCCAGAACGTGTCGGCCGCCACGACCGCGCTGACGGACATCTCCTTCACGCTTCCCAAGACCGACGGCCGCAAGGCCATCGACGCCCTGGAGAAGGCGAAGGCGACGATCGGCTTCGACTCGCTGCGCTACGACGACCAGATCGCCAAGATCTCGCTCGTCGGTGCCGGCATGAAGACCAACCCCGGCGTGACCGCCTCCTTCTTCGAGGCGCTCAGCGACGCGGGCGTCAACATCGAGCTGATCTCCACCTCCGAGATCCGCATCTCCGTCGTCACCCGCGCCGACGACGTCAACGAAGCCGTGCGCGCCGTCCACACCGCCTTCGGGCTCGACTCCGACTCGGACGAGGCAGTCGTCTACGGAGGCACCGGGCGATGACCGGACGACCGACGCTCGCGGTCGTGGGAGCGACCGGAGCCGTCGGCACGGTCATGCTCCAGATCCTGTCCCAGCACGCGGACATCTGGGGCGAGATCCGACTGGTCGCCTCACCGCGCTCGGCCGGCCGCAAGCTGGCCGTGCGCGGTGAGCAGGTCGAGGTCGTGGCCCTGAGCGAGGAGGCCTTCGACGGCGTCGACGTCGCCATGTTCGACGTCCCGGACGAGGTGTCCGCCCAGTGGGCGCCCGTCGCCGCGGCCAAGGGCGCCGTGGTGGTCGACAACTCGGCCGCCTTCCGTATGGACCCGGACGTTCCGCTGGTCGTCCCCGAGGTCAATCCGCATGCCGCCCGGGTGCGCCCGCGCGGCATCGTCGCCAATCCGAACTGCACGACCCTGTCGATGATCGTCGCGGTCGGTGCGCTGCACGCGGAGTTCGGACTCGACGAGCTGATCGTCTCCTCGTACCAGGCCGTGAGCGGCGCGGGGCGGGCCGGCATCGACACCCTGCGCGAGCAGATCTCCCTCGTGGCAGGTACGGAACTGGGGACCTCGCCGGGCGACGTGCGGCGGGCCGTCGGTGAACGGACCGGGCCGTTCCCGGAGCCGGTCGCGCTGAACGTCGTGCCCTGGGCCGGGTCGCTGCGCGAGGACGGCTGGTCCTCGGAGGAGATGAAGGTCCGCGGCGAGACGCGCAAGATCCTCGGTCTGCCGGACCTGCGGATCACCGCGACCTGCGTACGCGTCCCGGTGGTCACCGCGCACTCGCTGACCGTCCATGCGCGCTTCGAGAACGAGGTCACCGTCGAGCACGCCCGCGAGATCCTCGACACCGCGCCCGGCGTCGTCCTCTTCGACAACCCGGCCGCCGGCGAGTTCCCCACCCCGGCGGACGTGGTGGGCACCGATCCCACCTGGGTCGGCCGGGTCCGCCGCTCCCTGGACGACCCCACGGCGCTCGAACTCTTCGTCTGCGGGGACAACCTGCGCAAGGGCGCGGCCCTGAACACGGCCCAGATCGCCGAGCTGGTCGCCACCGAGTTCGGCTGACCCGTCCGACGGGAGGCCCCGTCTGCCGCCCGATGGCCGTCGGATGTCCGCCCGGCGGGAGACCGCTGGCCATCCCCTGTGCGTCCGATGTCCGGACCGCCTCTCCTCTTCAGCGGAGACATTTGTAGGATCTGTGTAAGTTCTGTACGTCGACGGCTTGGTCCAGGCCACTTGTCCTGACCGGCCCCGGCGTTCGAAGATTTCCGCTCCCCGCCCCGTGCAACCGAGCACGGGGCGGGGGGCGTCTTTGCGGTCGCCTGTGGGGGGCGGCTGCACGCTATGACGAATTGGGCATAGGGGATGAGCTGGTACACATGAGGGCATGTGATACACCGTCAAAAGCGGTGACCCGCGCAAAAGCGATGCCAGCCCCGTACAACCCTGGCCGGGGGCAGCGTGTCCAACAGGCGTGGCAGAGGTACTCGACTTCACAGTGGTACAGGCGCGGGGCACGGCTCTGCGTCCGACCCGCCGTCCCCGCACGCCGGGTGCGCCCGGCGGCATGCCGGTGATCGCCCCCATGCCCGTGACGCGGCCCGCCCGCATCCCGACGCAGCGCGAGGGCGCTGAGGACTCCACGGCTGCGGGCACCACGGTCGACCACCTGACCGAGACCTACCGAGCCCACTACCGTTCGCTCCTCGGCCTCGCGGCGCTGCTCCTCGACGACACCGCGTCCTGCGAGGATGTGGTGCAGGAGGCGTTCATCCGCGTGCACTCCGCGCGCAAGCGCGTGCGGGACCCGGAGAAGACCCTCGCCTATCTGCGGCAGACGGTCGTCAACCTCTCGCGGTCAGCGCTGCGCCGCCGCATCCTCGGGCTGAAGCTGCTGTCCAAGCCGATGCCCGACATGGCCAGTGCGGAGGAGGGGGCGTACGACCAGCTGGAGCGCGATGCCCTCATCAAGGCGATGCGCGGCCTCCAGCGGCGCCAGCGCGAGGTTCTCGTGCTGCGCTACTTCGCGGACATGACCGAGGCCCAGGTCGCCGAGACCCTGGGCATATCGCTCGGCTCCGTCAAGGCGTACGGATCGCGGGGCATCGCCGCGCTGCGTGTCGCCATGGAGGCGCCGGCATGAGCGAGCACGAGCGCAATGAGCAGCACGACGAAGAACAGCACGTTGGGAACGCACCTGTGAACCACGGCCCCGACGGACTCGACGGACTCCACGGCCCCGACGGACAGGGCGGCCCCGGCGACCCGGCCGGACCGCACGGCCTCGACGGCTTGGACGGCCTGGGCGGCGACGAGTCGGCGCTGCGGCGCATGCTGCACCAGGCGGTGCAGGACCTCGAGCCCGGCAACGGCACCCTCGAACACCTGAGGCGCGCGGTGCCCGCCCGCCGCGCCCGCAAGCGGCAGGCCGTCGTCGGGATGGCCGCCGCCGCGCTCTTCTTCGGCACGGCCGTCCCGGCGCTCGTGCACGTCTCTCACTCGGGCGGCTCCTCCGACGACCGCACCTCGATGGCCGGGCAGGCCCAGGACGCCCAGGGCGGCACCACCCAGGGCAAGGGCCCGGACGGCGGCGAGAAGGGCGAACAGCAGCCCTCCAGCCGGTCCACGGCCAAGGGCAAGGACGACACGAAGGACAGGAAGGGCGGCAAGGAGAGGGGCACGGGCGGCGGCGCCACCGGCGGCCCCGACACCTCCAGCACCGGTGCTCCCAGCTCGCCGCCGTGCACGGCGGCCGACCTCGGCAACGCGACCGGGAGTGTCAACGCCCCGGACGGCGAGGGCAAGGTCTACGGCAGCTTCCGGATCACCAACGTCTCCGGGGGCAGCTGCACCATCGACGGCCCCGGAGTGGTCAACGCCAGCGCGCAGGGCGCGGCCGACCAGACGAAGGTCTCCGTCGTCGACCACACCGCGGGCGACGCCGCGACCCAGCTGCCCGACCCGTCCCAGGAGGTCAGCCAGCTCGTCCTGGCCCCGGGCAAGGCCTACGAGGTGCGGTTCGCCTGGGTGCCGTCCGAGACCTGCCCCACCGACGGGGGTGCCGGCGGCACCGACCCGACGCCCGCCCCGTCACCGTCCGAGGGCACCACGGACAGCGGCGGCAGCACCGACCAGGGCGGCACCACGACCCAGCTCGCGGAGGACGGCGCGCCCGCGGACGGCAGCGTCCTGGTCTCGCACGTCGCCGAGGGCGGCACCCCGGCGGCCAGCACGACCGTCGGCAACGCCTGTGCCGGCACGGTCTACCGGACCGGAGTGCTCCCGGCGTCCTGACCCGCACCGGCGGGATCCGCCCCGGTGACCGGGCCCGCGGACTCCGGGTCCTTCGCCGGCGCAGGGGCCGGCACCGACGCCTCCTGCGCCGTGGGCACCAGACCCAGGCGGGCGTCGCGGGCGTACTCCGCCTCACGGCGCAGCAGCCGGAACCACATGAAGACCACGAAGCCCGCGAAGACGAACCACTCGCCCGTGTAGCCGAGGTTCTGGAACGCCTTCAGATCGAGTCCGCTGTTCTGCGGCGCCACCGCGGGCACCGCCGTCATCCCGGCGTCGGCGCGGTCGAGCGTGATCCATGCGTCGTACACGTCGTACGGCACCAGGTTCACCAGCGACGCCGCGCTGATCATCCCGACCTGGCCGCGCGGCAGACCGCCGCTCGCGGTCACGCCGTTCGAACCGGGTGTCTCGGAGGCCTGGAGCGCTCCCGTGACGGTGACCTCGCCGGCCGGCGGCGCCGGGATCCGGGCCGTGGCGGGCGTGCCGGGGACCCAGCCGCGTACCACGGGAAGGGCCCTGCCGCCGTCGGTGCGCAGCAGCGCCAGGACGTAGGAGCCCGTCCTGCCGTTCAGCTTGCGGCTCGGGACCAGCAGCTGCCTGCCGTAGCGGCCGGTCACCGACGCGCGCTCGCCGGAGGTGTCCTGGGTGACCGGGAGCAGTGACGTCAGCGGCCTGGGCGCCGCCTTCCTCGCCTCGGCCGACTGCGTGGCTGCGGTCCGGTGCTCGTGCACCCGGTCCTCGAACCGGCCCAGTTGCCATGACCCCATGAACAGGCAGAACGGGATCGCCAGCAGCACGAAGACGTTGATCCCCCACCAGCGGGGGGTCAGCAGGAACCGGTACACACCCCCCACGGTACGGGCCCCCGCGGGGAGTCCGGCCGCAGGGGGGCCACCCGGGCCGTCGGGCGCCCCTCTGTCGTGCCCCGCCGGGAGCGTGACGCGTCCGCCGGCCGCGGGCTCCCGTGGCGCGGCCGCTCCCTCTCGCCGGGGGCGGTGCTCAGTTCCCCAGGTGGCGCCGGGCGAAGGCGATCTCCATACGGACCTGCTTGATGCGCTCCTCGACGACCAGGGAGCCGTGGCCCGCGTCGTACTTGTAGACCTGGTGCGGGGCCGAACGCTCCCGCAGGCGGGCGATGTAGTTGTCGACCTGGCGGATCGGGCAGCGGGGGTCGTTGACGCCCGCGGAGATGTAGACGGGTGCCGTGACCGCGTCGACATAGGTCAGCGGGGACGAGGCCGCATAGCGCTCGGGGACCTCCTCCGGGGTGCCGCCCAGCAGGGTGCGGTCCATGGCCTTCAGGGCCTCCATCTCGTCGTGGTAGGCCGTCACGTAGTCCGCGACCGGGACCACGGCGATGCCCGCGGCCCAGGCGTCCGGCTGGGTGCCGAGGCCGAGCAGGGTCAGATAGCCGCCCCAGGAGCCGCCGGTGAGGATCAGCCGCCCGGGGTCGGCGAGCCCGGAGGCGACCGCCCACTCCCGTACCGCCGCGATGTCCTCCAGCTCGATCAGACCGACCCGGTGCTTGAGCGCGTCCGTCCATTCACGGCCGTACCCCGTCGAGCCGCGGTAGTTGACCCGGACCACCGCGTACCCGTGGTCCACCCAGGCCGCCGGGCCCGCCGCGAAGGCGTCGCTGTCGTGGCAGGTCGGGCCGCCGTGGATGTCGAACACGGTCGGCAGCGGGCCCGTGGCTCCCGCGGGCCTCTGCACGAGGGCGTGGACGCGCCCGCCCGGGCCCTCCACCCACACGTCCTCCACCGGAACGGACGACGGGGCCCGCATGCCCGGGGGGTCGAGGACGACGACGCCGGCCGTCGAACGGACCACCGGCGGCTGCGCCGCCGACGACCACAGGTACTCGACACTGCCGTCGGGGCGGGCCGTCGCACCCGACACCGACCCGGGCGGGGTGTCGATCCGGGTCAGCGCACGGGTCGCGAGGTCCAACCGGAAGAGCTCGCTGCGCGCCTCGAAGCTGTGCGCGACGAGCAGGGCCGAGCCGTCGGGGTACCACTCCGCGGACACGTCGCCGGGGAGGTCGAGCGCCAGGTCGGTCTCCGCGCCGGTCGCGACGTCCCAGACCATTGGCTCCCAGCGCCCGCGCCGCTGATGCCCCACCAGCAGCCGTGCGTCCCCGTCGACCGGTGCGAAGCCGAGCACCTCCAGGCCCAGCTCGACCGTGCCGCCCTTGCTGTCGTCGAGTTCCGCGACCGCCGATCCGTCGGGACGGACGACCCGGAGCGCCGAGTGCATCGCGTCCCCGTGCTCGGTGTGCTCGACCGCGATCAGCGATCCGTCGTGCGAGAGGTCGCCGACCCCGGCCGACTCCCGGTGCCGGTAGATCTCCACCGGTGCCTCACCGGTCCGTACGACGTGGATCGTCGAACCCTCGTCGTCGGTGGAGCGGCCGATCACCGCCGTGCGCCCGTCCCGGCCGATGGCCAGGCCCGCGGGGTAGGAGGGGGCCAGGCCGGGCGCCGCCTCCTCGTCGGGGCCGCCGGAGCCGCCGGCGAACGGCTGGCGCCGCCACACCCCGAACTCGTCGCCGTCCTTGTCGTCGAACCACCAGATCCAGGCGCCGTCCGGGGAGAGCAGGCCGTCGGTCGTGCCGTTCGCCCGGTCCGTCGCCTGGCGCTGCTCGCCCGTCGCACGGTCCCAGGTGTACAGCTCGTACGTGCCCGTCGCGTTGGACACGAACAGCGAGCGGTCCGGCGCGTCCTCCGCCCAGTCCGGCAGCGACACACGCGGTGCCCGAAAGCGCTTCTCCCAGTCCGGCATGGCCTCAGCGTCACTCATGCCTCTATGTAACCCGATCGGAAGGGGCTCGCTTCCGCCCCGGTTCCACAGGTGAGGTGCGGCTCCGCGGGAGCCGGGCCGCGCCGTCCTGTCCCGCCAGGTCCCCGGGGTGGGGGGAAGCGTGCTATCCGGCGAATTCCGCGTGCTTTCCGTTTGAACAATAGTGTCGTGTCGGTATGGAGTCGGCAGAAGGGAAATTCCTCTGCTCTCCATACGCCGCAGCGCGCCGCCACGGCGCTTTTCGAGGCGTTGATTAGCAGATTATTCACGGGCCGCTCAGGCGATATATGTGCCGCTTTCAGCCCCTTTTATTCGTGTTATCCAGGTTGCAGCTGTCATATGCGGTTTCCTGGCTGCACCTCATTCCTCGGCATTTTCGTCATGGAAGGCATGGTGGGTTTTGGTGCGTGGGGCTGTTAAGACCGGTGGCACGTCGTCGCTGGTTCTCGGGGCAGTGAGCCTCGGTCTTACCTGGGGCCTGTGCGGTCCTGTTTCGGCGGTGCACGCTCAGTCTGTGCAGGGCCAGGTGGCCGGCACGAAGGCAGGGCAGGCCGCTCTGAAGGAGCTGCGCGCGGCGGTCTCGGGGACCGTCAACGCGGCGGGCGGTGTGAACATCCGTCAGTCGCCGACGACGGCCTCGTCGTCGCTCGGCTCGTTCCCGAACGGCGCGACCGTCAGCATCCTGTGCTACGAGCTGGGCGAGAACGTTGACGGCAACCAGCACTGGTACAAGCTGGCGAGCGGGCCCGGCTACGTCAGCGCCCGCTACGTCGACGCGATCGGCGTTCCGGCCTGCTCGGTCACCGGGCCGATCGGTGCGACGGGTCCGACCGGTCCGTTCGGCCCCACGGGGCCGAAGGGCGACACGGGCGCCACGGGTCCCGCCGGTCTGAATGGCCTGAACGGTGCCACGGGCCCGACCGGTCCGAAGGGCAACACGGGTCCTGCGGGTCTGAACGGTCTCAACGGTCTGAACGGTGCCACGGGTGCGACCGGTCCCGCCGGTCTGAACGGTCTCAACGGCGCCACGGGTGCGACGGGTCCTGTCGGTGGGAACGGTGCGACCGGCCCGACGGGTCCTGCGGGTCTGAACGGTTTGAACGGTCTGAACGGTGCGACCGGTGCCACGGGTCCTGCGGGTCTGAACGGTCTGAACGGTGCGACCGGTTCGACGGGTCCCATCGGCGCGACCGGCGCGACCGGCCCCGCGGGTCTGAACGGTCTGAACGGTGCGACCGGCGCGACCGGCCCTGCGGGTCTGAACGGCCTCAACGGCGCGACCGGTGCCACGGGTCCGGCCGGCCTGAACGGTGTGACCGGTCCGACGGGTCCCGCCGGTCTGAACGGTACCAACGGCACCAACGGCACCAACGGCACCAACGGCACCAACGGTGCGACCGGTCCGACGGGTCCCGCCGGTCTGAACGGCCTCAACGGCACCAACGGCACCAACGGTGCTACGGGTCCGACGGGTCCTGCGGGCACCAACGGCCTCAACGGTGCGACCGGTGCGACGGGTCCTGCCGGCGTCAACGGCACGAACGGCACCAACGGTGTGACGGGTCCGACGGGTCCGGCCGGTGTCAACGGCACCAACGGCACGAACGGCACGAACGGCCTCAACGGAGCTGACGGTGCGACGGGCCCGACGGGTCCTGCGGGCACCAACGGCCTCAACGGTGTGACGGGTCCGACGGGTCCGGCCGGTGTCAACGGCACGAACGGCACGAACGGCCTCAACGGTGCTGACGGTGCCACGGGTCCGACGGGCCCTGCCGGCGTCAACGGCACGAACGGAACCAACGGAACCAACGGCACCAACGGTGCGACCGGTCCGACGGGTCCGGCCGGCAGCACGAGCACGACCTTCCAGGCCAACACGCAGGTCCTCGCCCCCGGCGCCGTGGGTGTGGCGGTCGGCGGCGGTACCTGCCCCGCCGGCCAGGTGGCTGTGGCCGGCGGCTGGCAGCAGACGACGGGTACGGGCATGGTCTCGGCCTCGTCCGACTTCCCGAGCGGTGCCACCTGGGTCGTCGTCCTCAGCAACCCCGGCCTCGACCCGGCCACCGTCACCGTCACGACGGTGTGCCAGCCGTCCGCCTGACGCCGGACACTCTGCAACTCAACAACCGTGCCGCCCGCCTTCCCGCGGGCGGCACGGCCGCTTTCCACCGCCCTTCCCGGGCGGCGCGTACGGTTCGACACCGCCCTCGCGCTCCCCGGGGTCCGGCGCCCCCACCCGTCCACACGAGAGCGACCGCCCGGTGAAGCCGACCATCTGCCTGTGCATGATCGTGAAGAACGAGTCACGCGTCATCGAGCGGTGCCTCGCATCCGTACGTGACCTCGTCGACCACTGGGTCATCTCCGACACGGGGTCGACCGACGGCACCCAGGACCTGGTCCGCACCGCTCTCGACGGGATCCCGGGGAAGCTCCACGAGGAGCCCTGGACGGACTTCGGCCACAACCGGACGCTCACCCTCGCGCACGCTCGCGGGACGTCCGACTACCTTCTGCTCATCGACGCCGACATGGTGGTCCGCAGAGAAGGCCCGCTCCCTGCGCTGACCGCCGACTCCTATCTGCTGCGGCACGTCGGCGACGCCGAGTGCTGGGTGGGACGGCTGGTCAGGTCGGGGATCGCCTGGCGCTACGAGGGAGCCACCCACGCGTATCTGACGACGGACGTCCCCACCACCCGGGCCCGCCTGGGGGCCCTGGCCATCGAACAGATCGACGACGGCCGCTCGCGAACGGACAAACTCACCCGGGACGCACGTCTGCTCACCGCGGAGCTCGAGCGCGATCCGCACCGCAGCCGTGCGGTCTACCACCTCGCCCGGACCATGCACGCCCTCGGCGACTCCCGGAGGGCGGTCGAACTGTACGAGCGCCGGGCCGCGATGGGCGGATGGCCCGAGGAGATCTACTGCTCACTGCTCCAGGCAGGAGTACTGAGGGCGGCCGACGACGACTGGCCCGGCGCCATGGACGCCTTCCTGCGCGCCTGGGAGGCCAGACCCCAGCGCCTCGAAGCCTGCTACGAACTGACCGCCCGGCTGCGCCGGATGGGCCGGCACCATGCGGCGCACGCGATCCTCAGCGCGGTCGTGGACCGCGCCGCGCCCGACGACCTCCTGTACGTACAGCCGTGGGTCTACCGCTGGGGACTGCTCCACGAGTACTCCGTCACCTCGTACTGGACCGGCTCCCCGGACGCGTCCCTGGCGGCGTGCGAACGCCTGCTGACCCTCCAGGACCTTCCCGACGCGTACCGTTCGCGGACCCTCGCCCATCGCGCGTTCGTCCTCCAGCGCACGGGCAGGGCCTCGCGCACCGTGTGCGAGCCGCGCGTCGGATGACCCCGGACAGGCCGAAGGGGCCGGCCCGTGATGCGGTGGCCGGCCCCTTCGAGGCTGGTTCAGCCGTTGTTGGTGCCGTTGCCGGAGAGCACCGGGATGTTGTCGAGGACGTGCGACAGCGGCTCGTCGCCCTTGGCCTGGGTGGAGTTCTCGGTGCACTGCTGGGTCTGCGGCGAGGACAGGACGTTGAGGTCCTGGGCGGTGATCGGCACGACGCCGACGAGCGAGCCGGCGTTGACCTTGCCGGGCAGGCCGACGCAGGGCTTGTTCAGCGAGCCCTGGACCAGCGCGAACTGCGGGCTCATGTCACCGGTCGTCGCGGAGTTCCCGTACGACTGCATGGCGCCGTTGCCGCTCTGCGCCGAGGTGCCCGTGTCGTCGCCGATCGCCAGGGCCTGGGGGGCGGCCATCGCCGAGACTCCGGCGACGGAGGCGGCCACGGCGGCGGCGGCCCACAGCTTCTTCATGTTCTTTCCCTTTCGAAAGCGGGCTCCGGGGACGGAGCTGCATGATGATCAACTGTGCTTTCCGCCCGGCGGTTGCGCGAGTTGACCCGATCGATGGATTCGCCTTGCCCGCATTGCCGTGACGCGCCCCCGTACGCCCTGCGGGTGAGAAGGGAGAACGGCGACGCCGAACGGCGGTGCCTGCCGTTTCACCGGCGGTCGGCCGAGGAACGAATGCGCCGGCACGGAACCATCGACGGCGAGGCGACATGGCGGAATTCAGAGGCGGCTGGAAAAGGCAGAGCTACATTCCCGGGAGCAGAAGAGCGCCGGATGCCATGGCGCCCGATCCTCTCTATACGGCGCTCCTGCAGGCCTGGCGCCGACAGGGCCGGACGCTGCCCGGCAGACCCGATCCCGAATGGGAGGCGATCGTCACGCGCAACTGCTGGCCGAGGTGAGCGCCGGCGGCGACGGCCGCAGTGCGGGCCGGGGGCGACGGACCCGTCCGTGCACGACGGGCCACGGCCGACGGGCACGACCACACAGGGGCCGCCGTGCACGCGCGCCGGACGGACCACGGGCCGCCGTGCGTGCACGGCGGCCCGTCGACCGGGGAGATCCCGCCCCGTCGGGGGTGGTTCAGCTGTTGTTGGTGCCGTTGCCGGAGAGCACCGGGATGTCGTCCAGGATGTGCGACAGGGCCTCGTCGCCCTTGGCCTGGGTGGAGTTCTCGGTGCACTGCTGGGTCTGCGGCGAGGACAGGACGTTGAGGTCCTGGGCGGTGATCGGCACGACGCCGACGAGCGAGCCGGCGTTGACCTTGCCGGGCAGGCCGACGCAGGGCTTGTTCAGGGAGCCCTGGACCAGCGCGAACTGCGGGCTCATGGCGCCCTGGGTCGCCGAGTTGCCGTACGACTGCGTGGAGTTGTTGCCGCTGGTGGCGGACGTACCGGTGTCGTCACCGAGGGCCAGCGCCTGCGGCGCGGAAGCGGCGGCCGCTCCGACGAAGGACGCGGTGAGGGCGGCCGCGGCCATAACCTTCTTGATCACGAGTCTTTCCCTTTCTGGAGAAGCCCGGTCCTGTTGGCACACAGGCCAGGCCGGAGCGTCATGCCCAACTCGGCCCGATCCGGATGGTTGCACCTCTTCACCCTGATGGCTGACCGGGAGCGAGCCTGTTGTGGAGGGCTTTTCCGCGGGTGGACGGTCACCCCGCGGCACGGATTCCGGGAACGCGGTCCGAGAGCCGTGCAAAAAGGATGATCGGACAGCGTGGGTGTTCCGGGTGCGCCGCGCGGAGCGACCGGGTGAATCAGCGAAACCGATGTGCGCGCGGCGAGTTGAGTATCAAGCCGGTACCTGAGTGTCGGTCTCAGTACTCGCGTGTCCGTCCCATCGGAATAAGGAACACGGAAAATGCTCAAGAAGGTTGTGGCCGCGGCCGCCCTCACCGCGTCCGTCGCCGGAGTCTCGGCGATGACCGCCCCCCAGGCCCTGGCGATCGGCGACGACACGGGTACGTCCGCCTCCAGTGGCCTGAACGCCCAGCAGTCGTACGGCAACTCCGCGACGACCGGCGCCATGAGCCCGCAGTTCGCGCTGGTCCAGGGCTCGCTGAACAAGCCCTGCGTCGGCCTGCCCGGCAAGGTCAACGCCGGCTCGCTCGTCGGTGTCGTGCCCGTCAGCGTGCAGGACGTCAACGTCCTGTCCTCGCCGCAGAGTCAGCAGTGCGTCGAGAACTCCACCCAGGCCAAGGGCGACGAGCCGCTGTCGCATGTCCTGGACGACATCCCGGTGCTCTCCGGCAACGGAACCGGCAACAGCTGATCAACGATCTTTGTCCGCCGGGCCTTTGGTCACTCGCTATTCGGGTGAATATGCGGGAAAGAGGCCCGGGTCGCGGTTCCTATGTGCGTTTTTGGTCGTTTACATGCTGCAGGTCATGGTGCGAGCCCTGAATGCGTGCTCGCTCGGTTGCTTCCGACACATCGCCATGACCGCAGAGAAGGGAAACCCCGTGAAGCACAAGAAGACCGCGATTGTCGCCGCAGGCCTGTTCCTGGCCCTCGGTGCCGCAGCCCCGGCCATTGCCGACTCCGGTGCCAGCGGCAGCGCCACCAACTCCCCCGGTGTGCTGTCCGGCAATGTCATCCAGGTGCCGATCCACGTTCCGGTCAACGCCTGCGGCAACGGCCTGAACGTGATCGCGCTGCTGAACCCGGTGTCCGGCAACGCCTGCACCAACGGCTGACATAGCAGGCCGGCTCGGCTCCTATGTCACGCCGCGGCCATCCGGGTCGCGGCACCCGCTGGCCTTGGACCCATCGTGAACGGATCCAAGGCCGGCGCTTCTCTCTGCGAGCAGGAAGACCACTACATTGCGTAAGGCTCTCAGCAAGGGAGTGCTCACGGCCGCGGCTGTGACGAGCATTCTGTCCCTTCCCGGTTCGTATGCGTTCGCCGCTTCGGACGCGGACGGGAGTGCGTCCGACTCGCCCGGTGTTCTCTCGGGCAACACCGTGCAGGCGCCGGTCGATGTTCCGGTGAACGTGTGCGGCAACTCCGTCGACGTGGTCGGGGCGCTCAACCCCGCGTTCGGCAACTCGTGCTCCAACGGGTCGCAGACCGCCACCGGCACCTCGGCCACCGGCTCGACGGCCGTCGGTTCGACCCAGAACTCGCCCGGCGTCGGATCGGGCAACACCGTGCAGGCGCCGGTCGATGTTCCGGTGAACGCGTGCGGCAACTCCGTCGACGTGGTCGGGGCGCTCAACCCCGTCTTCGGCAACGGATGCGCCAACGACGCGCCCGTGGCAACGACGCAGCAGGCGCCGTCGCAGCCGTCGCAGCCGTCGGGGCCGACCCAGCCGTCGCAGCCGTCGCAGCCCACGCAGCCGTCGCAGCCGTCGGGGCCGACCCAGCCCACGCAGCCGTCGCAGCCGTCGCAGCCGTCGCAGCCGACCCAGCCGTCGCAGCCGTCGCAGCCGACGGTGCCCGCGACGGGGACGACCCTGCCCGCTCCGGTCACTCCCCCCGCGCAGAACGCTGTGACTCCTGCGGTCGACGTCGGCGGGTCCGCCGTGTCCTCCTCGGTGTCCCGGGAGCAGACGCCCGCCGATGCCACGCTCGCGGCGACCGGAACCGACCAGGACCTGGCCGCTGCTGCGGCCGCCAGTGCCGGTCTGCTCGTCGCCGGCGGTCTTCTGTACCGCCGCGGCAGGGTCGCGTCCCGCCGCTAGCCCGACCCGGCCACCGATGGCCGCCCCCGGGGCCCGGTGCGGCCGTCGAGCCGCCCGGGAACCCGGTGAACGACGCGGAAACGTATCCCCGTCGTTCCGCCCGACCGTGTCGCGTCACGGGAAAAGGGTGAGGAAATCACCCTTTTGGACCCGGAACCTGCACGCATGGCGGCCGTTGAGCCATGAGTCGGGCATTCAGCCCCGCTGTTGCATCACTTCCTCAAGGAGTATCTCTCCATGTCGCGTTCCGCGAAGGCCCTTGTTCTGTCCACCCTCGCCGCCGCAGCCGTGGCGGGCACCACCGGCATCGCCGCCGCCGACAGCGGTGCCTCGGGTTCGGCGACCGACTCCCCGGGTGTGGTCTCGGGCAACGTCGTCCAGGTGCCGGTCCACGTCCCGGTCAACGTCTGCGGCAACACCGTCGACGTCGTCGGTCTGCTGAACCCGGCGTTCGGCAACACCTGCGCCAACGGCTGACACACCAGCAGTTCTCTCGCGCCCGGCCGCGGCCTCCCCACAGGAGGACGCGGCCGGGCCCTTTTGCGCATGCCCTCTTCGTTCGGGTGGGAGGCCGGGAAAATGCCCGGGCGGGGGTTTCTGCGGCACAGAGGGCTCGTTACCCAGAAGGAAGCAAGATCGCGGGCGTACGGGTCTGCACGGTGAGGATTCCCTCCGGCGACGCCCGGCGCCGAAGAAAGGATCACGATGAAGTCCCTGAAGGCCGCAGCCGCCGTTGTCGGGTCGATGGTCGTCGTCGGGGGTGCCGCACCCGCCTTCGCGTCAGGCATGCCCACGAGCCTCAACGGGGCCCTGGAGACGCTCGGCAGCCAGCGGACGCTCGACGTGCAGCCGCTGCACACGGACGCCATCGACACCGAGAAGCAGGGCTCCGTCGTGCACTCCCTGAGGGAGGCGACTGACGGCCTCGGCGCGGGCGGCAGCACCCCCGCACGCCTCCTGGGCGGTCTCCCGCTCGCGCACGGGTCCTAGGCCGTGTCCGCAAAGTCCCGCCTGGCTCGCGACGCCTGGCACGGCTCCCCCACTGCCTGAAGGGCGTGGGAGGTACCCCCAGCCGCGTTGTCGGGATCACCCGTGTACACCCAGCACGCGGGCGACCCTCCGCCTTGCGATGCTCCCCCACAGCCTGAACGGCGTGGGAGGTGCCCCCAGCACCGGACGCCGCGAGCCCTGCCCTCCGGGCAGACGGCGCTACTGTGCGGACACGACCTAGTGCGTCCGCCGGTGTGTTCGCACCTCTCCCACTCCTTCGTGTGATCGGGCTCCGCGGCTCGTCCGGACGGGTGACGAGGACGGCCGGGGCGGGGTGTGTTGTCGCTACCGTGCCGGGGTGACTTCTTCCCCCACTGCAACACCCCCCGTCCAGCCGGACGACCTGGGCACCCTCGCCGTGCTGGCGTGGAGCGGCGCACACCCGGACGAGCAGGGCGACATGCCCTTCCTGCTGGCCTACTCCCTCGGCGACGGGAAGGGCGGCCCCGCCGCGTCGGCGGAGGCAGTCGCGGCCCTGCTCCGCAGCTCCGGTCTGCCGATCGGGGGACCCGTGGTGGACGGCACCGAGCAGCCGGGGCTGCCCTTCGGGCTGCTCGTGGAGGCGGGGCAGGCCGTGGTCACCATGGCGCGGTTCAAGGCCCAGTGCGCCGTACCGCCCGAGTGGCTGGTCGCGGTGCGGCAGCGCGGTCACGCCTGTCTCGTCTTCACCACGCGTCCCTGGCCCGAGGCGCAACCGGGCTCCCCGGTCCCGGAGGAGAGCCTCGCCGCGTTCGCCGGGTCCGAGGAGACCCTGACAGCGGCGGCGCACGTGCTGCTGCCCGCTCGCAGCCTGCGCGGATAGGGCCTTCCGTGCACGACGCCGCATCCGGGCGTGCGGCCGTCCGACGCGCGCTCGGCACGGGCCGGGCGTTCGCGGTGCTGCTGATCGTCACGGGGGCGGCCGGACTGCTGGCCTCCTGGGTGATCACGCTCGACAAGTTCAAGCTGCTGGAGAACCCGGGCTTCGTCCCGGGATGCAGCCTGAATCCGGTCGTGGCGTGCGGCAGTGTCATGAAGAGCCCCCAGGCGTCGGCGTTCGGATTCCCGAACCCGATGCTGGGGCTCGTCTGCTACGCCGTCGTCGTCTGCGTCGGCACCGGCCTGCTGGCGGGCGCGCGGTTCCCCCGCTGGTACTGGCTGACCTTCACCGCGGGCACGCTCTTCGGTGTCGCCTTCTGCACCTGGCTGCAGTTCCAGTCGCTGTACCGCATCAACGCACTCTGTCTGTGGTGCGTCCTCGCGTGGATCGCCACGATCGTCATGTTCTGGTACGTGACGTCGCTCGTCGTACGCGAGCAACTGCTGCCCGCCCCGGCCTGGTTGCGCGGGTTCTTCGACGACTTCACCTGGCTGGTGCCGCTGCTGCACCTCGGGGTCATCGGCATGCTGATCCTGACCCGGTGGTGGGACTTCTGGACGGGCTGACGTCGGCCGTGCCGGCCGCGCTCAGGTCGTGACGAGCGTGACCTCGGTGGCCTTGACGCTGGTGAAGACGGCGACGCCGTCGCGCAGGCCGAGGTCCCCCGCCGCCTGCGGGGTGATCTCGGCGACCAGGTCGGGCGCCTGGTCCGAGGTGATCAGCACGCGCAACCGGCTGCCCACCGAGGTCAGTTCGCGTACCGTGCCGGGCCATACGTTGCGGGGGCTGCCCTCGGGCTTGTCACGGTGCACGGACACCGCCTCGGGCGGGATGATCGCCAGCGCCGGCACGGAGGGCCTGACCGGCTCGGCGGCCACGATCCGTGACCCGTCGGGGAGTTCGAGGCCGTCGGCGGTCGCGGTGCCGGACCAGGCGTTGCGCCCGAGCATCCGGGCCACCCACGGGGAACGCGGGTGCCGGGTGAGTTCGGGGGGCGGCGCGTCCTGGAGGGCACGGCCGTCCTCCAGCACCAGCACCCGGTCGGCCAGCGACACCGCCTCCACCGGGTCGTGCGTGACGATCAGGCAGACTCCGCCGAAGCCGTCGAGATGGGTCCGCAGTGTGTGGCGCACATGGGCGCGGGTCGTCTGGTCGAGCGCGGCGAGCGGCTCGTCGAGGAGCAGCAGCCGCGGCCGCGCGGCCAGCGCCCGGGCCAGCGCGACCCGCCCGGCCTGTCCACCGGACAGCTGGGCCGGCCTGCGGTGGGCGAGGTGCCCGACCCCGAGCCGGTCCAGCCACAGCTGCGCGGCCCGGCGGGCTTCGGCCCGCGGCACACCGCTCATCCGCAGCCCGTACGCGGTGTTGGCGAGCGCGCTCAGATGCGGGAACAGCGCCCCGTCCTGCGGGACCCAGGCGACCCCGCGGCGGTGCGGCGGCAGCGCGGTCACATCGTCGTCCCCGAGCCGGAGTTCGGCGTGGGCCCGGTCGGTCAGTCCGAGCAACGCCCGGAGCAGGGTGGTCTTGCCGGCGCCGTTGGGGCCCACGACCGCGATGGTGGTGCCGGGCGCGGCCTCGAGCGTGAGGCGGGTGTGGCCGGTGACGCGGGTGTGCAGCGGCCACTCGGAGGTGCGGGTGTCGTCGCCGGCCCACGCGGCGGGGAGCGGCTCCTTGTCCGGCCGAGGGCGACCGGCCGGCTCCGTCGCGGGGGCGTCGACGGGCGCGGCTCCCGGTGAGGGTGCGTCCGTGAGCTCGTCCGCCATCCGGCCGGCCGCCGCCACGGGCGCCGCGCCGCGCCACCGTCCGCGCAGCATGACCAGCACCGCCATGGCGATCGCCAGCAGCAGCAGCGAGACGGACGTGGCCGCCTCGGGGTTGTCCTGGAGCAGCAGGTACACCTGGAGCGGCAGCGTCTGCGTCGTCCCGGGAAGGTTGCCCGCGAAGGTGATGGTGGCCCCGAACTCGCCCAGTGCGCGCGCCCAGGTGAGCGCGGCCCCCGCGGCGAGGCCCGGCGCGACCATCGGCAGCGTGACGGTGAAGAACACACGCAGCGGCGAGGCGCCCAGGGAGGCCGCGGTCTCCTCGTACCGGAGGCTCAGCCCGGCGAGCGTCCCCTCGAGGCTGATCACGAGGAAGGGCATCGACACGAAGGTGGCGGCGACCACCGCGCCGGACGTGTGGAACGGCAGCGTCACGCCGAACCAGTCCTCCAGCCACGGCCCGATCAGCCCGCGCCGCCCGAGGCCGAGCAGCAGCGCGACACCGCCGACCGTCGGCGGCAGCACCATCGGCAGCAGCACCAGGGACCGTACGAACGCCTTGCCCGGGAAGGGGACCCGGGCCAGCAGCCAGGCCAGCGGCACCCCGAGCACCAGGGAGAGGCCGAGCGCCCAGAAGGACACGAGCAGCGACAGCCTGAGGGCGGTGACCGAGTCCGGAGCGGTGAGATGGGTGCCGAGCTCGCCCCAGGACGTACGGGCGAGGACGCCGATGAGGGGCAGCAGCAGAAACGCGACCGCGAACAGCGCGGGCACCGCGAGGCCGAGGGGCGTGCGGGCGCGGGAGCGTTTCATGGGGTGTCCCTCATCGGCGGCCGTGGACGCTTACGGCTTCTGGAAGCCCGCGTCCTGAAGGATCTTCTGCGCCTCGGGGCTGGACAGCCACTTCACGAAGTCGGCTGCGGCCGCGGCGTGCTTGGACGACTTGAGGGCCGCCGCCGGGTAGGAGGCGACGGCGTTCTGCTTGTCGGGGATGGTGATGGCGTCGACCTTGGTGGGCGCGGTCTGCGCGTCGGTCTTGTAGACCAGGCCGGCGTCGGCCTCGCCGAGCTCGACCTTGCTGAGGACGGCGCGCACGTTGGGCTCCTGCGAGACCGGCTTCACCGTGATCTTCTGGGCGTCGAGGATCTGCTTGCTGTAGCGGCCGACGGGCACCTCGGGCGCCGCGAGGACGACCTTCAGCTTGGTGTCGGAGAGGTCCTTGAGGTTCTCGACCTTCTTCGGGTTGCCCTTGCCGGTGGCGATGACCAGACGGTTCTTGGCGATGACGGCCGGTGCGCCGGTGTCGGACTTCAGCCCGTCCATGGTCTTGGTGTCGGCGGTGACCAGCGCGTCGGCGGGGGCGCCGTTCTTGACCTGCGCGGCCAGCTCCTGCGAGCCCGCGAAGGAGAAGGTGATCTTCGTGCCCGGGTGCGCCTTCTCGTACGCGTCGGCCTCGGTCTTGAAGACGTCGGTGAGCGAGGAGGCGGCGAGGACCGTCAGGTCGACCTTCTCGGCCTGCGGGGACCCGCTGCCCTTCTTGCCGCCGTCGTCCTTCTTGTCGTTGCCGCCGCAGGCGGCGAGCGGGACGAGGAGGGCGGCGGTGACGACCGCGGCGGCGGCGCGGCGGCGCACGGTGAGCGGCCGGGCGAGGCGGCGGTCGTGCGACGGCTGGGCGGGGCTTCTGTCCGACGAGGACATGCGGGACACGGTGGAACTCCTTGGTGTGGCGGGCCGGTTGAAACCGCCCGAGCGGAAGGGACGAGCCGCGCCGGGGACGGGCGACGCCGCTGGTCCAAGAAGAAGGCTGTGCCGGAGAAGAGCGGTGCGGTACGTGTGCGCTGCGCGAGGACAGGGTCAGCTGCGGTCGATGTGCACGTTGGTGGACTTCACGCGGGCGGTGGCCTGCATGCCGACTTCCAGGCCGAGTTCCTCGACGGCCTCGCGGGTGAGCAGGGAGACCAGCCGGTGCGGCCCGGCCTGGATCTCCACCTGGGCGGCGACGTCGCCGAGCTTGACGGCGGTGACGATGCCCGGGAAGGCGTTGCGGGCGGAGGTGTACGACTCGTCCTCCTCGCCCACGCCGCCCTGCGCGACCTCGATGGCGAATGCGGCGAGGTCCCGGCCGTCGATCAGACGCCGTCCACTCTCGTCGCGCAGGGTCGCCACCCGGCCCGCGTCGGCCCAGCGTCGCGCGGTGTCGGGACTGACGCCCAGCAGACGCGCGGCCTGGCCGATTGTGTAGGACTGCATGGGCCTCAAGCTATGGGCTCAAACCTCTTATTTGCAAGTGATCGGGTCATTCTCCATGGCAGATGCGACCCCTGTAAGAGGAACGTACAAACGTTCGGGGATGTCCGTGCCGGTGTGTGCGACGGGCCCGGGGAGGTGTCCTGCTGGTCGGGCCGCGATCGGGGTGCTCGGCAGGACGCCCGCTAGCGGTGACTCAGCCGGATCTGGGTGATCTTGCTGATGTACCGGGCGCCGCAGCGGTCCGAGGGGACGACGAGCTGGCTGCCCGTGGCGTCGAGCCCCTCGCCGTCGAGCTCGGTGGCGAGCAGGATCGGTGCGTCGCCGAAGTCCTCGTCGATCTCCGCCCAGGACAGCACGGTGTGGTGCCCGTCCTCGCCGTTGATCTCCAGCAGGAAGCGGGAGCGGTCCTTGCGGCGGCGCGGGTCGAAGGCGGGACCGGCCGTGGTGACGACGTCCCGCAGCAGCGGGCCGGCGAAGGTGTGGTGCCGGGGGCCGCTGGTCGCGCAGTCGAACACCACGTCGGCCGCGTGCCGCGGCCACTCCGCGCGCAGGTCGGCCACGCTCAACAGGGCCGGCCGCTCCACCTCGCCGGTGACGAGCAGCGAGGTGCCGGTCTGTGCAGTGGAACGCGGTGGCTCGACGAGTCGGCTCATCCCAATCCCTCCGGTCCGGATGCCGCGGTCATCCCCTCATGAATGCCCGGCGGGAAGACAGCGGAACCAGAAATGAGAGGGGAAACGGCACATTCGTCTGGCTGATATGAGACAGCAGCGCCATATGGGCTGGCAAGTGCCCGATCTCGCCAATCCTCCGGCCCGTGCGCCGTCGGGGTGCCCGGCCCGGAGCGCGCCGGGGTGCCCGGCCCGGAGCGCGCCCGGCGACGGGCGCCTGCTCGGCAGCGGGTGCGGCCCCCGTCGGCACGGAACGCACCAGTGCCCGGGTCGGGTGATGGATGATTAAACAAGAGGTCTAGTGGGTGCTTCGGCTTGCATTTACGATTCTTTATCCCGTCTCAGCCTGGTGAATGTGAGATCCCATGTACGTCGAAGCTCTTCTAATACCCGCCGAGGCGCGCGCCGCCTACGGATCGGGTGTGCTCGGGCCGCTGCTCGACGACGGCAACGTCTCCTCGCGGATGCTGCGCGAGACCCTGGAGTCCTTCCTCGCGCACAACGGCTCCTGGGCGCGTACCGCCGAGGCGCTGCATCTGCACGTCAACACGGTCCACTACCGCATCCAGCGCATCGAGACCCTGACCGGCCGGGACCTCTCGCGGCTCGACGACCGTCTCGACCTGCGGGCGGCCCTGCTCTGCAGCTGACACCCGCCGGCCCCGCCCCGTGCTTACGCCCGTCCGCCCCGGCTCTGCGGCCGGTCCACGTACACGTGCGTCGACTTCACCCGGGCGGTCGCCGTGACGCCCACGGTCAGCCCCAGTTCGTCGACTGCCTCGCGCGAGACGAGGGACACCACGCGGTGCGGCCCGGCCTGGAGTTCCACCTGGGCGACGACGTCGTCGCAGGTCACCGCGGTCACGATGCCCGTGAAGGAGTTCCGCACCGAGGTGGCGGACGGCTCGGCGGCCGTCTCCGCGTCGGCCGCCCGGTCCTTCGCGAACGCGGCCAGGCTCACCCCGTCGATGACGCGGTTGCCCGACCCGTCCCGGTCCATCCGGAGCCGGCCGCTGTCGGCCCAGCGGCGCACTGTCTCGGAGCTCACGCCGAGGAGGCGCGCGGTCTGGCCAATGGTGTAGTTCGGCACTCCTGCACTGTAGGCGTGCGAGGGTGACGCCATGACACTGAGCATCCGCAACCGCATCCCCGGAACCGTCACCTCCGTCACCCCGGGCGAGGTCATGGCCACGGTGAAGGTCGGCCTCGCGGGCGGGCGCGAGATCACCGCCGCCGTCACGCTGGAGGCCGTCGAGGACCTGAAGCTGACCGCGGGCTCCCGGGTCCGGGCGCTGATCAAGTCGACCGAGGTCTCCCTCGCCACCGGCCCGGTCGACGGCATCAGCATCCGCAACCAGATCCCCGGCACCGTGGCCTCGGTCGCCACCGGCGGCGCCATGGCGACCGTGAAGGTGTCCGTGGCGGGCGCCGAACTGACCGCCGCCATCACCAAGGACGCCGTTGCGGACCTGGGCCTCGCCGACGGCACCACGGTCGTCGCCCTGATCAAGTCGACGGAGGTCGCACTCGAAGCCGAGTGACCGACCCGACCGCGGCCGCCGCCGGAGCACCCGCCGCCACCGCCATCACCGGTGCTGCCGGCGTCGTGCCCCGGAACGTCCCGTCGCCGGCGGCGGTTCGCCCCGGCGGACCGACCCGGGAGCCCGCGCGGCCGGGCGGTCGGCCCGCGCCGACGAGGTCAGCTGCCACGGCACGCTGGTCACCATCACACCGGGCATGAACAGCAGCCGGGTCTTGAGCCACAGCGCCGACTGGTTGTGCAGCAGGTTCTCCCACCAGCGCCCCACCACGTACTCGGGGATGAAGACCGCGACGACGTCCCGCGGGCTCTCGCGCCGGATGGAGCGCACGTACTCCACGACCGGCCGGGTCACCTCCCGGTAGGGCGAGTCGAGGACCTTCAGCGGCACCTCGATGCCGTACCGCTCCCAGTCCCGTTGCAGCGCGGCGGCCTCGTCGCGGTCCACCGACACGGTCAGCGCCTCCAGCTGGTCGGAGTGCATCGCGCGTGCGTAGGCGAGCGCCCGCAGCGTGGGCTTGTGGACCTTCGAGACGAGGACGATCGCGATCACCCGGGACGGGGCGACGAGTTCGCCGTGCGGGTCGGTGACCGCGAGCTCGGCGGCCGTGGAGTCGTAGTGGCGGCGGATGGACCGCATGCTCAGCCACAGCACCGCCGCCGCGAGCACCGCGAGCCAGGCGCCCTCCAGGAACTTGGTGGCGAGCACGATCACCAGCACCAGACCGGTCACGACGGAGCCCACCGCGTTGATCGCCCGGGCGGCGTGGTGGCGACGGCGCACCGCCCGGTCCGGCTCGGTGCGCAGCGCGCGGTTCCAGTGCCGCACCATGCCGGCCTGCGACAGTGTGAAGGAGGTGAACACGCCCAGGATGTACAGGTGGATCAGGCTGGTGACGTTCGCCCGGAAGCCCCACAGCAGCAGCCCGGCGACCACCGCCAGCGCCAGGATGCCGTTGGAGAAGGCGAGCCGGTCGCCGCGCGAGTGCAGCTGGCGCGGCAGATAGCGGTGCTGGGCGAGGATCGAGGCGAGCAGCGGGAAGCCGTTGAAGGCCGTGTTCGCGGCGAGGATCAGCACCAGTGCGGTGACCGCCTGGATGAAGTAGAAGCCGAAGGTGTGCTCGCCCCCGAAGACGGCCGCCGCCAGCTGGGCGATGACGGTGCGCTGCGTGTAGCCGCCGCAGTCCGGCAGACCCACGAGCCGGCAGGAGCCGTCGGTGATGTGCACATCGGAGATCAGCGCCAGGGCCGTCACGCCGCTGAACATGGCCACCGCCAGGGTGCCCATCGTGAGCAGGGTCGTGGCCGCGTTCTTCGCCTTCGGCTTGCGGAAGGCCGGTACGCCGTTGGAGATCGCCTCCACACCGGTCAGCGCCGTGCACCCGGAGGAGAAGGCCCGCAGGACGAGCATCAGCAGCGCGAAGCCCGCGAGGCCGGTGTACCCGGGTGCGGGCGCGATGCCGTAGCGGGCGGTCTCGGCGACCGGTGGATCGCCCGCCATCCAGCGGATCAGACCCGTGACGACCATGATCAGTACGCCGCCGACGAACAGGTACGTCGGCGTCGCGAACGCCCGCCCCGACTCGCGCACCCCGCGCAGGTTCATGGCGGTGAGCACCGCGACGAACCCGATCGCCATCGCCACCCGGTGGCCGGCCGTCGACGGCAGCGCCGAGATGATGTTGTCGACCCCCGACGCGACCGACACGGCGACCGTCATGACGTAGTCGACGAGCAGCGAGGCGGCGACCACGAGTCCGGCGGACGCGCCGAGGTTCGTGGACGCCACCTGGTACGAGCCGCCGCCGCTCGGATAGGCGTGCACCACCTGCCGGTAGGACAGCACCACCACCGTCATCAGCGCCACGACGGCCGCGGCCACCCACGGTGCGAAGTGCAGATACGTCAGCCCGCCCAGCGTCAGGACCAGCAGGATCTCCTGGGTCGCGTACGCGACGGAGGAGAGCGGGTCCGACGCGAAGATCGGCAGCGCGATCCGCTTCGGCAGCAGCGTCTCGTGCAGTTCTTCGCTGCGCTTGGCCCGGCCGATCACCAGGCGTTTGAGCAGGCCGGTCAGGTGGGGCACGCCGCGAGCGTAAGCCGAGCCATGCGACTGTTCAGCGGATTCGGGGCGCGTCCGGTGCGTCGTGCGCCGGTGGGCGTACGTGCACGGGACACGCTGAGGACATGACCCCAGCCGTTCCGGAAGGCGACCGTCACCGCTCCGGCATCCTCCGCGGCCTCCAGCGCGACGGCCACCGCATCCCGCCGCGGGGCCGCCTCCCCGCCCACGGCGGCCGGCGCCCCGGACGGCACACGGGCTGCCGCGCCGACGCCACGCATCCGGAGCACGGTTAGGTGCCCGCGTCCGGCGGGCCGACGGGGCACTGGAAAGCCCTCGCCGTCCTGGGCACCGCCCAGTTCCTCATGGTGCTGGACACGTCCGTGATGAACGTGTCGATCAGCCGTCTGGTCGAGGACTTCGACACCGACGTGACGTCCATCCAGGCCGTCATCACCCTCTACACGCTGGTCATGGCTGCCTTCATGATCACCGGCGGCAGACTGGGCGACATGTTCGGGCGACGGCGGATGTTCGGCATCGGCCTCGCGGTCTACGGCGTCGGGTCGGCGCTCACCGCCCTGGCGCCCGTGCTGTGGGTGCTCGCCGTCGGCTGGTCGGTCATCGAGGGGCTGGGGGCCGCGCTGGTGCTCCCGGCACTCGCGGCGCTGGTCGCGGGTTCCTACCGGGGACGGGACCGTGCCGTCGCCTACGGCGTGATCGGCGGGCTGGCCGGTGCGGGAATCGCCGTCGGCCCCCTGCTCGGCGGCTGGGTGACCACCTATCTGACCTGGCGGCTGGTCTTCGCGGGCGAAGTCGTCCTGGTGGCCGTCATCCTGCTGCTCATGCGCTGGATCCCCCGGGACCGCCCCGCAGCCGAGCGGATGCGTCTCGACGTCGTGGGAGCGGTGCTCTCGGCGGCCGGCATGATCCTGGTGGTCCTCGGCATCCTGCAGAGCAGCACCTGGGGCTGGCTCAAGCCGCGCAACACACCGGTGACCGTCTTCGGCTTCGCCCCGACCCTGTTCGTCGTCGCGGCCGGGGCCACCGTGCTGCATCTCTTCGGCACGTGGGAACGCCGACGGGAGAGGCAGGGGCGGATTCCGCTGGTGCGCCCCGGGCTGTTCGCGCTCCCGACCCTGCGCTCCGGGCTGCTCGTGCTCGTCAGTCAGAATCTCATCATGCTCGGCGTGTTCTTCGCCGTACCGCTCTACCTCCAGGTCGTCCAGGGCCTTGACGCCTTCGAGACGGGGCTGCGTCTGCTGCCCGTGTCGGTCACGATGCTCGTGGCGTCCATGAGCGGTCCGCTGCTCGCCCGGTTCGCCGCGCCGCGCACGGTGGTCCGGGCGGGTCTGGTGGTGCTGCTGGCCTCGACACTGTGGCTGCTCGCCACCATCGAACCCGCCCTCGACGACCTGTCGTTCGCCTGCGCGATGGCGCTGCTCGGCATCGGCATGGGGCTGCTCGCGTCCCAGCTGGGCAACATCGTGCAGTCGAGCGTCGGCGAGGAGGACCGCAGCGAGGTCGGCGGCCTCCAGTACACCGCCCAGAACCTGGGGTCGTCGCTGGGCACCGCACTCGTCGGCGCCGTCCTGATCGGGGCGCTGGCCGTGGCCTTCGGATCGCTCATCGCGAGCGATCCGCGCATCTCGGACGCCGTACGGCAGCAGGCCGGCATCCGGATCGAGGCCGGGATCGGCTTCGTGCCGACCCAGCAGGTCCGGACGGCCCTCGCCGAGGCGGCGGTGCCGCCGGCCGAGGCCGACGCCATCGTCGAGCAGTACGCTGCGGCGCAGCTCGCGGGCCTCAAGACGGGCATTCTCGCCGTCTCCGCCATCACGCTGGCCAGCTTCGCCTTCACCCGGCACCTGCCGGGGACGCGCCCGGCCGGGGCGGCGAGTGCTGAGGCCTCCGGGAGGTAGAGCTACGATTCTTCTGTGCCCATTGCGGCTTTTGTGGCGTTATGGGTGGTGTCGACAGTGAGCAGGTTCTGTCTCCGAGGAGCCGACGTGAGCGACGAGATCGACGAGATGGGCCCGATCGACTACCTGGTCGTCGAATTCCCCGGCAGCCGTCTGACCGGAGAGGCCTTCCCCCTGCTGGTGGACCTGTCCGAGCGCGGGCTGATCCGGGTCATCGACCTGAAATTCATCAAGAAGGAACAGGACGGCAGCATCGTCGGACTGGAGATCGCCGACCTCACCGGGGACGGTGAGCTGGACCTCGCCGTGTTCGAGGGCGCCTCCGCGGGTGTGCTGGGCGACGAGGACTTCGCCGAGGCCGCGAGCGTCCTCGAACCCGGCGACTCGGCCGGGATCCTCGTCTACGAGAACCTCTGGGCCGCGCCCTTCGCAGCGGCGCTGCGCCGCAGCGGCGCCCAGGTCGTGGCGAGCGGCCGGGTCCCGCTCCAGGACCTCGTCGAGATCCTGGACGCCACGGAGCCCTGACCGTCGTCCCGCCGTGCCGTCGCGTCCCACGAGGACGAGATGTGCCCGACGATCCACCGAGAACCCCGACGAGGAGTGGGAAACATGCCCGGTCTGCTTCGAGGAGTCGCCCGTACGGCCGTGGTCGCCGGGACGGCGACGGCCGTGTCCAACCGCGTGTCGCGGCGCCAGGCCGGACGGTGGGCGCAGCAGGAGAACGCACAGCAGCAGTACGCCCAGCCGGAGTACGCGCAGCAGGCCCCGGCGGCGCCCCCGCAGCCCGCGCCTTCCGCGCCCGCCGCCGTGAGCATGGAGGACAAGATCGACCAGCTCAAGCAGCTGGGCGAGCTGAAGGCACAAGGAGTCCTGAGCGAGGCGGAGTTCGAGGAGCAGAAGGGGCGGATTCTCGCCTCCTGACGTCCTGGGCCGCCCGGCCGCGTCTCCGCCCGATCGTCGCCCTCCCGATCGTTGCCCCGGTGGCCGGTGGCCCGCGCCGCCGGCCCGGCTGCGGCTCGGCTCACCCTGCCTCGTGCGTGCACAGGACCGGGACCCGCTGCACCGCGTTGTTGCCGTAACCGCCCCGGTTCCAGGGCGGCTCCAGGGGCTGGGTGCGGCCGTCGGCGTCGGTGGCGCGGGCGCCGAGCACATGGTGGCCGGGGGCCGCGGACCAGACGGTGTGCCAGGCACGCCAGGCCCACGGGTGCTGCGCGTCCGGAGCCGCGAGTTCGGCGTCGTGCCAGGTGCCGCCGTCGTCCGTGCTCACCTCGACACGCACCACGGGGGCGTATCCGGACCAGGCGCGGCCCGCGAGGTCCACCGGACCGGGGCGGACGACGCGCACACGGGACATGAAGTCCGGGAATCCGGGCGGGACCAGCAGCGCACGCGGTTCGATCCGGGTGACGGGCTCGCCGGGATCGCCGCGGCGCTGCTGGTAGCGGTACGAGACGTGCTGCTGGTAGCCCGTGAAGGGCACGTCGGTGAGGGTGATCTCCCGCAGCCACTTCACCTGGGCCATGCCGTACCAGCCTGGCACCACCAGCCGCAGCGGGTACCCGTGCTGCGGCGGCAGCGGACCGCCGTTCATCGCGTACGCGACCAGCACCCGCCGGGCCGGGTCCAGCGCCGCCGCCAGCGGCAGACTGCGCCGGTAGTCCTGCTCGACGCCGCGCTCCACGCCGTGGTCGGCACCGGTGAACACGGCCTCCACGGCGTCGGGTTCGACCCCGGCCGCGTCCAGCAGTGCTCGCAGCTCGACGCCTGTCCAGTCGGCGGTGCCGACCGCGCCGGTCAGCCACGGCTGGCTCACCGGGCGGGGGGTGAGCCGGGCTCGGCCGTTGCCCGCGCACTCCAGCGTCACCCGCTGTGTCACCGCGGGCAGCGCCCGCAGCGCCGCGAGGTCCAGCGTCAGCGGCGTACGCACCCGGCCGCCCACCACCAGCCGCCACTCGGCCGGGTCGGCGGGCGGGATGTCGTAGTGCACGAGGACGTAGTGCAGCCCCGGAGGGGTCACATCGAGCCGCAGGGCCTCCAGCGGCATGGCGTGGTTGCGCGCGGCGAGGGCCAGCTCGTCGAGGCCGACGCCCTCGCCGCGGTCCGCGAGCCGGCCGGGTGCGCTGATGTCGCGGATCCGGGTGCGCATGAGGAGGGACCTGCGCCTACACGGCCGCGCTGGGCTCGATGTTCTGGTTGACGTGGAACAGGTTCGACGGGTCGTACGCGGCCTTCACACGCGCGAGCCGGTCGTAGTGGTCGCGGTAGGTGGTCTGGACCCGGTGCTTGCCCTCGTCCGCGCCGATGAAGTTCACGTACGCGCCGCCCATCGACGTCGGATGCGCCTCCGACCAGTAGTCGGTGCACCACTGCTTGATCGTCTCGGCGTTGGCCGGGTCGGGGTCGATCCCGGCGAAGACCCCGGACCAGACGGCGTCCCGGAAGCTGAACGCCGTGTCGTCGGGGCCGACCCGGTGCGCGGCCCCGTCGACCGGGTACAGGTGCATCGTCGACAGGGGGGTCGGGATGGCGCTCGCGTACTTGAGGTGCACGTCGATCGCGTCGTCCGTGATGCGGTCGAAGAAGTCACCTCGCCAGTACCACTGCAGTCCGGCCGGGATCAGTTCGTCGAACATCGTCTGCAGCGCCGGGTACGGCATCGGGGTCGCGAAGTGGAAGGCGGGCCTGGCCGGTTCGTACACCGCCGAGAACGCCTGCTGCAGATGGTCCAGGTCGCCGGTCCAGCACCAGACCACGCCGCACACCTTCTGCCCGTGCAGCTCCTCGGGGAACGGCGGCCCGGGCGGCACCCGCAGCACCGCGAAGAACCCGTAGAGGTCCTCCGAGGCCCGGGGCAGGAACTCCCGGTACCACTTGAGCACGTCGGGCAGGTCGTCCACGGGCCACACGGTGATGGCGGCACCGACGGTGTGCACCGGGTTGAGCCGGAAGGTGAACGACGTGACGACTCCGAAGTTGCCGCCGCCGCCGCGCAGTGCCCAGAACAGGTCCGTGTGCTGCTTCTCGTCGGCCGTGACGAAGCTGCCGTCGGCGAGTACGACGTCCGCGGCCAGCAGATTGTCGATGGTCAGCCCGTACTTGCGGGTCAGATAGCCGTGTCCGCCGCCCAGCGTGAGGCCGCCGACGCCGGTCGTCGACATGATCCCGGCGGGGGTGCCGAGCCCGAAGGGGTGCGTGGCGTGGTCCAGGTCGCCGAGCACGCTGCCACCGCCGACGACCGCGGTCTGCGTCCCGGGGTCGACGCGCACGGAGCGCATGGGGGAGAGGTCCAGGGTCACGCCGCCGTCGACGAGGCCGAGGCCGGGGCCGCTGTGCCCGCCGCCGTGCACGGCGAGTTCCAGGCCGTGGTCGCGGACGAAGTCCAGGCCGTCCATCACGTCGGCGGCGTCCGCGCACCGCACGATCGCGGCGGGCCGTTTGTCGATCATCGCGTTGTAGAGGGTGCGGGCCCGGTCGTACTCCGCGTCACCCGGCGCCATGACGGGGCCGCGCAGCGCCCCCCGCATCGCGTCCAGCGTCTCGCCGTCCATGCCGACCATGCCGATCTCCTTCGAAAACGGATACGGCCACGCCAGGAGGACACCCACGACCAGCGTCCCACCGGGGTCGGGGGGCGGCAATCCGCCGGGCCCCCGAGGTGCTGCTCCACGACCGTCCGGACGGCGGTCTGTGGGCCCGACACGATCACCGAGGCGGCCGACCGGATCGGCCACCGCGACCTGCCCGCTCCCGGAACGCCGCGATGGGCGCCGCGACCTCCCGGCCGGCCACGACGGACCCGGCCGAGCGAGTCCGAGTCCGAGTCCAGGCCCGAGTCCGCGGCGTCGCGGAACCGGCGGCCCGGCTCGGCCGGTCTTGCTGCGTATCGACAGATCGCGAACGGCTGCTCGGAACGCGGGCGTTGAGGTGCCGTACCCTGCCCGCACCGCACCTCGTGACGTAGGCCGCACCGCACCACGACGTACGACACCGCACCACGACGCACCACGTCACGTGGCACCACACCACGACCGTACGACCGCACGACCGCGCGCCGCACGACACGGCGCCGTCTCATCCGCCGACCGGGAGCCCATGTGAGCGAGCAGAACCCCTCGGGCAAGAAGCCCTTCCTCTATGTCGTGGTCTGCGCATCGGGGATCGCCGGTGGCGTCGGGACGTTGATCACGGCCGCGCAGGAGCGGGGGTGGGACGTCGGCGTGGTGGCGACCCCGCAGGGGCTCGGCTTCATCGACGCGGCGGCGATCGAGGAGCGGACGGGCTACCCGATCCGCTCCGCCTGGCGGCTGCCCGGCGAACCGCGCCCGCTGCCGCCCGCCGACGCCATCGCGGTGGCGCCGGCCACGTTCAACACGATCAACAAATGGGCCGCGGGGATCTCCGACACGCTCGCGCTGGGCATCCTGTGCGAGGCGTACGGCATGGGCATCCCGACCGCCGCGCTGCCCTGTCTGAACGCGGCGCAGGCCGCCCACCCCGCGTACGAGCAGAGCCTCACAACCCTGCGCGGGATGGGCGTCCGGTTCGGCAGTTGCGCCCCCTACCGGCCCGAGGCGGTCGCCGAGGCGCCCCGCTTCCGCTGGGAGGAGGCGTTGGAGCTGCTGGCCCCGGAGGCGGCCGGCCCGGGAACCGCCTGAGGACGGCGGCAGGGGCCGCGGGCGGGCGCCTGTGCACGAGGGCCCGTACGCGTACGGGCCCCTATGTACGAGGACCTCTACGCATACGGACCCTCGTGCGCGAGGTGCAGGCGCCCGAGTGAGCCGGCTCGCCTGAGTGGGCAGGTGCTTCCACTCGCCTGGGTGGGCACGTGCTCCCACGGGCGAACCGGTCGGCCGTGAGGCACATGCCCGTGTGTGCGAGCCGGCCGGGTGTGAGGCACGTGCTCGCGTGGCCGAGCCGGCTCGCCGACCCGGTGCACCGGCTCACGTGCAGGCATGCGCGGGACGCCCGCCGGTGCGGCGCGACGTGCCGAGTGCACGGGCTCAGGCGCCCGCGAGGATCTCCTTCACGATGGCGGCGACCCGGCCGCCCTCGGCCTGCCCCGCCACCTTCGGGTTCACGATCTTCATGACCTGGCCCATCGCCCGCGGCCCCTCGGCGCCCGCGGCCTTGGCCTCCTCGACGGCCTGCGCGACGATCCCGCGCAGCTCGTCGTCGGACAGCTGCTTGGGCAGGTACGTCGCGAGGACCTCGCCCTCGGCCTTCTCCCGTTCGGCCTGCTCGGCGCGACCGCCCTGCGCGAACGCGTCGGCGGCCTCACGCCGCTTCTTCGCCTCGCGGGTGATCACCTTCTGCACCTCGTCGTCGGAGAGCTCGCGCTTCTCCTTTCCCGCTACCTCTTCCTTGGTGATCGCGGCGAGGGTCAGCCGCAGCGTCGAGGAGCGCAGCTCGTCGCGCTCCTTGATCGCGGCGTTGAGGTCTTCCTGAAGCTTCGACTTGAGCGTGGTCATGCCCTGATTGTGGCAGGTGGGGAAGGCCGCTCGCCCGCTGATTTCTCAGGGGTGCCGGGTCTGACACGATGGCAGCATGCGCGCGCGATACGGAGTACCCCTGGGTGTCATGGCGGTGGGAGCCGCAGGCCTTCTCTACTCGGCGGGGTACGAGGCCCGCTCGTTCCGACTGCGACGGGTGACCGTCCCCGTGCTGCCCGCGGGCATGCGCCCCCTGCGCGTCCTCCAGGTCTCGGACATCCACATGGTCGGCGGCCAGTACAAGAAGCAGCGCTGGCTGCGTTCCCTCGCCGGTCTCCGCCCCGACTTCGTGATCAACACGGGGGACAACCTCTCGGACCCTGAGGGCGTCCCCGAGGTGCTCGACGCGCTCGGCCCGCTGATGGAGTTCCCCGGTGCGTACGTCTTCGGTTCGAACGACTACTACGGACCCCGGCTGCGCAACCCCGCCCTCTACCTCGTCGAGAAGGTGCGCGGCGCACACGGTCTGAACGGCAACCCGCCCGTGGTCGGCGCCGTGCACAACCCGTGGGAGGGCCTGCGCGACGGTTTCGACGAAGCGGGCTGGGTGGGCCTCACGAACACCCGGGGCACCCTCAAGATCGAGGGCATCGAAATCGGCCTCACCGGCCTGGACGACCCGCACATCAAGCGCGACCGCTACGCACGCGTGGCCGGCGGCCCCGACGGCGACGCCGACTTCTCGATGGGCATCGTGCACGCCCCGTACCTGCGCAGCCTGGACGCCTTCACCGCCGACGGCTACCCGCTGATCCTCGCGGGCCACACCCACGGCGGCCAGCTCTGCATCCCCTTCTACGGAGCCCTCGTCACGAACTGCGACCTCGACGCCGACCGCGTGAAGGGCCTCTCGACCCACACGGCCTCCGGCAACACCTCCTACCTCCATGTCTCCGCGGGCTGCGGCACCAACCGCTACACCCCGGTCCGCTTCGCCTGCCCCCCGGAGGCGACGCTGCTCACCCTCGTACCCCGCGGCTGACCCCCGCCCGACGCCCCTCGAAACCGGATTTCGTCTCCGGCCGCCGGTGGGCTAAAGTAAACGTCGTCGCCGCGACAGCGGGGACATCGGGGTGTAGCGCAGCTTGGCAGCGCGCTTCGTTCGGGACGAAGAGGTCGTGGGTTCAAATCCCGCCACCCCGACAGCTGAAAAGCAGTTCAGAGGGCCCTCACCAGTTTGGTGAGGGCCCTCTGGCGTTGCTGCGTGTCTAACCGCGTGACTATCGATCCGGAGCGGATTCCTGCGTGCCTACGCCCGCCGCGGATCTCCACCGAAGATGCCGTCCATGACCACGGCCCCAGTCTGGATCACGGGCCGGATCTGCTTCCGGTAGACCTCCTCGGTCACAGCTGTCCCGGAGTGTCCGACGGAGCCGGGAGATCTCCTCCAGCGGGACACCGCGGTCGGACAGCAGGGACACGAAGCTGTGCCGCAGCTCCCTCGGTGTCCACTCGTCGGCGTCGATCCCGTCGATGCAGGCCACGCGAGTACGGGTTGCAGGTCTACGCGACGTCAAGCTGAGTATGCCGGTGGGCGACGAGCCGCAGCAGGTGTCCCGTGCCACTGGATCTTGACCGTTTGCCATCGGACTTTGACGGACGCGAGTTTGTGTCATCGGAGTTTGATCACCGCAGGTCAGCGACTCAGCGCACCTGCGGTGCGCGCCGGGGGCGTGGTAAAACCCGTGGCGCGCTGGAGGTGCTTCTGTCTGCCCTGACGGCCTTCTGCACGGGTGCAGCCTGTCGTCACCGTTCCGTCACAAGTAGTCGCCGCACGGAACCCTGCCGCTCTCCCGCCCCATCTGCACTCACGTACCACGACCACGCGTACCGCGGGGCAACAACCGACGACCGAAACCCGCGGACGAGACGACTCAGGGGGACGACAGCATGCGGCACAGCAACGGCATTCGCAGGGCGGCTCTGGCGACGACGGCGGTCACGGCCGTCGCGGCGGCGGTGACCGGCATCCTGCCCGGCACTGCCATGGCGGCGAGCACCACCACCTCCACCCCGCCGCCCGCCTGCCCGGCCTCCGCCCTCCAGGTCAGCGCCTGGCAGGCCGTCCACCGGCCCGTCGGGACCGGGACCGGGGCGGCGGTCGTGCAGTTCACCAACGTCTCTCGGAGGACGTGCGCCCTGAAGGGCCATCCGACGGTCGCGGGCGCCGGCAACGGCTCCCCCACCCACAACACCCCGCTCAAGGTCACCCCCACCGGCAGGGCGGCCACCGTGACGGTCCGGCCGCACGGCAAGGCGTGGGTGAAGCTGACCTTCGTCCAGGTCCAGGGGGAGGGCGACGGCTACTGCGTGTCGGGCAAGGACCCGGTGACGTATCCGACGATGGTCATCGGGCTGCCGCACTCCGGGAAGCACCAGGTCGCCCTGAACGACGGGGTGTGGGCCGAGTGCGACAACAAGGTGACCGTCACCCCGGTCTCGGCGGTCAAGCCTTCCTGACCCCACCGTCCCCACAAATCGAGCAGCCTGCACGACGATCGCAACGCCCTGACCTGCACGTTTACGAGGCGCTGCACATAAGTACAGGTGATCAAACTCCGATGACACAAAATCGCGTCCGTCAAAGACCGATGGCAAGTGGACATCTACGCGCGGGGCCAGAGTCGACTCCAGGTGTCCAACAAGGGTGTTCAACAACATCCGGCGTCCAACAACCATCTGGAGCCCTTTTCTGTACGGTGTCGTAACCACGACTGCCGAAGGCTCCGCCCCCGTAGAGCCCCAGGTCAAAGCGCTCTCAGGCCCGCGAAGGGCTTAGCGCCTGTTTTCGTTCCGATGTTCCAAGGCCGTAGATGAGGAAGTGACCCCTATCGTCGCCTGGACACACAAGCCGTCCCGGTGGCACGGGGGACGCCACCGGGACGGCTCCGCCCAGCGTAAGGGCTCAGGGCCCCCTACAGGCCCACCGACTTAAGCATGTTCAGCAGCACGTTGGCCGTCTATGCGGCTTGGGTGAGTTCGGCGCGGCCGAACAACAGGGCGTAGCCGGAGGGGAGCTGGTGCAGGATGCGGGTGAGGAGGTCGGGGCCGGCCAGGGCTGCGACAGCGCAGAGGACGGATCCGGTGTCCCAGCGGGTGGTGCCCAGGGTGTCGCCGGTGCGGGCAGCGAGGTCTTTGACGAAGGCCCAGCCGGTCAGGGGCTGGGTGTCGGGGATCTGTGCGGTGAGGATCGTCGCGGCTTCGAAGGGGAGGCGGGCGGCGAGTTCGACGCGTTCGTCGCCCGTCAGCTGGCGTCCGAGTCCTGCGAGGACCAGGCGGACGGCTTCCTCGGCTCTTTCCCTGGTGGGGTAGGCGCCTTCGTAGCGGACCTTCTCCAGCAGCTGCTCGTACGTCATCACGGGGATGTGCTGGAGTGGTGCACGCCGGTCGGTCATCACTGTGGTCGTTGCCCTTTCTGTCGCCGAAGGTCGTGGTGCCTGTGCGGGGGCACCGGGGTGTGGGTGGTCAGGCGGGCTGGGGGTGGCCGAAGAGGAGGTCGTAGCCGACGGGGAGCTGGAGCAGGATCTGGCCCAGCAGGTCGTCGCCGGCCGCGTCGGCGACGGTGCTGAGGACGGCGCTGACGTCCCAGGCGGCGGTCTGCTCGGTGGCCCCTTCGATCCAGGCGGCGGTCGCGCGCAGGAACCGCTCCGGCGGCAGGGGCTCTCTGCTTTGCAGCGGGTTGAGGAGGATCAGGGCGAAGTCTTCCGGCAGGCGCGCCGCCAGCTCGGCGCGTACCTCGCCGACCAGGTGTGCGCCGAGCAGGGCGAGCACCACGCGGGCCGCGCGTTCTGCTTCTGGCAGGCTGTCGTACTCGCCGCGTTCCCTTACATGTTCCAGGAACGCTTCCTGTCGCAGGGTCACGTCCATCGCCACCCTTCTTCGAGTCCGTCCCGTCGGGTGCGGAGGACGGGGTGAGGGGGAGATCAGGTGCCCGTCCTCCGCCGCCGTTCGGCCCGCATCGTCCGGCTCAGCCGGAGATCTCCTTGCGGTCGGATCCCGAGCCGATGGAGATCTTGCGGGGCTTGGCGCGCTCGGCGATCGGGATGCGCAGGGTGAGCACCCCGGCGTCGTAGTCGGCCTTGATCTGCTCGGTGTCCAGCGTGTCCGCGAGCACGATCTGGCGGGAGAAGACGCCCAGCGGCCGCTCGGAGAGTTCCATCTGCACGTCGTCGCCCTTGGCCACGGGCCGGCGTTCAGCCTTGACGGTCAGCATGTTGCGTTCGACGTCGATGTCGATCGCGTCCGCGCTGACACCGGGGAGGTCGAAGGCCACCACGTACTCGTGACCCTCGCGGTAGGCGTCCATCGCCATCGCGGACGGCCGCGACCAGGTGCCCGGGCCGATCAGCTGCTGGGCCAGCCGGTCGAGCTCACGGAAGGGGTCGGTGCGCATCAACATCGAAAACACCTCCAGAAGGTTCGGGCAGTTGCTGCCAATGCGCCTCACTGAAACCGTTGTAACATGTCATCCAATGGATGACAAACAAGAGCGTCGTCGGAAAAGTGACAGCCCGAGGGAGGTGCCCGTGACAGCAGCCGACCAGCCGACCCCTTCCAACGCCGGCGCTCAGAGCCCGGCATCGTTTCTCGCCGCCGCGGCGGCCCTGCACGCCATAGACGACGCCCTGCGCGCCGCCCGGCACGAAGCCCCCGGCTCCCCCGATGTCCCCGACGCCGGCCCTGAACAGGCCCTGGCCTCCCTGCTGCTGCTGCGACAGGTGCGCGAGCAGCTCGCCGGATGGGAAACCGGCCTGATCGAAACCGCCCGCCACGCAGGCGCCAGCTGGGCCGACCTCGCCCACCCCCTCGGCGTCGCCAGCCGCCAGGCCGCCGAACGCCGCTACCTGCGGGGTCGGCCCGGACCCGTCGGCACCACCGGCGAACAACGCGTCCAGGCCACCCGCGAACACCGCGCCGCCGAACGCAGCGCCGCCAAATGGGCCCGCCGCAACGCCGCCGACCTGCGCCGCATCGCCGGCGAGATCACCGCCCTCACCGACCTTCCGGCCGCCGCGCGTTCCCCGCTCAGGCAGCTCCACGCGGCCCTCGCCGACGACGACCCCGCCGCCCTCATCCGCCCCCTGGGTGCCACCCGCCCCCACCTGACCACCACCCACCCCGGCCTCGCCGCCCGACTCGACGCCCTTACGGACTCCGCCAGAGCCACAGATGCCGCCCCCGACTGACCGATGTAGAGCTCCATGTGCGACGTCGGAACTCACGCGGCGGGCTCCGGAGGCGGATCCAGGCCTTCGACGAAGGCGCGGGCGACATCACGGGCGCGAGCGACACCGGCGGGGCTGTCGCCCTCAACCACGGCAGGGGCTCTGGGGGCCTGCGTGCGTGTCGTCTCCATGTCGGTCATGCGCTGTCACCCCACCCTGTCGGTTGTGCCTTCAGGCTCAGCATGTGGCCGCCGAGCCGGGAAGCAACCCGGGACAGCAATCTTTCGGGTGTACCTGAGGCAAGAGTCTGTGCATCAGCCCTATAGAAAACCTGTCATCACGGTAGTAGACATTGGCTCGTCGCGGAGTTACTGTCGTGGTCATACCCAGGAAGTCGAAGAGGCACGGCAGACACGAACTGCCGTGCAGGCAGGTCAAGCAGCACGCGACCCCGCGGGGGGCCGCGAGCAGTACCCGCGATATCCAGCAGTACAAACCGAGTAACCGAAGGTAAGGAGCGAGACGCCATCAGGATCGCCCGGGCGAGGAAGCAGTCCGCCCGGGTACGCAGACCCCGGATTGGAAGGTGGTCCCCGGTCACGCATTCACGATCCCCGCAGCCCCGCCCTCCCAGGCGGACCCTGCGGACACAGAAGACCGGCACGATGCGCCGGTAGATGGTGTTGCAAGCTCGGGGCCCGGGTGCCAGTACGGCACCCGGGCCCCCCGATGCGTCCCCGGAAGAAGAGGTCTATGCCCCCTGCCGCACCCCGTCCCGCCGACAACCTCGACGATGACGACTACCCCGCCTACACCATGGGCCGGGCCGCCGACATGCTCGGCACCACCCCCGCCTTCCTGCGCGCCCTCGGCGAACACCGCCTGATCACGCCTCTGCGCTCCGAAGGCGGCCACCGCCGCTACTCCCGCTACCAGCTGCGCATCGCCGCCCGCGCCCGCGAACTCGTCGACCAGGGCACCCCCATCGAAGCTGCCTGCCGCATCATCGTCCTCGAAGACCAACTCGAAGAAGCGCAGCGCATCAACGAGCAAATGCGCACACAAGGCCCCGAGCCGCAGTCGAAGACCTCAGCCTGACCGGACGCCGGGCCCGAGCTGGACACTGACAGGCACTGAGGAGGGAAGGGCTTCGGTCATCATGGACTACCAGAGCCGGCGGTGGACCTTTCTGACCAACCACGCGCGGGTGCTGATGGTGATCGCCCGGAATCCCACTGCCCGGTTGCACGAGCTCGCTGCCACCTGTCAGCTCACCCAGCGCACGGCCCAGCGCATCGTGGCAAATCTCGCAGAGGCCGGCCATCTGCAAAAGGACCGGGTCGGCCGACGCAACCAGTACACCGTCAACCACGATGGGCCGTTCCGGCATCCAGCGGAGGCCGAACCGTCCATCCGCGCCCTCCTAGACCTCACCACCGGCCTAAAGCACGAAGACACGGACGACGCCCCCGGCCCGCCCCGCCACCGACTGGACCCCACCATCGGCCCCTGAAACAAGCGCCCTGGTTCTCATGCAGCCGCTGCCGGCTCCCTGCCCCGCCGACCTCATTCCCGACGCGACGGGCATGGCGGCCTTCAAAGCGGCGTACAGGCAGGCCAAGGAGCAGGACGCCGTCTTCGTCGCCATCGAGTCTCTGGGCGAGCACTGGACGGTGAAGGCCGACATGATCACCGCCCCGCAGCACGCCGTCGCCGACTCGGTGTACGACGCCGTCCGCGCCGCGGTCATCCAGCTGATCCGTGCCGGCGAGATCCGCTCGGACTCCTCCGCGGGGCCGGTCTACTTCGTCCTGCACGACGTGGCAGAGGAGGGCCGGGCCCGCGAACTCGCAGCCGCCCTGCACGCCGCCCTGTACGGAAACCTGGCGCCGCTCCTGTACCTCAACTACTCACACCCAGATCTGCCGGAACCACACGGCGTGGTCCTCGGTGGCGGGCACGATCTTCACCGGGATAGTGACCAGGCCGAAGGTCACAGCGGTGCCGACCAGGGGGCGTGGCATGACGGCCTCCAAGCCTCCCCCTTTTGATCACCAGGCTATGCCGGGCGCAGGGTTCCAGCACCGCATTCTCCTGGGAGCGTGGCGCGTCGCATGTACGGGTGAGCGCGGAGGCCTTCCGTGACAGGGGCGGCCATGTCCCGTTGTGCGGGGCGTGAAGAAGATGATCTGCGCAGCCACCGCGATGCTTCTCGCCTTGACGGGTTCTGCTGCTGCCTGGGCGGATGCGACCATCCAGGACGGCAAGGTCGGGTTGAGCATCAAGGGCAGGGGCCTGGCAGTGACCCGCACCGGCGGTCGGATGGACGGATGATGCCGATCTCGAATTTTCCTCAGTGTCGCTCTTCTTCCCAGTTGGTTCACGGGGTGCACCAACTAGGGGAATCGGGTGATCTGAGAGGGGTAGGGCAGGTCTCGGGGGGAGGGCGGGCCCCCATCATCGGTACGCGAGGCGCCGGTGCGGGCGGCCCGCTCGTCAGCGGCGCAGTTCCAGGGTGATGTGCGGGGACAGTGCGCGGAGGAAGTCGGGTGCGTCGAAGAGGTCACCGGCGGAGGCGACGCCGGTCGTCCTGGTCCGTCCTGTGAGGATGCGGTTGACGGCTTCGACCGCGAGCGGTGCGGTGACGGCGTAGATGTCCTGGCCGCCGGCCACGGCGCGGCGTTTGCTGTTGCCGGAGCGCACGACGACGTCGACGAGGAAGGTCTGCGCGGACCGCCCATGCTCGTCGACCGCGGTGGGCGTAGGCGTGTCCGGTCCCGTGACGCCGCCGGCCGCCTCGGTCGTCATGTAGGTGCGCACCTCGGGGATGGACAGGTGACTGGGGATGGTGACGACGTCGGCCATCGTGAACTCGCCGATGACGGCCCGCGCGCCCATGGGCTCGGGGAAGGACCAGTTCAGGGTAGGCAGTTCGTCGCTGTGGTACTCCAGCTGCCCGTTGGTGAAGCGGACACGGCGGCCGCCGCGCCGCTCGACGGAGACCTTACCCGCGGCGCGTGTCCCCTGTGTGGGCTCCCAGCTGTTCAGCCCGTACGCGATGTGTGCCTCGTCCGCGCTCTTCCAGTCGCCCATCGCGGCGGTGGCCAGCAGGTCGCCGAGGCCGCCGTAGAAGGCCATCGCGGGGACGACCACCGCGCCGGCGTCGCGGGCCCGGTCCGCGAAGTGTGCGAAGGTGTCGGCGTTGGCCTCGATCTCGGCTGCTACATCGACGTACGGGATCCCTGCTCGCAGGGCCGCCTCGATCACCGGGGCGGCCGTCGTGGCGAACGGCCCCGCGCAGTTGATGACGGCTCCCGCGCCGGCCAGTGCGTGGTCAAGCGATGCCGGGTCGTCGACCGATGCCGGGCGGACGTCGAGTCCGGGGTACTCGTCCGCCAGCGCCTTCAGCTTGTGGGCATCCCGCCCGGCCAGGACCGGAATGAATCCGCGCTCTTGCAGGTGTGCCACCACGAACCGGCCGGTGTGCCCGTACGCGCCGTACACCGTCACCGTCTGCCCCGCTGCCATGACTTCTCTCCTGTGCTCGGACCGATCAACCACTCAACTGCGACCATCCTGGCGTTGTTGAACACGCAACGGTGATGGTCTGAAACGACATAGCCCATACAGTTTCAGACATGAGATCTGTCGCGCTGGCCGTCACCGACGGGATGCTGCACTTCGAACTTTCCGTAGCCCACGAGGTCTTCGGCTTCGCCCCGGCCGCGGTCACCGTCCCCTGGTACGACCTCTCCGTCTGCGGGCCGGACACCGTGCCGTTCGGCCGGTTCCGCCTGGAGCCCGATCATGGCCTCGACCGGCTGCAGGACGCCGATACAGTGATCGTTCCCGGCTGGGCCGACGTCGACGTGGACCCGCCCGCCGAACTGGTCGACGCGGTGCGCGTGGCCCACGAGCACGGCGCACGCGTGGCCTCCCTGTGCACCGGCGCGTTCGTGCTGGCCGCAGCCGGCCTACTGGACGGAAAGCGAGCCACCACGCACTGGGCGCACACCGACGTCCTGGCCGCCCGCTACCCCGAGGTCGAGGTCGACCCGGATGTCCTTTACGTGGACAACGGCCCTGTGCTCACCTCTGCCGGTAAGGCCGCAGCCCTGGACCTGTGCCTGCACCTCGTCCGCCTCGACTACGGCTCTTCGATCGCCAACACCGTCGCCCGCCGACTGGTCGTCCCCCCGCACCGGTCCGGCGGCCAGGCCCAGTTCGTCACCGCCCCGGTGCCCGACCAGGACGGCCACCCACTCACCGCCCTGTTCCCCTGGATCATCGAACGGCTCGGCCAGCCGCTGACCGTGGAGGACCTGGCCCGCCAAGCCCGGATGAGCTCACGCCACCTGGGCCGTCACTTCCGCGCGGCAACTGGCACCACCCCCCTGCAATGGCTGCTGGCCCAGCGGATCCGCCACGCCCAGGAGCTCCTCGAGAAGACCGACGACAGCATCGACACCATCGCCACGGCCACCGGCATGGGCACCGCCACGACCCTGCGCCGGCACTTCAACCGCACCCTCGGGGTGCCCCCGGACACCTACCGCCGCACCTTCCGTACCCGAACCCGCCGTCCCCCAGCACCGGCAACTACCAGACCAGCACAGGGTGGGGAGACCAACTGAGCAGGTCTGGCCACCTCAAGAGCACCACCTGGGGAGTTTCAATGAGCGCCATCAGGGACCAATGGATCCCGTGGTTGGTGCTGAGATTGATCAAGACCGTCGCCGGTCCTTGACGCACCTAGGATTGAGAGGGTGACGGCAAGAACCAGTGACATCGAGAAGGCAGCCGGAGTGCTGCGCGCCGGGGGCCTGGTGGCTCTCCCGACCGAGACCGTCTACGGACTGGGCGCCAACGCCGAGGATCCCGCCGCCGTCGCGCGCATCTTCCAGGTCAAGGGACGTCCGCCCTCGCACCCGCTGATCGTCCACATCGGCGGTGCGGAGCACCTGGACGACTGGGTCCAGGACGTGCCCGCGCCGGCCCGCCTGCTGGCCGAACACTTCTGGCCTGGGCCGCTCACGCTGGTCCTGCGGCGCGGTCGCCGGGTGCCCCTCGAAGCGACCGGCGGCTTGGAGACGGTGGCCGTGCGCGTGCCTGACCATCCCGTCGCTCTCGCGCTGCTGTCTGCCTTCGGTGGTGGTGTCACGGCCCCGTCCGCCAACCGCTTCGGCTCGGTCAGCCCCACGACCGCGGACGATGTCCGTGCCGAGCTCGGCGACGCCGTCGACTTCGTGCTGGACGGCGGCCCCTGCGAGGTCGGTGTCGAGTCGACCATCGTCGACGTCACCGGCGATGCCCCGAGCATCCTGCGGCCCGGCGGGGTGACGCGCGAGGACCTCGAAGCGGTGCTGGGGTGCCCGCTCGCGGTCCCTGCGACCAGCCGCATCCGGGTGCCGGGCCAGCATCCGTCCCACTACGCGCCGCGGGCGCGGGTCGTCCTGGTTGAGCCGGAGAAGGTCGTCTCTGAGGCGGAGCTGGCGCAGGAGCTGGGGCACCGGGTCGGCGTCTTTCTGCCTGCCGCCTTCGCCGACGCTGAGGTGAAGGCGCATGCGGTGGTGCAGGTCCCCGGTTCGATGGCCGCCTATGCGCGCGGGCTGTATGGGTTCCTGCGAGAGCTCGACCAGCAAGGGTGCGACCTCATCGTCGCGTCACTGCCGGCGGAGGAGGGGCTGGGACTGGCGATCGCCAACCGGCTCCGCCGCGCCGCGGGGCCCCGGACCACCGTGTGACCGGCACGGACGCTGCGCCCTTACTGCTCCCGGGTGCGGGGGCCTGCCGGATTCGTGGCGGATTCGGCTGAGCTTTTGCCGGTCTGGCAGGCCGGGCACAGCTCGTGCCGCCCGTCGTGACGACCGTTCCCCATCCCCGGCACACCTCGCAGCCCGCGGCCCGCGCCAGGTCGGCGCGGGGGGCGGTGCTGGGCACGTGGTCGGCTCCGTGAGCCATCGGGTGGTGCCCTTCGGGGGTGATCGAGCGGTGAACCCGGTGGGTTCCGCATCCACGTATACGGGTCTCCTCCGAACGGGGCAAATCACGTCAGGACAGCCATGGCCGAGATGGTCAGGGCGCGGCAGGGACCGCCGCATCAAGGCCGCGAGAGGCGACGAGCTGTGCACTGCCGTCGGCCAGCCGGTAGGACAGCCCCACCACACCGAGGCGGCCGGCGGCCACCCGCTCAGCCAGGACGCGGGAGCGTTCGAGCAGCAAGTCCACGGTGTGCTCGATGTGCTCGGCCAGGATCTCTTCGGCCGTCTCGCGTCCGGCGGCGCGGGCTGCCAGCACGCTCGGCGTCACCCGTTCGACGACATCACGGACGAAGCCGCCGGGCACCCTGCCACCGTCGGCTGCGGCACGGGCGGCTGCGATGGCCCCGCACGAGTCGTGGCCGAGCACGACGACGAGCGGGGCGTCGAGCACGCTCACGCCGTACTCGACGGAACCGAGGACTTCTGCACCGGCGACATGCCCCGCGGTGCGCACCACGAACAGGTCGCCCAGGCCGCGGTCGAAGATGATCTCGGCGGCCAGCCGGGAGTCGGAGCACCCGAACAGCACGGCGAAGGGTTGCTGGGCCGGTGCGATCTCGGTGCGGCGTATGGCGTCCTGGTTCGGGTGCTCGGGGGTGCCTGAGACGAAGCGCTGGTTACCGGCCATGAGCAGCTCGAAGGCGTCGCGGGGCGTCGGGTTCTGGACCTCGGTCATGGCGGCAGCCTACGAGCGGGCACCAGCCGTCGCACGGCCTGGTCCCGCCGGAGCTCGCCGGATCGGGCCACGCTGACGGCCTTGTCATCACCCCCAGGCGCCGGGCGAGGGTGGTCTCGGTGCGGAACCTCAGCGCGCGACGGCGCTGCCCCGCCCTTGTGCTGCAGCTTCTCGTCGGCGCTGGTCTGATCGCCGTCCTCCTGGTCGGTCTGGTCACCGGAACCTCTGCCCGGGGCCTGCGTGCCGCCTTGCGCGCTCTGCTGAACCCGGCTGCGTGAGGTGACGGTCATGTGCCGTCCCGAGAATCCGCTCACCACCGGCAACAAGTCGCTGCGTGAGCTGCAGGAGTGGCTGCGCGAGCAGCGGGAGCGCACCCGGCAGGGCTACCGGGCCCTGTCGGCGCGGGCCGGCTGCCACGCCACGACGCTGCAGCGGGCCGCCTCCGGCGAGACCGTGCCGAAACTGCAGACCGTACTCAACTACGCCCGGGCGTGCGACGCCTCACCCGAGGAAGCGCGGCTCTTGTGGAAGCGGGTCCGGTATGAGCAGACCCGTCTCGCGCGGGGCGGACGCGGCAAGCCCGCTCCCCGCCCGGAGTTCGTCCGCGACTTCGTCGACCTGGGCGCGGCACTGGTGGAGCTGTACGAGAAGGTCGGTTCCCCTCCGCTGCGCACCATGGAACAGTGGGCGGGCGGGTACGGTGCTCTGCCGCGCAGCAGTGCGCACCGCATCGTGAACAAGCAGGCGATGCCACACGGCCTTCGGCAGTTCAAGGCGTACTTGCGGGCCTGCGAGGTGCCGGAGGCGGAGTGGCTGGGTTGGGAGGCCGCCTGGACCCGCGCGTGGCGGCACGAGAAGCAGGACGACCTTGCCGCCCAGTACACCGCCGCATTGCCGGGCTACCCCTGGTCGCCCGAGCGCACCGTCACTGTGGCCATTGAGGTTCCGGTGGCCAGCCAGCGCCACCTGCAAGAGTTCCAGGAGGCCGACGGGGACTTCTACCTGAATGGCCGGGGGCTGCTCCGGCGGGCCACGGTTCAGGTGAAGCACTCCGGGGCGGCGCAGCGCCGTGGCCGGCGGCGGCCCGGGCGGCTGCAGGGCCGCCTCCCTGAACGCCCTGCGCAGCAGCAGCTGGCCTTCGCCATCCCGGAACCGGAACCGGAGCCAGCGCACGGAGCCGTCTTCTGACAGCTGCGGCGGCCGGTCGGACACGTCCGCCGCTACTTCAAGCCGTCCCCAGAGGCGATCGCCGACGGGCACACCGCCTGCGGCAGTTCGGCCCCGGTTGGACCCATTAGGTCCAGCTCACGAGCCTGCTCGCTCCCGGCGATAGCAGCCGATGAGCCTCGTTCCTTGATTGTTCTCAGCGCTAACGGTGCCGGCCCCGTTCTCCTCGCGGGGCCGGTCCCTTGACACCGCGGCGCCTTTTTGGCCTTTTCGGCCCTCGGTCATAGTCGGCGCCATGGACTATGACGTAGTGGTGGCCGGAGGCGGCCCGGTCGGACTGATGCTGGCCTGCGAGCTCCGGCTCGGAGGCGCGCGGGTGGCCGTCCTGGAGCGCCTCACCGAAGTGGACCCGACGATCAAGGGTGGGGCGATCACCACGCCCAGCGCCGAGGCGCTCTACCGCCGAGGCATGCTGCCCGCGCTGGCCGAGGTGCAACGGCAGGCGATGGACCGCTTCCAGGCATTCATGCGCGAACGAAACGTCGGCGACGGAGGCGGGACTGCGGGCCAAGGGCTCGGGTTCGTCGGGCACTTCGCCGGAATCATGCTGCGCGCCGACCTGGTCGACCGTACGGAGCCGGGCCTCGGCGACGCCGGACCCGCCGCCGAGATCGCTTTCGTGGCGCAGCAGGACATCGAGCGGCTGCTCGGCGGGCGGGCGGACGAGCTCGGCGTCGACGTGCGCCGGGGAGTGGAGCTGACCGGCTTCGACGCGGACGACGGGGCCGTCACCGTGCGGACCAGCCACGGGGCCATACCCACCGGCTGGCTCGTGGGCTGCGACGGCGGCCGCAGCACGGTCCGCAAGCTCGCGGGGTTCGAATTTCCCGGTACGGACCCGGAGATCACCTGTCACCAGGCGGTCGTGGAGATGACCGGCACCGAGGACCTGAAGGTCGGCTGGACCGCCACGGACACCGGTGTGTACGCCCACGGGCCGATGCCGGGCCGCATCGTCACCGTGGAGTTCGACGGCCCGCCGGCCGACCGGGACGCGCCGGTCACCACCGAGGACCTCCAGGCGCGGCTGCGCCGCGTCTCCGGCGTGGACGTCACGATCACCGAGGTGCGGACCGCGACCCGCTTCACCGACCACGCCCGCCAGGTCACCGACTACCGCAAGGGCCGGGTGCTGCTGGCGGGCGACGCGGCGCACGTGCACTCCGCGTTCGGCAGCCAGGGGCTGAGCCTGGGTATCGGGGACGCAATGAACCTCGGCTGGAAGCTCGCCGCGGTGATCGGCGGCCGGGCGCCGGAAGGGCTGCTGGACACGTACACCTCCGAGCGGCACCCGGTCGGCGCGTGGGTCCTGGACTGGACCCGGTCCCAGGTCGCGGCCATGCGCCCGGACCCGCAGTCCCGGGCCCTGCGCGAGATCGTCAGCGACCTGGCGGAGACGGTCGTGGGCACCACGTACCTCACCGCGCGGCTCAACGGTAGCGGGGTGCGGTACGAGCTGCCGGGCGAGCACCCGCTGACCGGCCGCAGCACCCCGGACCTCGAACTCACCGACGGCGACCGCCTCGCGGACCACCTCCACGGCGGCCGGGCGCTCCTGCTCGACCTCACCGACGACCCGGAGCTCCGGGCACTCGCTGCGGGGTATGCCGGCCGCGTCGACACCCTGACGGCCGGCTGTCCGTCCCGCCCGGAACTGGCGGCGGTCCTCGTCCGTCCGGACGGCTTCACGGCCTGGGCAGCCGACGTGGGGGCGCAGGCGCTGACGTCGACGGCCGGGCTGGCGGAGGCGCTGGAGGAGTGGTTCGGAGTGCCAGAGGGTGCAGTGACGCCGGGCTGATCCACCGCTCTGCTGACTGACTCGAACCACGAGCCGATCCCACCCACGGCCGCCGCACCCGCCCGGTGCGGCGGCCGCCCGAGAGGGTCAGGCGGAGAAGGTGCCGCCGGGATCGGTCGGGCCAGTCTGGTCGATGGCTTTCAGGGCCTCATCGAGTTCCAGGAGCGCGACTCTCATCGTCATGTCCTCCAGAGACTCGGCCGACTGCTGGCACTCCTGCCCCTCCGGGGCTGTCGAGCAGGCCGATGGCGGCCCGGGCTGCTCCGGACACGGCCCAGAAGTGGAGCGCAGCGTCCAGCAGGTCGACGGCAACCTCGTCGCTCAGGTCGGCAACGGCGCGCAGCGCGGGCTCGGCGGCCGCGGTGAAGGCGGTGCCGTGAACCTGCTCGATCCATGTACGCGCGGCAGGCGGGATGAGTGGGGAGCCCTGTGCGGCGGCCCCCAACTCGTACTGGAAGACGCCCCCGGCCAGTCCGGCGAGGGTGGCCCGGTCGGCAAGCGGTTTCCCATGACCCGATGCACGCGAGCAAGAACGAGTGACTGCGTGGGCATTCGGTGGTGCTCGCCGGTGAAGACGAGATGGTGCTACGCACTGATGCGCTGGGATCGCAGTCCTGGCACCTTCGCCTCGGTGGCTCCAGTCATGGGCTGGGGCTGGCTTGGGCCCGTGCGCGGGCCGTGCACCATCACGGTAGCGCTCGGCACGGACAGCGGTGCCGAGAAGGCACCATCAGCCACGCAAGTCGGCGGCGCCCCGCGCAGCGAGGTGGCGGGAGCGCCGCTGGAATCTACTGCGCTCGGACGAGGACCCGGCGTCCGTGTCGCCTCGGTGAGCCGGTCGTACTTGCGCAGTGTGTGTGGGGGTCACGGCCCCTCGCTGAGGGTGTGTCGGGCGCGGTTTCCGTGTGTGGTTCAGGCTGTGGTGGTCATGGCGGTGGTGCCGGTGACCTCGTTCCAGGTTTCGAAGCGTGGTGCATCTCGATGCGGTATTCGGCGGCGGGGTCGGAAGTGCGGCGAGATCTGACTCAACAACCACGGAACCTCTGCGTTCGGTGGGCCGATGGCACGAGACCGCCGTCCCGGGAGATTCCACTACCGGCCCCGCCCAGAAGATCAACAAACCGAGGACCCCGGCCAGTCGACCGCCACTCAACGTGACGGCACCCATACCGAGCGGAATACTGCGGTGACGCTCGAGGCCGAGGTCGTGGTCCCTGCGCTGGCGTGCGCGGCTTGGTCGGTGGCCGGTCACGGCTCCTTCGATAACCACCGGGCGGCCACTATGGCGGGCCAGGGGCTGTCGAGGACGGCCAAGATCGCCTCCGGCCAATACCGGCTACGGCTGCCACAGATCACCACGTGGTATGTCCACGTTCACCGGGCTCTTTATGCGCGGTCAGGGGAAGCGACCCCCGCCATGCGCTACCAGTTTGTCGACGGCCCCGTACCGCCGAAGACCAGAGGCGGATCCTGGAGACGCGGACACGGTGCATGCCCCGCGCGTCCCGGTCCGCGCGGACGGTCCGCGCGGACCGGGTGCCGGCGGCGTAAGATCAGTGGCCGGCACCGAGGGCCGGCAGCACGAACGCGTCGATGTACCGGTGCATGAAGTCGGCGTCAGCCTCGACGTCCTCCAGCAGGCGGCGGCTGATGACAGCCCCCAGCAGCGCGTGCGGCATGAAGTCCGTCGCGGGGTTGTTGGCCGCGATCTCGCCGCGGGCGGCGGCACGCGCCAGCAACTGGCGCAGACCGGCCAGCTCGGGGCCGATGAGGTGCTCGCGCATCGCCACTGCCAGGTCGGGGTTGTTGCCGGCCGCATGCGCGATGCCTCTGATCAGAGGGGCGTCCTCGTGAGCGGTGGCCCCGACCCCGTTGGCCAGCTCGCGGAGATCACCGACGAGCGATCCGGTGTCGATTGCTTCACTGCTGACCGGGCGGGTGCCGCGAAGGGCGGTCGTGACCAGCTCCGGCTTGCCCTTCCACTGCCGGTACAGGGTGGTCTTGCTCGAATGGGCACGGGCGGCGACGGCATCCATGGTGAGGGCGTCGTATCCCACCTCGCGCAACACGTCGATCACCGCGCGGTAGAGCTCCTGTTCACGCTCGGGGGTCAGCCGTTTCCGGCGTGCCTGGTCGCTCGCGTTTGCGGTCATCTTCCGATCTCTGCCTCTCACCCCGAGGAACGGCTTCGCGCTCGACGACCTCACGCCATCACCCGCCGAAGACAGCACCTGTCACAACCACTCGATTCGATCGAACATACCGCCCCAGTGGGACCAGGCCTGCCATGAGCGCGTCTTCCGCCCCACCGATGCGGGCCGACCACCTCGACGTTCACCGCGCACGCGGATCCAAACCATTGCGTCTCGGCCGGGCACCGCCTACCGTAACTGTACGAAACAGTTTCGTATCCACGGAGGCAGATGCTCATGTCCCAGAAAACCAGCGATCCGCGGGACGGCACCGCCGCACCCGAAGCAGAGGCAGGCGTGCCCCGTACCACGACAGCCAGACGCTGGTGGATCCTCGCCGTGATCAGCCTCGCCGAACTGATGGTCGTCCTCGACGGGACCGTGGTGAACATCGCGCTCCCCAACGCCCAGACCGACCTCGGCTTCTCCGACGGCAACCGGCAGTGGATCGTCACCGCGTACTCTCTGGCCTTCGGCAGCCTGCTGCTGCTCGGCGGCCGGGTCTCCGACTTCTTCGGACGCAAGAGGGCCTTCCTCATCGGTTCCCTCGGCTTCGCTGTGGCCTCGGCCCTCGGCGGCACCGCCGGCAGCTTCGGAATGCTGGTGGCCGCCCGCGCCCTGCAGGGCGCCTTCGGCGCGCTGCTCGCACCAGCCGCACTGTCGCTGGTCAGTACCACCTTCACCGACGTCAAGGAGCGCATCCGCGCCTTCGGCTTGTACGGAGCCATCGCGGGCTCCGGCGGCGCCGTCGGTCTACTGCTCGGCGGCGTACTGACCGAATACATCAACTGGCGTTGGAACCTGTACATCAACCTGGTCTTCGGCCTGATCGCCTTCATCGGTGCCGCCATACTGCTGGAACGGGGCCGCCGAGCGGCCGACGCCAGAGTCGACTATCCCGGCGCAGTCCTGGTGTCGGCAGGTCTCTTCTCCGTTGTCTACGGCTTCTCCAACGCCGAAAGCCATGGCTGGGGCTCCCCCATGACTTGGGGTTTCCTCGCCGCGTCCACCATGCTTCTGGCCGCCTTCGGCTGGTGGCAGAGCCGGGCCGATCACCCGTTGCTGCCCCTGCGTGTCCTGCGCGACCGAAACCGCGTGGCCTCCTTCGTCTCCGTGCTGATCGCCAACGCGGGAGTCTTCGCTGTCTTCCTCTTCCTCACCTACTACCTGGAGAAGAGCCTCGACTACTCCGCGGTCAAGACGGGACTGGCCTTCCTCCCGATGGTCGCGACCCTCATGGCCTCCGCCCGGCTCGCCACCACCGTGCTCCTGGTCCGCGTCGGGCCCAAGCCGGTCGTCCCGGTCGGCTTCGCCCTCGCCGGCGCGGGCCTGGCCTGGCTGACCCGCCTCGAACTGGACAGCGCCTACGCTTCCGACGTCCTCCCGCCGCTGATGGTGGTCGGCCTCGGCCTCGGCCTGATCATGCCCATAGCGATGAGCCTGGCCGGCGTCGGCGTGGACCCCCGCGACGCAGGGGTCGCGTCCGCCACTGCCAACGCCAGTCAGCAGATCGGCGGCTCCGTCGGCACCGCCCTGCTCAACACCCAGGCCGCAAGCGCCGTCACCTCCTACATGAAGGGCAAGAACCCCGCCGACCCGCTAATACGGGCAAACGCCGCACTGGAGAGCTACTCCACCGTCTACTGGTGGGCAGCCGCCTTCTTCGCCGTCGGCCTGGTGAGCGCCCTCGTGGTCTACCGGCGCGGTGTGCCACAGCAGGACCCCGATGCACCGCCCGTCATGCACACGTAGCAACCCCTGCGCCGCCGGGGCGGGCGGTCAACCGCGAACGCGTCACCCGTATCTTGCGCGGACGCGGTAGCCAGGGCGCCCACCGCCGGCGACGGCGGTCGCTGACCCAGCCGGGCAACAAGGCGAGACGGCGCCGGACCTGATCATCAGCCGCAGCTTCCACGCCGAGCAGCCGGGCAGGAAACCGGTCGGGGGCATCACCTCCCTCCCCACAGCCGAGGGCTGGCTCTACCTCGCTCGCCAGCTGGATATGGCCACCCGTGAGGTCGTCGGATACGCGATGGCCGACCACCACTGCGCCTCCCCCGTCATCGATTCCCTGAGGATGGCTTGCGGTCGGGGCGGCCCAAGGTCGAATACGGCGACCGGCACACCTGTGCCACCCGCACCGAGGCTCGGCCAAAGACCGCGACCTGGATCACCGCCTTCTACGAACTGTTGATCGAGATGTCTGACGTCTCAACCAAGCTGCTCGGGGGCCTCGTTGGTCATCTATCCTGCCGCACTCGACCTGCCTCATGCGCTCGTGGAGTGGGTCACCATGCTCGTCGTCACCCGTGAGGGCGATCGACGCTGCAAGCTCCGCCCGTCTAAACGCGCGATGGTGGCACTGGTGTACCTGCGCGAACACACCACCCTGGCGAAGATCGCTGCCGGGTTCGGGATCAGCGAGTCCACCGCCCACGCCTACACCAGCGCGGTCATCCACCTGCTCGCCGAACGTGCGCCGGGTCTGCTCAAGGTCCTGCGCGAAGCCGATGTGGACTTCGTCCTGCTGGACGGCACTCTCGTCGAGTGCGACCAGGGCGGTGACGGGCGGGCCGACTACTCCCACAGCCAGGCGGTGACGCGCCCCGCGTGGGTCACGCGGATCCGGCACCTCGGCCAGCCGCTCCAGCAGGCCCGGGACCTCCTCGGGCGCGACCTGCGGATTCTCGCGTAGTTGGTCAAGGGCAGGTGGCATCAGAGATGATGCCTCGACAGGCACGGCCTTCCACTTGGATCACGGGGCGTCGAGAACTCCATGATCTTGGAAGCCGTGCCCGTCACTGTTCCGAGAGCACCGCCGCTCAGCCGACAGTCCGGCACGAACCGGGCGTCACGCGACTACGCCGATGCCCTGGCGTTCGTAGAGATACGCGGTAGGGAAGGCATCAATGGCGCGTTGGTGCTGACGGAACCACCACGGAGATCAGCTGGTAGGGCCGCCAGGGCCAGCCACGTGCCCTGACCTCTCCGTGCCATGGCGGTGTTGCTCATCAGCTGTCCCCCAGGTCACGCGTCCGGCGGCACAGCGTAGGGACACCAATGCCGCGTGTCCGTCCGGTCTGTGTCTGCGTCTGTGTCTGCGTCTGCGTCTGCGAGGCCACGCAGAAGTCGGCCTTCCTGACGCGGTGTTGCTGTTCAGCCGGCCACCCGGGGGACGGCGGACGCATCCACGAGCGGCGTCCTGGTGTCCTTCGGCATCCCCGCGTTCTGCACGGACATGACGACGATCACCCGGTACCGGTCGGGGTGCTCCGTGACGTCCTTGAACGTCGTCCCCCGACACGGGAGATCGACCCTCAGGGTCTTCACATAGGGCTTCTTGCCGACCGGGTAGCCCAGGGCGGGACTGCCGTCGATGCTGGGCTGTGCGGGGGTCTGGGTGGCGACGATGGCATCACCCTTGAGCAGGAGAGCCGTTGGCGGGACCTCACCGATCGGCAAGGACAGCATCGTCGTGGGCTCGCTCCCGGTGATCCGGTAGGACACGGCGATCCCGGTGGCGGTCCTGGCGGTGGCGGAGGTGAGGGCGAGCCTGACCGGATCCTTGTCGCCGGACGGCGCAAGGGGCGGGGCGATCGTCGTCCCGCAGGCCAGGCTGCGCTGTTGCCGTTCGATCGGCGGGGCGGTGGACGCCGGATCGGCCGGCCTGCTGTTCTTGACCGCGCCGGTGTCACTGCCGCAAGCCGCCAGCAGGAGCAGTGCCGGCGCGAGTAACAGGGCCTTCTTCACCAGGGACTCCTTCATGGGTGTGGTCGGTCCGTTCTTCGATGCGCAGTGGGGCGCACCGGTTCCGGTGCGCCCCACGCCCCTTCGGGATGGTGGTTCGGTCAGGTGTGAGGATTCAGGTCCACGCCGAAGGCATCGATGATGTCCGGGGCTTCCGTCCAGTACATCGTCTGGTTGCCGGACTCGCCGGAGACGATGCCGCGCGCCTTGCGGTCGGTGCGGTTGGTGACGCTGAAGACCAGCGCACCGGAGTCACCCTTGGTCACGGCCCAGTTCGAGTTGTGGCCCTTGACACCGCGCACTGCGTGTACGGAGCCGTCCTCCCAGGTGAGGTTGTACCGGACGTCTGCGTTCTGAACGGTGATGCCGCACGGGACGCCGTGGCCGGTGTAGTAGGAGCGGGCGCCGTCCTGGCAGACCGACTGGCCGCTGTAGGAGTAGGCGGTGCCCTTGACGCGGTACCACTTGCCCGGATGCGCGTCCGCCTCGTCGGAGTTGGTACCGGCGCCGTTGTGCCCGTTGGTCTCGATGAGCTGGGCGTCCCACCGGTCGTTGGTGTTGACGACGTGGCCGATCCGGACTCCGTATCGGTAGCCGAAATGCCCGACGGAGTCGCCCTCGCCGTAGACATCGGTTCCGTTGCGGAAGCAGTGGGCGGCGGTGACCAGGGAGTCGCCGCCGACGCTGTTCTCCAGGGCCAGACCGGCGGTGCACTGGCTGGCGAACCCGTTGCGGTGGGACGGGCCGAGCAGGACATCGCCGCCGATCTGCGGAGCACCGTCGTTCCATCGCCACGAAGCGGCGTGGACCGGTTCACCGGCGACGACGGTCACGGGAGCCTCGCCGTTGTCAGCATGGATCTTGCTCTTGATCGAGTGGAGCTTGTCGCTGTTGCCGCTCACGGTGATGCCGGAGCCGTCCGGGTTGACCGAGACGGAGTAGACGCTGACATCGGCCGCCCTGCCGACGGCGGTGTCCTTGAGGATCTGCTCGGCCTGCGCGTCCAGGGCCTTCTTGGCGTACTTGGCTGTCGCGACCTCGATGAGGCCGGTGTCGATGTCCGGGTGGGCGGCCTTGGCCGCATCGACGAGCTTCCGGCCCTCGTGCGCATCGGTCACGTACAGGGTCACCCTGCCGCCGTGCTCATCCACGTACAGGCTGCTGTACACGCCGGAATAGGCCCTGCGGCCCTGCTCGCCGAGGGCGTCGGCCACGGCGTTCAGCGGTTCGACCTTCTTCGCGTGGTCCAGGTTCGCGGTGTCGGTGACCGCCGCCGCCACGTCGCCGCTCTCGGCCTGCGCCGCTTCACCGACGGCGACCAGGATGGAGCCGGCCACGAGCGCGGTCGCCACGGCCGCAGTCAGTAAGTTCTTGCGCTTCCCCGTCAACTTCTCCCCCTGCGTGACAGTTCGAGCTTCGAATAACTGCTCGATCCATCCAAGTCGCATGGTCACCAACGGTGCAATGGGGTTTCTTGTGCCACACGGGACTCACCGCGTCCGGCGCAGACGCCGACAGCGCACAGCCACCGGGGCGCTCCAGCGACGACTGGGGGTCAGCCGTCCATCGACTCGGCCGATGACGGCGCCTGCAGAGGCAGGTCCTTCATGAGGGGCGATCGAGGCCGTGAGGTCGGACAACCGGCTGGTGCGGCGCGGGTGCGGAGCCGTTCAGTGCGACCGAATGGTGCGGAGAAGTTCGTCGCACAGCGCCATCGTGCCGATGTTGTCCGCCGCCGAGGCCACAGGCGGTGCGCCGTGCAGCACCGTGTCCAGGAAGTGCTGCACCTCCGCCACGAACCCCCGCAGATAGAGATCCTGATGACCGCCCGAGGCGGGAGAGTTGACGGACTGTGTGACGACGGTCGCCTCGCCCAGTTCCTGCCAGGGCTCTGCCACGCCCGCGAGCGGGCGGGTGTGGTGGTGGGTGAGCGTCGACAGGTTCTCCACCCGGGCGAAGCCACGCTGCCCCGTGACGGTCAGCTCCTCCTGTTCGCGGCTCCACGCGGGCACACCGGCGAAGGTGAGGCTGCCGATCACCCCGCTGCGGAAGCGCAACGTCACGGCCATGCTGATGTCCGCGCCCCGCGAATTGCGGAACCCCGTGACCTCCGCCACGTCACCGAAGAGCCACCTGACGAGATCGACCATGTGGATGGCGCCGAACTTCAGGTACGTGTCGTCCCGCAGAGTGTCGGTCCACGGGCTGAAGGCGAAGAACCCCTGGAACGAGACGACCCGTCCGAACGCCGCTTCGTCGGCCATGAGCCCGGCGAGCTTCCGGTAGGCCGGGGCATGGCGCTTCATGAAGCCGACGGTCACTCCCCGCCCGTACCGCTCGGCCGTGCCGGCGACCCGGCGGGCCTCCGCCTCGTCGAGGCCGAGCGGCTTCTCCACGAAGACATGAGCGCCGGCCTTCAGACACGCCTCGGTGACCACCGCCTGGTCCTCGGGGGCGACGCTGACGAACACGGCGTCCAGACCGTCCTCGGCGAGCATCCGGCGGTAGTCACCGTGCCCCCTGTCCGCCCCGTGCAGGGCGGCGGCCCGGGCAGCCGCCGCCTCGTCGCGGGTCGCAATGCTCGTCGGACGGGCGCCGGCGAGCTTGAGGGCGGGGTAGAGATTGGCACGGGCGTGCCGTCCGTGCCCGATGAATCCGATCCGCAGATCCTCGACGCGCTGTGCCATCGTTTCTCCAGACAGGGGGACGAGCGGCGCTCCTCACAGGGGCCGCTGCCGCGGTCCCGGAGGGTTACGCCTGCGCTGCGTAGCCCGGCAGCACGACGTCGGCAATGAGCGCGTTGCGCTCGTCGAACGGGATGAAGGCGCTCTTGAGCGCGTCGACCGTGACCGCACGCAGGTCCTCGAGCGTCCAGCCCGCCTCGGTCACGAGCAGCGACATCTCGCGGGTCATCGACGTACCCGACACCAGCCGGTTGTCGGTGTTGAGGGTGACCCGGAACCCGAGCCTGCGCAGCTCGGTGATCGGGTGCTCGGCGATCGAGGTGGCCGCACCGGTCTGAAGGTTGGAGGTGGGGCACATCTCCAGGGCGATCCGGCGGTCACGTATCCAGGACGCGAGCCGGCCCAGCTTGCCGTCGACGATGTCCTCGGTGATGCGGACGCCGTGCCCGATGCGCTGTGCGCCGCAGGCCTGGAGCGCCTGGTGGATGCTGGGCAGCCCATGGGCCTCGCCCGCGTGGATGGTGAACGGCACGCTCTCGGAGCGGAGGTGGTCGAACGCGGCGAGGTGGTCGGCCGGAGGGAAGCCGTCCTCGGCGCCCGCGATGTCGAAGCCGACTACACCGGCGTCCCGGTACGCGACGGCCAGGTCGGCTATCTCGCGGGTGCGCTCGAACATGCGCATGCCGCACAGCAGGGTGCCGACCCGGACCGGGGTCCCGGCCGCCGCGGCCTTCGCCATACCGGCCGCCAGGCCCTCCTGCACGGTCTCGACGACCTCGTTCAGGGTGAGCCCGCCCTGCACCATCAGCTCCGGCGCGTAACGCACCTCCCCGTAGACCACACCGTCCGCGGCGAGGTCGAGAACGTACTCCTCCGCGGTGCGCAGCAGGCCCTCGCGGTGCTGCATGACGGCCAGAGTGTGCTCGAAGGTGGCGATGTAGCGGACCAGGTCGCCGGAGTTGGCAGCCTCGACGTACCACGCGGCCAGCTCGTCCGGGTCGGTCGTGGGCAGCTGGTGGCCGACGGCCGCGGCGAGCTCGACCAGGGTCGTCGGGCGCAGACCGCCGTCGAGGTGGTCGTGCAGGACGGCCTTGGGCAGCCGGGCGATGGTGTCGGGGGAAAGAGTGGTGGTGGTCATGCAGCAGTTCCTCGGTGCGGCGGCGATCGCGCGGTCGGCATCGGCTGGGACGAGCAGGGGGCAGCGTCCTCGAGAGCGGAAGGTTATACGTATTACGTCAGCAGGACAAGGCCGAGGCGCGAGGGGTGGAACGGTTGCCGCTCGCGAAGGCGGGGGGCGTCCCGGCGGAGGCCGAGGGCATCCCGGCAGACGCGGAGGCCGAGGACGGGCAGGCGGAGGCCGAGGACGAGCCGGCGGAGGCCGAGGACGGGCCTGGCGTCCGCCATCCCCTCCGGCGCAGCTCACCGGCAGCCGTGCACCTGCGAACATCGCACCGCGCTCGTCGAGGTCGGCGCCCGCTTCGTACACGGCCCTGGTGTCCGCCCCCGGAGCCCTTGCCGCGCACGACGAGCCGCCCATCGCCGCACTGCCGGCCATATCCGGTGGCGGGGCGGACCCCTCATGATCGGGATTGCGGCATCACCGGCACATTCCTGGGCTGGTTCGAGTTCCTCCCTCTCGACGACCACAGCCCCGCCGTGGTCGAACTCGGCTGCCGACTCAACAAGGCGCGGCCTGGGGGGCGGCTACGCCACGGAGGGAGCCCGGGCCCTGATCGCCAAAGGGTTCACGGACCTCGGCGTGGAGCGGGTGACCGCGAACACCATGGCCGTGAACGCAGGGTCGCGACGCGTCATGGAGAAGGCAGGCCTGTCGTTCGTCCGGAACTTCACCGGCGACCGGCCGGAAGCAATCGAGGGCTCGGAGCACGGAGAAGTCGAGTACGAACTCACCCGGACGGTATGGGAACAGCACCCGTAGGCCGGTCGAAACCGGCCATGCCGCCGGAACCGGCCCACGACGGCTCGGCGGCTCGGCGGCTCGGCGGCTCGGCACAGACGTTCACCAGGCGGGCCGGCCCGGTCCAGGCACGGCGAGAGCGGGCAAGGAGGCGAGGCGGAAAGCGGGAGGTTCGGTAATGATCCCCCGCCCCGGACGATCACCGGTGAGGAGGGGGCGGCATGGCCGGGTCGCCGCCTCGCCGTCGCACCTGACGCACGGCTCAGGCTGGACGAAACCGCATGGCCGACCACACCTCGTCGACGGCGACCTGCCGGACCGGCTGGACGCCGTGCTCGGCAAGGGCCTCGCGAAGGCTGTCGCGGTTGAGGTCCGTACCGAGCTTGCCCGCCTTCGGGTACGCGATCCAGACCAGCTTGCCGCTCCGGGCCCCGTCGATCGCCGCGACGGCGACGGTGCCGAGGTCCGCCCTGGTACGTACGAACGCCACGATCGCGTCCGCCGCCTCAGGCGATTCGGCGGCCGTCACGTCGTCCGAAACGATCGAGGGAACGTCACCCGTACCGGCCAGCAGCGCCACCCGCTGACCCGGTTTCATCTGCAATTTCGCAACGAGTTCCACCCGGCAAGTATGTGCGACTGCCGCGCGGGGCGCGCAACTGCCTCGGCCTGCGTCCGGCAGCGGCTTCGTCCAGGCCCGACCCGGCCCGGGGCGTCATCCGGCTACGCCCCAGCGGGGCAGGCAGAGACGTGCCCCCGGGCGGGACATAACCCTATGCGCCCATGCGGGCACTCCGCGCAGCGGTGAGAGACCGTCCAGCAAGGCTAGAGGTGCGACTCCAGGGCCGCGTAGACCCTCCGCCAGGCATCCGCGCCGGCCCGCGGGTCGTAGTCGGCAGGGCGGTCCGAGCAGGCGAAACCGTGCCGGGCGCCCGGGTAGGTCACCAGCTCGTGCGGCACCTTGGCCTCGGTGAGCCGCTGCTCGGCCTGCTCCCACTCCTCGGCCGGGATGATGTGGTCCAGCTCGCCGCGAAAGCCCAGCAGGAACGCGCCACCCGCGGCGATCCGCTCGCTGGTCTCCAACGGGGGCACCGGGCCGACCAACGGGAAGCCGCTGTTCAGCAGCCAACCCGGGTAGAAGACAGCGGCCAGCTCGAAGCGCAGCTCGGACGCTGCCCGCACCGCCACGTGCCCGCCCATGCTCAGCCCGAGGAAGGCAACACCCCGGCCCCCGGCCTCGGCGCGTGCCACCGCCAGAGCCGCCGATGCGTCGGCCACCAACTCGTCCCGGTCCAGCGCGCGCATCAGCACCAGGCCGTCCTCGCGTTCCTCGGCCGAGTACCCGAGCCCGGTGCGGCGAGCGCTGCGCCAGTAGTAGTCGGGGGCCAGCGCAACGTACCCGGCCGCCGCCAACTCCGCACAGGTGTCACGTACATAGGCGTTCACCCCGTACAGCTCGGAGCAGACCACCACCGCGCCCCGGACCTCACCCACCGGGCGGTGCACGTACGCCTCGATGCCACCCGTGTCCCCGAGTGGCTCCCATTGACCAGTCATCAGATCCCCCGTGCCTCGATTGCCGAATGTCCACCCGATCCTAGGATCACGCGACCACCGTCGCCCTCGAAACGGCCACACCAGCAGCACCCGACCCGCGTCCACGTGTGAGGTGCCCTCGAGTCCGGGGACGGGCGGCCGGAGCACCTCGCGCCGGTCGAGGACATGCAAGCGTGACACCCGTTTCGCCGGCCCACCGGTGTACGACACCCACGTCTGCGACCTACGGCTCGGCGGAGGCGGTGGCAGCACCGTCCGGTGCATCTGCGGCATCCCGGGCATGGGGCCATCATGGCTTGTGTGACCGCCATCGCAGGCCGACCGCCCGGTGCTTCGCGCCCTTCGGCCGTGGCGACCCCCGACGACGGTGCGCGCTCCTCGGGACGGTGACCGCCGTGGCGCTCGCATCCTGCTGCAGCGCCGGTTCCCCGCTCCTCGGTGAGAAGAAGGAGTGCCGTGTGATGGATACGAAGCTCGAGGTCGTGGTGATACCGGTCGCCGACGTGGACCGGGCCAAGGCCTTCTACAAGGCGCTGGGATGGCGGGAGGACGCCGACTTCGCCGACGGGAACGACTTCCGCGTGGTGCAGATGACCCCGCCCGGCTCTCCCTGCTCGGTGATCTTCGGCAGTGGAGTCGGCGACGCCGCGCCCGGATCGGCGCAGGGGCTGCACCTGGTGGTGCCGGACGTCGAGGCGGCCCGCGCGGAACTCGTAGCGCGGGGCGCGGAGGTCGGCGAGGTCTTCCACGACGCCGGAGGCGTGTTCCACCGCGCCGGTACCGACAACCGGGTCCCCGGGCCCGATCCCGAACGCCGCAGCTACGCCTCCTTCGCCTCCTTCAGCGACCCCGACGGCAACGGCTGGGTCCTGCAGGAGGTCACCGAACGCCTTCCCGGCCGCTGACCCGGAAGGGACCGTCGCTTCGCAGACGGCAGGTGCGAGGCACTGTGGACGGCCCGCCTGCCGGACCGGGGCCGCCGAAGCGCTGCGAACGGGAGGCGGCGACGCGTGCCCGCGCCCGCGGTCCTCGAGATGCCGCTGCCGACGTGAGGGGTGTCGACGTTCGCGGCCTGCTCCACGGCCGGACCCCGACGCTCGCGGCATCGGGCCCGTTGTCAGTGGTGGGCGGCAAGATGCAGCTCATGACAACGCATGCAGCAGTGATCGTGGATGCCGCCGCCTATGCGCAGGCTGTCGAGGACGCCGTGCGTGCGGCGGCCGCCTACTACGCGGGCGGCACCTCACCACTGGACGACGACGCCTACGACCGGCTGGTGCGTGGGATCGCCGCATGGGAGGTCGAGCACCCCGATCAGGTGGCTCCCCACTCCCCCACCGGAAAGATCGCCGGCGGTGCGGCCGAGGGCGATGTGCCGCACACGGAGCCGATGCTCAGCCTCGACAACGTGTTCTCCGCGGAGGAGTTCACCGCCTGGACCGTGTCCCTGGCCCGCCGCACCGGCGGTGAGGTCACACGCTTCAGCGTGGGGCCCAAGCTGGACGGACTGGCGATCGCCGCCCGCTACACCGGCGGACGCCTCAGCCGGCTGATCACCCGTGGGAACGGCACGGCCGGAGAGGACGTGTCGCACGCCATCGGCACCATCGAGGGGCTGCCCGAGAAGCTGGCCGAGCCGGTCACCGTGGAGATACGCGGCGAAGTCCTCATGACGGCCGCCCAGTTCGAGCACGCCAACGAGGTGCGCACGGGCCACGGCGGGCAGCCCTTCGCCAACCCGCGCAATGCGGCTGCGGGCACGCTGCGGGCGAAGGAGCGCGTCTACACGGTCCCGATGACGTTCTTCGGCTACGGACTGCTGGCCCTGCCCGACACCGACCCCGCCCTTGCCGAGCGGCTGAGCACGTCCGCCCACAGCGACCTGATGGACCTGGCCGCCGGCTTCGGTGTGCACACCAGCGCGCGGACCGCGGTCCCGGACATCGTCGCCGGGACCCCGGAGCAGGTCATGGCCCGGATTCAGGAGATCGCCTCGGTGCGTGCCGAGCTGCCGTTCGGTATCGACGGGATCGTCATCAAGGCCGACCTTGCCGCCGACCGGCAGGCCGCCGGATCGGGCTCCCGCGCCCCGCGGTGGGCGATCGCCTACAAGCTGCCTGCCGCGGAGAAGATCACCCGCCTGCTGGAGGTGGAGTGGAACGTCGGCCGCACCGGAATCATCGCCCCGCGCGGCGTCCTCGAACCGGTCGTCATCGACGGCTCCACGATCACGTACGCCACCCTGCACAACCCGGCCGACATCACCCGCCGCGGCCTGCGCCTGGGCGACCACGTCATGGTCCACCGCGCCGGTGACGTCATCCCCCGTATCGAGGCCCCGGTGGCCCATCTGCGGACGGGCGACGAACAGCCCATCGCGTTCCCCGAGCACTGTCCGCGCTGCGGGTCCGCCATCGACACGAGTGAGGAGCGCTGGCGGTGCGCGCAGGGCCGCAACTGCCATCTGGTCGCCTCCCTCGCCTACGCCGCGGGCCGCGACCAGCTCGACATCGAGGGCCTGGGCGCCACCCGCATCGTCCAGCTCGTCGACGCGGGACTGGTCGCCGATCTCGCCGATCTGTTCGCCCTCCGGCGCGAGGAACTGCTCGGCCTGGAGCGGATGGGCGAGACCAGCACCGACAACCTGCTCGCCGCGATCGCCAAGGCCAAGGAGCAGCCGCTGTCGCGGGTGCTGTGCGCGCTCGGTGTCCGCGGCACCGGCCGGTCCATGTCCCGGCGCATCGCCCGCCACTTCGCCACCATGGACAACATCCGCGCCGCCGACACCGCCTCGATGCAGCTGGTCGAGGGCATCGGTTCGGAGAAGGCTCCCTCGATCGTCGCGGAACTCGCCGAACTCGCCCCGCTCATCGACAAACTCGCCGCCGCCGGCGTGAACATGACCGAGCCCGGAGCCACCCCGCCCCCTGCCGCCGATGCCGACCCCGACGGTCCGGCCACGGCCTCGGTGACGGAAGGCCCGCTTGCGGGGATGACGGTGGTGGTCACCGGTGCGATGACCGGAAGCCTGGAGAAGCTCACACGCAACGAGATGAACGAACTCATCGAACGGGCCGGCGGACGCTCTTCGTCCAGCGTCTCCAAGAAGACGACACTCGTCGTCGCGGGCGAGGGGGCCGGTTCCAAGCGAGCCAAGGCCGAACAGCTCGGCGTCCGCCTCGCCACCCCGGACCACTTCGCCACCATGGTCGCCGGACTCCTCGACTGAGTCGGCTCGCTCTCCCTACGGAAGCAGGGACAGGCCGGCCTCGCCCCCGGTCGGCCGTCAGGCATGCGGCGCGAAGGGAGTCGCCCGGGCCCGGCGCGCCGGCAGACGGTCGAAGCGGCCCCTGCTCCCTTCCGTGTGCGGGACAACCCCGCTGGGGCCAACGGTCCACCGGCTGCTCCGCCGCAACGCCACCGTGAGGCGCCGCGCCACCCGCCACCCCTGCGCAGCGCCTGAACGACCTTGCGCGGCTGCGCCGCGTCTCGTCCCTGGGCACGTTCAGCACTCAAGCCGGGCAACGACAAGGCCGCCGTCGACGTGGCAGTGCCCGGCGGCTCCACGGGCGCGCCCCACTCCGCAGCGGACGAGGTGGGCAGTGTCGGGAGCGGACCTGTCGCCTGGGCGGCCGGCGCCGGAGTCGTGGCCGTCGCCGGCTCGGTACTGCTCGTCGCCAGGCACCGGCGCAGGCACGGCGCGTGACAGTGCGCCAGCGCTCGGTGCGCCTGCCGGAGCCCTGGTACTCCTGGCGCCGCCGGCCGGCCGTACATGTCGAAGGCCGGCGGGGATCAGCGGTAGTTGAGTTCGGCGAGTTCGGTGGCGAGCTTGGTGGGGAAACCGGTGTGGCCGAGCAGTCGCAGGCCGGCATTGCGCAGGCCACGTGCGGTGGTGTTGCGGGTGGTGGCGACGCGGGTCATCCGGTCGGCCAGGGCGACCACGCGTTCGGCGACGGGGCGGCGCCGGGCTTCGTAGTCGTCCAGGGTGCCGGTGGCGAAGGCGCGGCCGAGGGCGTAGCCGTCCTGGATGCCGGTGTTCATGCCCTGGCCTCCGGCGGGGCTGTGCACGTGGGCGGCGTCGCCGGCGAGGAAGAGGCGCCCGGCCCGGTAGTGGTCGGCGACCCGGTGGTGGACCCGGAAGCGGGAGGACCAGGCGAGTTCGGTGACGGCGGCCTGGCCGGGGGCACGCTCGTCCAGTAGGTGCTGGACGAAGGAGAGGTCCGGGCTTTCGGGGGCCTGGTCGACGGTGGCGACGATGCGGTAGTGGTCACCGGGCAGTGGGGCGACGACCAGCAGTCCTGCGGGGCCGAAGGTCAGTGAGACCTCCTGCGGTCCCGGTGCCCAGTCCATCACCACGTCGGCGAGGACGAACGACTCGGCGTAGGCGTCGCCGGCGAAGCCGATGCCGGACGCTTCGCGGACGGCGCTGTGCATGCCGTCCGCCCCGACCACGTAGTCGGCGCGCAGGGTTTCCCCGGTGGTCGTGGTGAGTGTTGCTCCGGCGTCGTCCTGGGCGATGCCGGCGACTTCGTAGGGGCGGTGGACGTCGCCGCCCTGGGCCCGCAGCCGGGCCAGCAGCACGGCCTCCGTTTCGTACTGCGGGACCATCAGCGTGTACGGGTGGGGCGTGGGCAGTTGGTCGAAGGGGACGGTCAGCAGTCGCTGGGCGCCGTCACGGACGGTGAACCGGGTGAGCTTGATCCCGCGCCTGACCAGTTCCTCCGATGCGCCGATCTCGTCGAGGACCTCCAGGGTGCGGGCGTGCACCACTGCGGCGCGGGAGGTGTTGGCGCCCTCGGCCTGTTTGTCGAGCAGGACGAAGTCGATCCCGGCCGATGCCAGGGTGGCGGCGAGTGCGAGGCCGGTGGGGCCGGCTCCGACGACGGCGACCTCGGTGCGGGTGGGCAGCGTGGGGGCGCTGGTGTTCATGGTGATCTCCGGGGTGGGTGCGAGCCTCGTGGCCTACAAGCGTTGGCCACCATCTGTTGACCAGAGTGCACCCATCCCGGATTGAAAGTCAACACTTGTTTGCCTACACTTGTAGGCATGATGCAGGGAACCGAGAACACCGCTCCGGCGAGGCGCTCCGACCGCACGCGGGCCGCCATCCTGGAGGCCGCGCGCCGCCGCTTCGCCGCCCACGGCTTCGAGCGCACCACCATCCGCGCCGTTGCCGCCGATGCCGACATCGACCCCTCGATGGTCATGCGCTACTACGGCAGCAAGGCGCAGCTCTTCGACGCCGCGCTCGACGTCGACCTGCACATGCCCGACCTGACCGGCGTTCCCGCGGGCGATCTGGCCAGGGTTCTCGTGCGGCACTTCCTCCACCGCTGGGAGGACGACCCCACCGACGACGCCCTGCTTCTGCTGCTGCGGTCCGCCGTCACCAACGAGCGGGCCGCCGCGCGCACGCACGAGATCTTCGCCGCACAGATCGCTCCCGCCCTGACCGCCGTCCTCGGCCCCGAACGCACAGCCGCCCGTGCCGGCCTGGTCTCGGCCCAGCTCCTCGGTCTCGCTCTCACCCGCTATCTGCTGCGGCTGCCCGCCGTGACCGGCCTCACCCCGGAACAGATCATCGACACCCTCGCCCCTGCCGTCGAGGCCACCCTGGAGGAGCGCTGACCGCAGGCGAGTGCCGGCGCACGGCCCTGTGCGGGCGCCTGCGTGGGCACACGGCGGTCTACTGCCTCAGGGCCGCGTGATCTGTTCCGGCCGAAAGCAGTGCCGCCCCGGTGGCGGACGGGGCGATCCGACCGGCCGCGAGTGGACCCGGCCCGAACCGTCGCCGCCCGCCGTCCGCGCTGTCAGCGGGCAGGTCCCGAAGCGGTTTCGCGGCCGAGAGCGCGGCGCACGGTCATGGCGAAGTGGCTTCGCAGCCGACGCAGTTCCCAGACCGACAGAGCCGTGACGGACAGCGGAGGACCGGCGATGAACAGCACCCGCACCCAGACGGGCGCGGCGACCGGCGAATCGTCGAAGAGCTGAATCGCGCAGAGGGCCCAGACCAGGACGGGCGATATCAGCGGGGGCAGGATCTCGTGGACGTCCGCCGCGCGGAAGACGTGGTGCACACACAGGAACGCCGCACTGATGGTGAACGGCAGGCCGAAGAGGACCGCGGGCAGCAGCAAGGGCAGCAGGACCAGCTCCAGCATGCCGCTCTGCTGGGCGAGTTGGAGCGCGGCCCCCTTGAGGACCACGAACCAGTTCCACGCCGCGCAGCCGAACATGGCCGCGAAGGCGGTCAGCGGCCCGGCGAGCCGCCGCCGGTACACCGATCGCCGCGGCGGTCGGGCGGCCACGACGAAGGCCACGAGGGCGAGCGGTCCCACGACCAGCATGAGGCCGGCGCTGATGAACAGCTCACCGAGCTTGTCCTCCGCCAGGTCCGACGCCGACTCCTGAAGAGGGTAGGCGTAGAGAAGCCAGAGCGTCGCGGCGGTGCCGATGACGGTGCGGGCGATCTGTGCCGCCTCGATGGCACCGTCCGTGGCGCGGTCGGTGCGCGTCGGCCTGAACAGCCGGTCGGCCAGGACGAAGGGCATGGCCAGACAGCCCGGGCGGCGGCCCCTCGCCGACGTACTGGTGCCCTGCCCGGTGCGCGTGCCGACGCTCACGTGTCATCCCCCGATGTCTACCCCGCACATGCCCGGCCCGGAGGACGCGAGCCGTGTACATGACCCCTCACGCACCCTACCCAGCGACCGCGTCCGCGCGGCGGCCGCCCGGGCCTCCTGTCCGTCGGCCGAGGGTGTGAGGGTCGGAGGGGGTGGGCGCCGTGCGGCGGGCGACCGCGCGCGCCGGCTGCCCTCACCCGGGAGCGCCGCCGTGTCCGGACGCCCGGATCTCAGCGCCGCTGCCACAGTCGACGCAGCCCCCGGTGCCCCGTGGCAGGATCCGCCGGACTCTGCCCGTGCGCCGCCGACTGCGTCGCCTCCGGCCCGACGAAGTACTCGGCGTCCTTGGGGCGCCCGTTCTGGGTACGCGGCCGCGTGGCCGGTTCCAGGTGCGGGATGTGCTTGGAGCAGTGGACATACGCCTCGTCAACCGTCATATGGACCCATATCTGCGGCTGCCGCCCCGGGGCCGCGTCCCTCGGGAGCCAGGGATATGCGGCGCGTTGCTGCGTATCGCTGCGCAGCTCGGCCGAGCAGTTGACGTGCAGACCGATGTGGTCGTGCGTGAAGTCCATGAACAGCAGGCCGAGGTGGGGGTTCTCGGTGAGGTTGCCGACGCTGGCCAGGACGCCGTTCCCCCGGTACTCGGGGTAGGTCAGGGTCCGGTCGTCCAGCACCGTCACGAACCCGGGCGGCCCGGCACGGAAGGTCGCGTCACAGGCCCCGCCGGCGTCGGCCGTGGAGAGGAACACCATGGTCTGACGGCCTATGAACGCCCGCATGGCCGCCGTGAGGACGTGATGCACCTGGCGGTCGTAGAAGTCGGCCGCCCGCTCGGCGGTACCGAAGTACTGCTGAGCCGACCGCTCGCCGTACGAGCCGACGGCCCTGTCGTGTGTAGTCACGGCGGTTCTCCTCCAGAGGGCGGACGGGGCGCGTGTCATCCTGGTCCGCACCGTCCGCCTCGTCCAGCAGGCGGAGGAATCGGACTCTGCCCGGCTCGGCCACTGCCCGGGGCCCCGCACCCCGCCCACTCGCCGCGCCCGGCCCATGGCACTCCTCACCGCGGCCTCCACGCACCCGGGCCGGCGCAGCTCACGGCCGCCGCATCCGAACCGCGGAATCAGGGCTTCGACCTGCTCCGATGCCCGCCGGCCTCGGCGCTGTCGCGGGCTTTCCCACGCGGTGAGGGCGAGGACGCCCCCGTGTCCGTCCGACCGGCGTGCGGGCCGCGCTCACTCAGCTCCAGCACGCCGCGCTCGCGCAGAAGGGCATCGAGGGGAGGCCGACGTATCCGGCCGGTCATGGAACCGGCCGGATACACCGGACGCAGACGGACCCCGGGCAGTCATGGGCCCGGGGTCTCGCGCTGCCGGTGCCGTCGCCCCGCTCAGCAGGAATGGACAACACCTCATCATGAGGGTCCTGATTGCCCCAACTTGTACCGAGTGTTCTCCGGCAGGCTCTTCCCCCGGCGGATCAATGCGGCGGAGCCCCCACCCCTGCGCGCAGCCGGAGAACTCGTCGACCCGTCCCCGCCGGGGCGCGGCAGGGCAGCCGGAGAACCGCACCGCACGATCGGACCGACCGTGTCAGCCATCACGGAGTAGCCGTCGCTGCGGACATCCTGGACACAGGCCATGTCGCAGTGGTTCACACCCCCGTCAGGATCCGCGAACCGGCGCGCCACCCCCGCCTGGTGCCCGTCCGCATGCGGAGTCGGCTCAGCAACGGCTGTTCGTCAGACAGTGCTGGAGGTCGCCCTCGGCGCGGCATGAGCGGGGGACGCCCCCACCGCCACGGCCACGCTCACCGCAGCGGGCGAACCCGCCCTGCTGCCCTCGCTCACGAGGTCACCTCGTAGCTCCTGGAGCACTGGGCGGGCACGATACCGTAGAGGCACATCTGAACCTTGTACTTGACTCCCTCACGGATGTCCCCGCCCTTGCAGCGGCCGTTCGGCGAGTTCAGGCCCTGGGTGTTCACGCCGCGGGGAATGGAGATGTAGCCCCCCACGTACCGGCCGTCGGGCCATGCGTCGAATGCGCAGAGCGTGTCACCGTTTTCTGTCGTCGACGGATCAGCCTGCCAGGTGACGTCGCCCAGGTAGTTCCCCCCGGCCTTCGCGTAGATACGGCCGCCTCCGTCAGCGTAAGGGGTGAAGGCGAAGGAGATATCGGCCGCGCTGGCCGGTGCCGCCCCCAGGCCGACGAATGTTCCGGCCACGAGCGCCGCAGCACCCAGAATGCCGGCGCCGCGCTTACGTAAAGACACAGTTGCCCCTTTCTCGATGGTGGTGAACCCGCCCGTCGCACCTGCTGAGCCAGGCCGGCTCGGCACGGGTCACACCTGCGTGCTTCAAGGGTTGCGGTGTCCCACCGGAAAGTCGTTAGCACTCGGTCCACAAGTTCGTTGACTGTGAGTCGACTTCGTCGGGTTCCTCGTCTGCCGCCGACAGCCTTCGGCAGCGTTCCGCCAGAGCCTGCCGGGTCACTTACCGGGCATGGCCACCACGTGCTTGCCCACCACACCGCCGCGTTCGAATGCCTGATGCGCCGAGGCGATGTCGGCCAGCGGATACACGCTGTCGACCACGGGCCGCAGCCCGCCGGAGGTCACATGGCCGGCAAGGTCACGCAGCACGAGGGTGTCGGGGTTGGAGCTCAGCGTGCGGATGCGGCGCCCCCCGTGCACGCTCGACGCGGCGATCGCTGCCAAGGAGGATGCCGACAGTGCGATGGTGGCCATCCTGCCGTCGCGGGTCAGCCGACGCCTGTAGTCGTGCAGTTCCGAGCCGACCGTGTCCAGGATGGCGTCGAACGGCCCGATCCAATCCGGCGAGGTGGCTCCGTAGTCGAAGACCTCGTCGGCTCCCAGCTCACGCAGGGCCTCGGCATGGCGATCGCGAGCCAGAGCGGTGACGTGCCCGCCCATTGCGCGGGCGAGCTGCACGGCAGCCGTACCGACTCCGCCGGCGGCGCCGCGTACCAGGAGGCGTTCACCGCTCGTGAGGTGCAGCGTGTTCCGCAGTGCGGTCAGCGCTGTCGTTCCCGCGACGACCAGGGAGGCCGCCTCCACCGGCGAAATGCCTTCCGGTGCGGGTCCGATGCGGTCTGCGGGAACCACGACGTATTCGGCAGCTCCACCGACGGTGTGCCGCTTGAGCGGGTGCACCGTGCCCCACACCCGGTCACCGACGCGGTACTGATCGACGCCGGCGCCGGTCGCTGCGACGACACCGGCGAAGTCCAGTCCCACACCGAGCGGGAACCGGTGCCCCGTCACGATCCGCAGTCCCCCTGCGCGAACGATCGTGTCGAGTCCGTTCACGCTTGACGCCTCGACCGACACCAGGACCTCTCCCGCGCCGGGGGCGGGGCGGTCGACGTCGTTGACCTTCAGGACATCTGGTGCGCCGAAGCCGGTGATCTGAGCGGCCTTCATGTCACGTTCCTATCGGTAGTCTGCCAGTACGGGCAGTAATGATCGTGGTTGTCCCAGGCGACGGCTTCGATCGGCGCCTGCGGCTGTGGGGTGCGCCCGGAAGGGACTTTCAGCCTCGATCGGGGTACACACCGTCTCGGGCCGCCCGTCGAACGGCCCGTAGGCGCGGGCGGGCGGAACTGCGGGGCGCAGCGCGGGCGCGGCTGTGCAGGGCAGCAGGTTCTCGACCGCGGCCGCAGTCGCCGGTGGGGGTCGTGACGGCTGCGGCGCCGCGTACGCCATGCCCGGTGCGCTCGGGTGAGGCGGTCGTCCGGTCAGGGAAGGAGGACGACCTTGCCCTGGTTCCGGCGGGCTTCGATGTCGGCATGGGCCTGGGCGGCCTCGGCGAGCGGGTACGAGCGCCAGACGGGGACGTCGAGCTTGCCTGCGGCGATCAGATCGGCCAGCTGCGGCAGGGCCTCGGGGAAGCGGTCGGCCGGGTCCATACCGGTGAACCGCACCCCGTGCTGGGCGAACGACGGGTCGGCGATGGTGATGACCTTGCCCGCATCGCCGGCCAGGGCGACGGACTCGGCGAGTACACCCGCGCCCGAGGCGTCGAACACGAAGTCCACACCGCCCGGGGCGACGGCCTCGACCCGCTCCACCCAGCCTTCGCCGTAGGGCACGGCGATGGCGCCGAGGCCGTTGATGCGCTCGACGTCCTCCTCGGCGGTCGTGCCGATCACGGTGATTCCGCGGGCGGCGGCCACCTGCACGGCGACGGTGCCCACGCTACCGCCGGCGCCGTGGATGAGCAGTGTCCGCCCCGGCTGCACACCGAGGTGCTCGATCGCCCGGTAGGCGGCCTCGCCCACCGTGACCATCGCGGCCGCGGTCTCGAACGACAGCTCCTTCGGCTTGGCGAACGGCCGGTCCAGCAGCGCGTACTCGCTGTAGCCGCCGACCGCGGCGACGCCGAGGACCTCGTCGCCGACCGAGGCGGTGGCGCCCTCGCCGACCTTGTCGACGACGCCGGCGACGTCCCAGCCGGGGACCATCGGGAAGGCGACCGGGAAGACGCCCTGCATCATCCCGGCGCGTATCCGCACGTCGATGGGGTTGACGGCGGTCGCCCGCACGCGGATGCGGACCTGCCCCGGACCCGGTTCGAGGGTGGCGACCTGGGACAGGGCGAGGACTTCGGGGCCGCCGTACTCGGAGAAGGTGATTGCAGTGGACACCAGGCACTTCCTAAGGAGAGGGGAACTGGACGCATCATGAATCATCCAGTGCGTGTGATTTCTTTGTATCACACGCGACGTGTGATTTGACCTGTGGCCCCATTCACACGAGGCGTGTGATTCACGGACGGGGCGGCAGGCCGGGTTCCAGCCGGCCCCCGGGCGACCCGCGCCGGCGCCCGGCTCGGCGAACCCCCCGGAGGCCGGCCACCGGTGAGGGCTGCTGCCCGACGGGATCACCTCGCCGGTGGAAGGGATGCCGATGCGGTCCAGAGCCCGACCCCGGCCCTGGCCCGAACCTGGAAGGATCGGCCCATGCGTGCGGCCCGGCTCCTCTCCCTCGTCCTCCTGCTGCAGAACCGGGGCAGGCTGACGGCCGCTGAACTCGCCGATGAGCTCGGCGTCTCGGTCCGGACCGTCTATCGGGACATCGACTCGCTGAACGGTGCGGGCATCCCGGTCTACGGGGATGCCGGGCAAGGCGGCGGGTACCAGCTGCTCGGCGGCTACCGGACCCGGCTCACCGGACTGCACGCCGACGAGGCCGAGTCGCTGTTCCTGGCCGGGCTGCCGGGCGCGGCGGCCGACCTGGGCCTGGGCGAGGTGCTCGCGGCGGCGCAGCTGAAACTGACCGCGGCGCTGCCGGCTCCACTGCGGGACCGGGCCGGCCGGATCCGTGAGCGGTTCCACCTCGACGCCCTCGGCTGGTACCGGGAGCAGGACTCACCGCCGGCTCTCGCGGCGCTCGCCGATGCCGTGTGGAACCAGCGGCGGATCCGGGTGCGCTACCGGCGTTGGGCCGAGCCGCAGGAGGTCGAGCGTGAGCTCGACCCCTACGGCCTGGTCCTCAAGGCGGGCGTCTGGTATCTCGTCGCAGCGGTGGACGGCGCTGTGAGGACCTACCGGGTGTCGTCGATTCTCCGCCTGGACGTCCAGGAGGACGTCTTCGAGCGCCCCGACCGCTTCGACCTGGCGGCCCACTGGCGGGGCTACCTCGCCGCCTACGACGCCCGCAGACTACGGCTTCAGGCATCCGTCCGGATCGCTCCGGCGCTGCTGTCCGCGCTGCCGGACCGCCTCGACGCGGCGCTGGTCCGCGCCGTCGAAGCCTCAGCCGGGCCGCCGGATGCCGACGGCTGGGTGACGGCGACGGTGCCGCTGGAGTCGGTCGACCTGGCGGTGCCGACGCTGCTGTCGCTCGGCACGGACATCGAGGTGCTCGCTCCCGAGGAGCTGCGGAGCCGGATCGTCCGGGCGGCGGCGGCCGTACTCCAGCGGTACCGGCCGGCGGACGCGTAGGACCCGGCGGAGTCCGGCGCCCTCAACAGCAGTCCGGCGGACACGGTCGCCGGCAACGCGAGGGCGGCGAGCACCCCGAACCCGTAGCGCGTGTCACTGTGGTCGGTGACCGTCGCGACCAGGAACATCACTCCGACCGTGGCCGCCAGCCCGCCACCGTTCGCCAGCCCGAAAGCCCTGCCCGCCGAGGCATCGTCGGTCGAGGCCATCAGCATGGTGCGCGAGGCGATCCTGGCCTGCCCGAAGAAGAACGCGCCCAGCGGCACCCCGACGAGGTAGCCGACGATCCCGAACTGGCTCTGCAGCACCAGGCCGACGTTGCAGAGCAGAAAGCCCACGACGGCGATGCGAAGGTCCGGACTGCGACTGCTGACGATCCGGTAGGCACCGGTGGCCGCCAGGAAACCGAGGCATCCGAGCGCGTCCACGGTCCCGAACGTGGCCGCACCCAGGTGGAGTTCACCGATGACGGCAGTGGGCAGCAACGCGTTGAACACCGTGACGACCACACTCCCCTGTGCGTAGAGCAGGATGAAGCGGCGCACACGCAGCGGCCCGTGCGGCGCTGCCGGGACCGGTGCCTGCTCCCCGACGGCGACGACAGGTGGCGTCGGAGCCGGGCGTCGCCCCGCCGCGGCGACGCAGAGCGCCGAGACCATGAACGTCCCGGCGTTGAACACCAGCAGCGGCACGGCGCCGAACGCCTGGACGGAGAGCCCGCCGACCGTCGCCGACAGCAGCATCCCGGCCTGGGTCCCCATCTCGTAGCGGGCGTTGAACCGCCGCAGCCGGTCCGCCGGGACCCGTTCCTTGATCAGCGCGGAACTGGCCGGAAGGAACAGGGCACTGACGACGGCCAGCCCCAGGTTCGCACTGTAGATCCCGGGTCCCGGGGCACCACCCCAGGCCAGCCACAGCGGCAGACCGAGGGCCAGCGCCGCACTGGTGGCGTCGCAGCCGATCCACAGGGTCCGCCGGTCGAAGCGGTCGGCCAGCCGTCCGAACAAGGGTGACAGCAGCGCCTGCGGACCGGCGACGGCGATGAAGAGCCAGCCGACGGCCATCATGGTCCGCTGCTCTCTGATCATGAGGAGTGCACCGACGATGAGCTGGACGTTGTTCCCGAGGGCTGTCGCGAAGGCAGCGGACACGAGCAGCGGCTCGGTCCGGCGGGGGCGGTGACGGAGGATCATGCCAGCAGTGTCCGGAGGTTCACTGACATCTTCTGTCAGTGAAGCTTCTGGCAGTGAAGCTCCTGTCGGTGAGGCTTCTGTCGGTGAGGCTTCTGTCGGTGAAGCGCGTGCCGCTCGGGCGGATTCATGGCGCCGCGATGCGGCGTCCCGTCGCGGTCACACCTCCTGACCGGGGCGGTCCTCCTGTCGCGCCAGGAGGGTGGTGGCCCAGCCGTGTTCCAGCAGGGCGAACAAGTCCCGCATGGTCCGGGACGGGTCCTCGCTTGCACGGGCGATGCTGGGGGCTTCCAGGGCGAAGCGTGCCAGGCCGGTGACGGCGGGGGTGTCCGGGGCAAGCCCGGTGGCATCGGCGAGGGTGGCGGCCAGGGTCTTCTCGTGGCGCAACCACATGCGCCGGGCGTAATCCCGCAGCGCGGGAGTGGATTCGACGAGGACGAAAGTGGGGTCATCGGTGCGCACATCGGTACGGGTGCGCACCATGTGGTCGCGCAGGGCGTGCAGCACGGGCTGACCGGGGGCTCGGTCGCGAACGGCGGCGATCAGGGCGCTCTCGACGTCCGCGTCCAGGTCGAAGACGAGGGCTTCCTTGCTGGGGAAGTGCTTGAAGAGCGTGCTCAGCGAGACATCGGCCGCCTCCGCCACCTCGCGCACACCGACGTTGTCGAAGCCGTGCTCGGTGAACAGCCGCACTGCGGCGTCCGCCAGAGCCTGCCTGGTCCGGGCCTTCTTGCGCTCTCGGCGTCCTGTCGTCGTCTCGGCCATGCCCCCACCCTACCCATGCGAGGCGGATTCGATCGCAAAGGCGAGCAGCTGGAAAGTCTGAACAAATGAACTTTTGGAGCTGCTGTGTTTCTGTGGATGGGCGCGCCTGACCGGCACTCAGCTGCCGGGACCCGGGGCGTGTCCCCGCACCGGAACGACTGATCCGCCATGCCCGAAATCGGCCCGTCGACAGGAAGGAGCCGCGATGGACGAGGCCCGGATGCCCGTGCCGCCCCCGGATCCGACTGCCGTTCGGCCCGCGCTCCGGTGGGCCGTCGGCCCGGGCGTGCAGCTGGTGGCCATGGCCTGGCTCCCGCCCGAGGCGCCGAAGGGGAACCTGCGCCACACACGTGCCCCTTCGTCACGGCGCCACCCCAACGCATCAGCACTCACTTCATCCATGGAACGGAGCGTGACCCTCATGTCCACCACCCCGCGCATCGCGATCAGCGGCGCCGGTCTCGGCGGCCTCGTCTGCGCACGTGTCCTGCAGCAACACGGCGTGCAGGTCACGGTCTTCGAGCGTGAGACGACCCCCCACTCCCGCTCACAGGGCGGCACTCTCGACATCCACGAGGACACCGGCCAGGTGCCCTTCGGGCAGCCGGACTGTTCGATCGGTTCGTGGCCATGTCCCGGCCCGAAAGCCAGGAATGGCGCCTGTACGACCGTCACGCGACCCTGATACGCCACGACCGGGCCGACGAGGGCGATCTGAGCAGGCCCGAGATCGACCGCGGCCAGCTGCGGACCCTTCTGCTGGACTCCCTCACCCCCGGGACGGTCCACTGGGGCCACAGCGTCAGGGCCGTCACCCCGTTACCCCACGGCACCGCACGTCTGCACCACCACGACCGCACCGTCGAGGACTTCGACCTGGTCATCGGCGCGGACGGCGCCTGGTCCCGGGTGCGCCCCGCGCTCTCCGACGCCCAACCCTCCTACGCCGGTGTCACGATGGTGGAAGCCCACTTCGACGACGTCGACCGACGCCACCCCGGCATCGCCCATCTGGTCGGTCAGGGCACCATGTCGGCCAAGGCGGGGCGCCGCAGCCTGGTGATGCAGCGCAACAGCAACGGACACGTCCGCGTCTACGTCACCTTCCGCGGCCCAGAGGACTGGCACGCCGGCCTCGACCTCGCGGACACCGAAGCGGTACGCGCCCGCCTCCTCGCCCAGTACGAGGGCTGGCACGAGAGCCTGCTGGACATCCTGCGCCAAAACGAGGGGGCCTTCATCAACCGGCCCATGTTCGTCCTTCCGGTTCCCCACTCCTGGCAGCGCGTTCCCGGCATCACCCTGCTCGGCGACGCCGCCCATCTGATGCCGCCCGTGGGCGTCGGCGCCAACCTAGCCCTGCTCGACGGCGCCGAACTCGCCCAAGCCGTCATCGGCCACCCCACCATCGACGAGGCTCTCGACGCCTACGAAAGCGTCATGCTGCCCCGCGCCATCGACAACGCGAAGACCGCCGAGCAGATGCTCGCCGATCTCATGCCCGACATCGATTCCGACGATGCCGCCTTCCCCGACACCATCTGGCCGGCAAGCACCGTCCCCGACTCGCAACCCGCTCACACCGACTGAGCTCGACCCCCGGTGTCGGCTGGAGCGACCGTCGATGCGCCCGGGCCCAGGTCCGGCCACCGCCCATGAAACGCCGTGTCCGGGCCGAGTCACGCACGGTCACCGACCGGTCTTCATGCTCGGGCGGTGGGTGAAGGCGCCCCGGTAGACGGCCGGGGTCATGCCGATCTGGCGGCTCAGGTGCTGGCGGAGCGACTCGCCGGAGCCGAGACCACTGCGCCGGGCCACATGGTCGACGGTGAGATCGGTGGTCTCCAGTAGCTCGCGAGCCCTCAGCAGCCGCTGCTGGAGCAGCCATTGGAACGGGGTCACACCAGACTCGGCTGTAAAGCGGCGGGTCAGGGTCCGCACACTGACCTTGGCCTGACCGGCCAGGTCGTGCAGAGAGATCGGCTGGTCCAGGTGCTGGAGTGCCCAGATGCGGGCTGCATCCAATGAGGAATCGGTCTTGGCCGGTAGGGGGGTCTGCACGAACTGCGCCTGTCCGCCCTGGCGCACCGGGGTCACGACAGCGGCGCGGGCCGCCGTATTGGCCACGGCCGCGCCGTAGTCGGAGCTGATCAGGTGCAGGCACAGGTCGATCCCGGCGGCCGAGCCCGCACCGGTGACGATCCGTCCGTCCTCGGCGAACAGCCGGTCGGCGTCCACGCGCACCGCAGGGAAGGCGCGTTGCAGTTCCTCGGCCAGGGCCCAGTGGGTGGTGGCGACACGGCCGTCGAGGAGCCCGGCCTGGGCGAGGACGAAGGCGCCGCTGCAGATCGAGGCAACGCGCTTTCCCGCAGCGGCCGCCTCCCGCAAGGCGTCCAGCGCGGCCGGCTCGGCGTCGTGCCGGCTGGCAGTCGAGGGAACGATCACCGTGTCCGCCGCCGCGACTGCCTGAAGGCCGTGCCGGATCACCACATCGATACCACCGGAGGCGGCGACCGTACCGGGCGTGGCGGTGCACACCGTCACCTCATAACCGGGGTGTCCGCCGAGTTCGGCGGCGCCGAGCAGCGTCGACGGCATGGACAAGTCGAAGGGCTTGACCGCAGGGACGGCCAGGACGGCGACACGATGCATGGCTGGATCCTTGGATCTCGTGGCTTTCAGGCCACTGACCCTACCTGCGTCCGCACGGCACAGTTGGGCGAGCGGTCGGGCCCCCGCGAACCGCGTTTCCCCCTTCGGGGAAGCCGTCCATTCTTGAGGGAGAACGGAGACAACGTCATGGCTGAATCGGTCGTCATCGGGGCAGGCGCGACCGGGGTCGCGACCGCCAGGCAACTGGCCGACAGCGGCAAGCGGGTCCGCCTCATCACCCGCAGCGGCAGTGGCCCTGACCACCCCGGCGTCGAACGGATCGCCCTGGACGCGGGCCACACTGGCGAGCTGGCCGAGGTACTGACCGGAGCGGCCACGGTCTTCAACGCCGCCATGACCGCCTACCAGACCTGGCCAGAGACCATGCCGCCGTTGTTCGCTTCGATCCTCGCCGCGACCGAGCGAGCCGGGGCCGACTACGTGATGCTCGGCAACCTCTACGGTTATGAGCAGACCACCGGGCCGGTCACCGAGCGCACCCCGATGGCCCCGCACACCCGAAAGGGCCGGGTGAGGGCCCAGCTGTGGCAGCAGGCCAAGGATGCCCACGACGAAGGGCGGCTGCGGGCCAGCGAGGTGCGAGCCGGCCAGTACCTGGGCCCAGGCGCAGTCTCGGCGTTCACGCTACTGGTCGCGCCCCGGGTCCGCGAGGGTGAACTGGCTCTCGTCCACGGCAACCCCGATGCGGCACACTCGTTTTCATACACCGAGGACGTCGCCGCGGCGCTGGTGGCGGTCAGCGGCGACGAGCGGGCCTGGGGACGGGGCTGGCACGCCCCGGTCATCACCACGACCCTGCGCCAGGCCGCGACCGACCTCGCCGAACTCCACGGAGCGCCCGAACCGCGGTTGGAGCCGCTCACCGAACGGGATATGACGCTGCTGTCCTTCACCGATCCACTGTGGCGGGAGTTCGCCGAGATGAGCTACATGTCCGAGCGTCCGTTCCTCGTGGACGACAGCGATATCCGCGAAACCTTCGGGCTCGAGCCTTCAACGCTCCGCGAAGCGCTGGCGGCCTGATGCGGCGGTGGGCGAGCCGGGGCTCCCGGCCCGCCCACGCCTGGACATGCCGCCCTGGCCTACCAGCTCGACCCGCACCACCGGCAGGCACTCGCCGCGTCGCTGCCCGCTCTCCTCGAAATGGCCCGGCTCACCACCCAACCACTCAACAGGCCGACGGCACCGCTTCCCCCTGCCCAGTAAGGAACCATGCCATGACCACCCCGCACGCCTTCCCCCTGGAGCCCACCCCGATCCATGTGTCCGACGAGGTCCTCGATGACCTGCGCGCCCGTCTCACTCTGACCCGTCCGCCACTGGACGAGGGGAATGGGGACTGGTCCTACGGCGTCCCGGACAGCTATCTCCGTGACCTGGTCGCCTACTGGCGGGACGGCTACGACTGGCGCAGGGCCGAGACCGCCATCAACGTCTACGAGCACTACCAGGTGAGCGTCGCCGGTGTCCCGGTGCACTTCATGCGCAAGCCCGGCCGCGGCCCCAGCCCGATCCCGTTGATCCTCACCCACGGCTGGCCGTGGACGTTCTGGCACTGGTCGAAGGTGATCGACCCGCTCGCCGACCCGGCCACGTTCGGCGGTGACCCCGCCGACGCGTTCCACGTCATCGTGCCGTCCCTGCCCGGCTTCGGTTTCCCCGGCCCGTTCACCGGCTTTTCGGACGTCAACTTCTGGAAGGTCTCCGACCTCTGGCACACTCTGATGACCGAGACCCTGGGATACGAGAAGTACGCCGCCGGGGGCTGCGACATCGGCGGGATCGTCTCCAGCCAGCTCGGCCACAAGTACGCCGACGAGTTGTACGGCATCCACATCGGCTCCGGGCTGCCGCTCGACTTCTTCACCGGCCACCGTGCCTGGGACTTCGCCCGGAATCGGCCCCTCACCGACGACCAGCCCGCCGACGTCCGCGCCCGCATCATCGAGCTGGACCACCGCTCGGCGTCCCATCTCGCCGTTCACATGCTCGACGGCGCCACTCTGGCCCATGGGCTGAGCGACTCACCCGCCGGACTGCTCGCCTGGCTGCTGGAGCGCTGGAACGCCTGGAGCGACAACGGCGGCGACGTGGAGTCCGTCTTCACCAAGGACGACCTGCTCACCCACGCCACCATCTACTGGGTGAACAACTCCATCGCCACATCGATGCGTTACTACGCCAATGCCAACCGCTACCCCTGGGCTCCCGCCCACGACCGCACCCCGGTCGTGCAGGCCCCGGTCGGCCTCACCTTCGTGACGTACGAGAACCCGCCCGGCATCCACACCGCCGCCGAGCGCGTCCGGGCATTCAAGACCGGCCCGCAGGCCGATTGGTTCAACCACGTCAACGTCAACGCCCACGACCACGGCGGCCACTTCATCCCCTGGGAGAACCCCGACGCCTGGGTGAGCGACCTGCGCCGCACCTTCCACGGCCGCAGGCCCTGAACGATCCTGCGGGCTCGATCGGCCGCGGGCCGGGCGAACGTTGCCTGGACGGACGGGCCGGTCAGGAAGCGCCCTGCACCGTGACCGGGTCGCCGACGCGCACCGTCCCCGGTTCGAGGACGTCCAGATAGACGCCAAGGCACGACAGTCGCCCCAAGTGGAGCACCGGAACCCGGTGTTCACGGGCGACCGCGCGCATGATGCCGGGGTCGGGCGGCAGCTCGTCGTGGCCGAGGGTGGGGATCACGCAGCGCGGCGTAGGGACCACGACACGGAAGAGGGCTTCGCCCACGCGCACTCGCGAGCCCAGCCAGTCGCCCTCCGCGAAGCCCGGCCCCTCACCGGTGTCGACGACCAGGTTCGGGCGGAATCGGCGCGCGTCGAAGTCTCCGGTGGGATACACCGTGCGCAGCCGGGCCAGGGCGCCCGTGGTGACGAGGTGGACCTTGCCGTAGTCGAAGAAAGTCCCTGGGGCGACCGCGCCCGCCGTGATCAGGTCTCCGCCGGTATCGACGGTGGCCGATTCCCTCAGCACGTCCGGAACGCCGCCCTCGAAGTCGGGTACCGCGCGCTCCAGCCTGCCACGCTCCGCCGTACCGGCCGAGACGAACACCTTGCGGTCCAGCAACTCGGACAGCCGCAGGTCGAGTTCGGGGTCCCCGACCTGCAGTGAGGCTCCGTCCGGCAGCCCGACGCGGATCGTCCCGGTGTCGTACAGCCGGCTCCGGCAGCGCAGCAAGGACCCCCACTTCCGCGGGTGCTTGGCACTGCCGACGGCCCCCGTCCCGTCCAGCACGGCGTACCTGCGGTCTCCGAACAGCCCGCCCTCGGTGACGTCCACCGCTGCCAAGGCCTCACCGAGCATGGACTTCACCGGATAACGGCGTAGCGCCGTCACAGTTCCCATGGATCAATTCCCCGTAGATCGATGCCCGTAGATCGATTGACCTTGACACAGTGACAAGGCCTTCACTGTGTCAAGGAGGTGGCCCCGATGACCATGCCGAAAGAGGACACGAACACGATGCGAGCTCTCCAGGGGCTGGAGAACAACAGCTCGTCGGTTCGGCTGCAGGCAGCGCTGGCGGTCGGCACGACCCCGGACCCGGGTTTCATCGGCAAGCTCATCGAGCGATGCGCGATCGAACCGGAGTTCTACGTGCGCGAGATGCTGACGTGGGCACTCACCCGCCACGCGGCATCGATGACGCTCCCGGTGCTTCTCGACGAAGTCCGCTCGGAGCGTGCGCAGGCACGAAGCCAGGCGTTGCACACGCTGTCCAAGATCAGGGATCGGCAGGCGTGGCCGGCGATCACACCGGCGCTGCTGTCCGACGCCGACGACGAGGTGGCCCGCAGCGCCTGGCGGGCAGCGGCCGTGCTCGTACCCGAAGGTGAGGAGCACGAGTTGGCCGTAGTGTTGGCGACACAGCTCGGGCGCGGCGAACGCGGGACACAGCTGAGCCTCAGTCGGGCGCTGATCGCGCTCGGGGAGGTGATGTTGCCGGCAGTGGGCGCCGCGACGACGGATCCCGACCCTCGTGTGCGCACGCACGCGATCGCCACGGAACGGCTGTGGCGTGACCCGGATGCCGGATTCGAGTTCGCGATCGAGGAGGCGAAGCGCATCGTCGCCCTCGGCGGGGCCGGCCGGAAGGGGCGGTAGGCGGTGTTGATCGGTGATGTCGCGCGGCGGTCCGGGGTCAGCGCGCGCATGCTCAGGCATTACGAGTCGCTCGGCCTGGTGCGGCCAACGGGTCGTACCGGTTCCGGCTATCGCGAGTACTCCGGCGAGGACATCCGGCGAATCTTCCACATCGAGAGCCTGCGGTCATTGGGGCTGTCGCTGCGCGACGTGAAGCGCGCGCTCGACGACCCCGGCTTCGCGCCCGCGGAGCTCGTCGACGACCTCGCCCGCCAGACGCGAGACCGCATCGCAGCGGAGACGGAACTGCTCACGCGACTCCGTCGGGTCGGTGCCGCGGAACCCGCGGGCTGGCGGGACGTCCTCCGGATCGTCGCCCTCCTCCAGGCGTTGGGATCGAAGAGCGCGGGGGCGCGGCAGCGCGCGGCCCTGTCCGCGGGCGAGGACGTTCCCGTGCCGGTGGAAGCGCTGGTCGAGGCCGTGCTGAGCGAGTCGGACCCGAACGTCGCCGGAGCCCTTCGTTGGGCTCTGGCCCAATCGGGCGAGGACGGGCCGGCACTGCTGGCGGAGGGCCTCGGCTCCCCCGCGGCCGAGGTGCGGAAACGTGCCGTCCAGTCCATCGCCGAAATTCCGAACGGCGAGGCGACCGCACTGCTGCAGGGCGCCCTCACGAACCCCGACGTCGTGGTCCGCAGGTACGCGGCTCTGGCGCTCGGGGCACGTGGAGTAGCCGACGCGGTCCCGACGCTCATCGACATGATCGTCGAGGGGAGCAACGACGCCGACGCAGCCGATGCACTGAGCACGCTGGCGAGTGATCCCGCATTGACGGATCGGATCGCCACCGGGCTCGTCGACTGCTTCGCCCGGGACAGCATGGGAGCGTCCGCACGTCGACGGCTGACACAGGCGCTCGCGGACATCCCAGGTGCCACGACGTCACATGCCCTCGCAGATCTGTCACACGATGAAGACCGTGCCGTCGCGCTCACCGCGACATACGTTCTCAAGCTGCGCAACGCGGGACAGTGAATCTCTCCTGGGTGCTGCGTGCGTGGGGCCCAGTTGTTGCGGTCACCGCCGACAGGCCCACCGGTGGACACCCCGGCGAACCCGGGCCGGTGCACCCGCCGCAGCAGTCCTGAGCAGGTCTCCACGCGGGGTCCGAGAGCAGCGGACCGGTGCGGTCGCGTTCTGCGGTGTCGGTGACGGCCGGGTCCACGGGGGCTCGGCCCGACACCAGCCGTGCGCCGGAGACGCCGCATTCACGGCCCGAAGGGCCGCGTACGCGCCGTGGCTGATCGCGGCAGCGCCTTTGATCGACCGGCGCGAGCCCTTCGGCCGAAGCCCCACCGCCCGTACGGGTGCACGGCGCATTCGTCCACAACTTCGTCGCCCCGACTCGCCCTACTCCCCGCGGCGACGCCACGACCTGGACATCGCCAGTTTCGCACTGGCCAAGACCTTCCCCACCGGAACGCGGCGCGGCTACGCGGAGACCGGACAGTGGGAGCCCAAGCGGTCCTTCCACACGGTGGCCCGCCGGTTCCGGTGACACGCGCTCGGCTGCTGCTGGTCGCCCTCATCCGACGTCTATCGTCGTCCGTGTCCGATTCGCAGGAGACGGGGGTAATACGGGTGTTGAGCGAGACGGTGCTCCGCAGCGAGGACGTGGCGGCTCCGGACCGGCTGGCGTACTGGGCGCATCTGGTGGGGCAGACGCACGCGCCGGTGCGGATGGAGAGCGAGTATGCGGATGACTTCCGGGCCGTGCAGCGTGTATTGGACCTGGGCGCGGTCTCGGTGTGGCCCGCGACGTTCCAGCAGTTGGTGATCCGGCGCACTCCACGGCTGGTGCGGCAGTCGGATCCGGGGCTGTTCCATCTCTCGCTGCTGGTCGGCGGCACCGGGGTGGGCAGTTGGAAGGACCAGGAGGCCGTCTACCGGCCGTCCGACCTCCATATCAACGATTCGTCGGTGCCGTGGGAGATCCGTACGGGGCAGGAGCCGGTGACGGCGGTGGGGGTGGAGATCCCGAAGGCCCTGCTCCCGCTGCCGCCGAAGCTGCTCGGGCGCGGGGTCCCCCGGCGGGTGGCTGCGGACCAGGGGGTGGGGGCGCTGGTCTCGCAGTTCCTGACCCAGGTGATCTCCGACGCTCCCTGCTACCGGCCGGAGGACGGGCCCCGGCTGGGAGCGGTGCTGGTGGACCTGGTGGCCGCGCTGTTCGCACACGCGGTGGAGTCGGAGAAGTGTCTGCCGGACGGGGCGCGGCAGCGGGCACTGCTGTTGCAGGTGAAGCGGTTCATCCAGGGACAACTCCATGATCCGGAGCTGTCTCCGGGACTGGTCGCGGCGGCGCATCACATCTCGGTGTCCTACCTGCACCGGCTGTTCGAGGGCGAGGAGGCGACGGTGGCGGCGTGGATCAGGCGGCGCAGGCTGGAGGCGGCGCGGCGTGATCTGGCGGATCCGGCACTGGCGGAGGTTCCGGTGCATGCAGTGGCGTCGCGGTGGGGGTTCGTACGGGCGTCGGACTTCAGCCGGTCCTTCAAGGCGGCGTACGGGGTGGCTCCGGGCGAGTTCCGACGGACATCCGACTGCCTGAAGTGGGCCGTGAAGTGAGGACGTTGCGGCCCGGGCCGCGCTGACGACCGCCGGGTCGGCCAAGCACTTGGTGACCCTTTGTCCGCACCGCTGGTGCCGCCATCTGCCGTCGGTGGCAGGGCCGTTGATGTGCGTGTGCAGCAGATTCACCCCGGGTCGTGACCGTGGTGCCCGGTCATGCCCGGGGGCGCGACACCATCCGGTCACCGCGATCGGTCCGGCAGTCCCCCGGCAACGCGTCGACAGCCCTGTTCAAGCAGCCCTCAGTCGCGTGGCCCGGCCACGGCACTTGTGGGCCGGCCGGCGCCCGGCCGCCGACCTCGGAGCGATCGACGGGGAGGTACTGCTCGAACCATCCGGCGACCGTGGTGGCCATCTCCGCCACGTACTTGGGACAGTCCCAGCCCGCAACGGTCGGCCGGGGCCAGTACTCCTCGAACTCTTCGGGGTCCTCGCCGTCCTCGAGGGCAGCGGCCCGTTCCTCCTGCCACTCCTCCAGCGGGGGCCAGCCGGCCTCGCCGTAGGCGATCGCCTCGATGGCGGAGGCCCAGCCTTCCTCGTGGTTGTCCCGGGGGTGGCCGATTCCGTCGTGCGGGCAGGCCCGCGACAGGGGGGAGGTGTCCACGGAGGTCAGGGCCCGGTGGCACAGCGCGATGGCCGGCGGACCGAACCGGTCCCGCATCGACGACATGATCCGCAGGACGAGAACCAGCGGTGCCAACTCCCAGTGCGCGGGGCCGGCGAGCAGCCGCCGTGCGAGCCAGACCGTCATCTCTTCGTCGTCCAGCACGACTCGGCTGTGCCCGCCGAACTCGTCGACACGGGCGTCCAGGTCTCTGTGGAGCGCTCCGGAGAAGTCCGTCGTACCGTCCGTGTCCAGGTAGAGGTCATCGATGTAGCCGGTATCGGGAAGTCCTCGCGTCATATGCTCTCCGTCCACAACTCCGACACCCTACGGGAACGTTGTTCAGGAGATGCCGGACGCCCGTCACACCCGTTCACCTGGTCCTGGTGCCGGTTCCGGTCCGCCTGGCGGGGTCGTAGCAGCCCGACGGGTGGCGTTCGTTCGCTGCGCGCCGCACTGTGGACGGCCGCTCGCGCGGTGCACTGCCGCTGAGACGCCACACCCCCGCACCTCAGCACATGAACCCACCCCCGCGAGGGCACGTGCGACACCGCCGTCGGGACGATACGACGTCCGCGCAGGTCCCGGAACCTCGCCGTGTTCGGCGCCGAATGAGCCGAAGCCGACGGACGGTCGAATGTCGGCGTTTCGGCCATCCCCGGCCCGGGACGCTGTCTTGTGAGGCAAGGGTCGATGCATCCCGCACGCTCCGCTTCTCGCTCTCCCCTGCGGTTTCGGCAGCGTCTGAAATACGTGTGTTCGATATTCCGGCTGGGTCGTTGAGTTCCACGACATACCCGGGCAGCCGTCAAGGGGGACCACGTTGACCTCGGCAGACACACGAGAACAGCAGGACACGACGCTTCCTCCTCCGCCTCCGGCGGAGATCACCTACAGCGGGCAGTACTCCGTCAACCCGCTCGCCGAGGTCAGCTTCCGGCGGATGTGCGGGCAGATCCCTGCGGTACTGGCCCGGATCGCCCGGCTGTCGTGGCGCACCGATCGCCGCGCGGTGCGGTTGCTGGTCGGCTGCCAGGCTGTGACGGGCCTGTCCGCGGCTGTCCTGCTGGCCGCGACCGCACAGGCGATGCGTCCCGTCCTGGGCACCGGGGCGGTGGGTGGTCGGCTGCGCGACGCGCTGCCTGCGCTCGTCGTGGTGGCCGCGGCGGCCGCCCTGGCCCGGGGGGCGGGCGCGGTGGCCACCTACGCCGAGCGCCGGATCACGCCGCGACTGACCACGGAGACCGACAGCGCTCTAGTGGAGGCGGTCTGCCGGGTCGAGGCCGCGGCATACGCCGTGGACGGCTTCGCCGACCGGCAGGAGGCCGCGGAGATGGGGGTGATCCGGACCCATGTGATGGTGACCGACGCCCAGCGGTTCATGTCCGCGCTCATCCGCATGGTCACCGCCAGTGGCGTTCTGTCGGTGCTGAACCCGATGCTGCTGCCGCTGCTGCTCCTCGCGGTCCTGCCGGCCGGAATCGGTGCCGTCCTGACGGCCCGGGTGGACTACGAGATCCACTACGCCAACGTGGCCGACCGGAACGTGCGCGGGATGATGCGCTGGTGGGCGACGACCCCCAAGTACGGCGACGAGGTCCGCGCCAACTCGATGACGGACTACCTGGTGTTCTGGTACCGGTCCCTGTCCGACCGGTGCGACCGGCGGACGCTGGCCGCCGCGCCGCGGACCCTTCGGATCGCGCTGCTCTCCTCGCTCGCCGGCGGGTTCTTCCTGGTTGTCACCTGGGCGGCCCTGGCCTGGCTGGCGGTGACGGGGAGGATCGAGCTCGCGATCGCCGCCACCGCGGTCGTCGCCGTGCAGACGACACTGGCCGCTCTGTCACAGGTCGTCGTCAACGGCGCCGCGGTCTTCCACACCAGCCTCTACCTGAGCGACATGCAGGCATTCCTCGACGACGCCGCGGCCCGGGCCCCCAAGCGTGGTGATCTCACCATCAGCGGGCCCGTCGAGGAGATCCGGCTCGATGAGGTCGTCTACCAGTACCCAGGCAAGGACAAGCCGGCCGTGGATGGCGTCTCGCTGGCACTCCGGCGAGGCCAGATCCTTGCGATCGTCGGCGTCAACGGTTCCGGCAAGTCCACCCTGACCCGCCTGCTGACCGGGATCTACCTGCCCGACAAGGGCACCGTGACCTGGAACGGCCAGGATCTCGGTGCGACCGAGCCTGCCTCCGCATGGCAGAGGACCGGCCTCGTCCCGCAGATCTTCGCCCAGTGGCCCCTGCGGGTACGCGAGAACATCACCCTCGGCCAGCCCCGCACCCACGACGACGAGCCCGTGTGGGAAGCCGTCGACGCCGTCGGCATGCGGGAAGCGGTGGACGATCTGCCGGCCGGTCTGGACACCCTGCTCGCCCGGGAGGTGTTCGGCGGCGCGGAACTCTCCGGCGGGCAATGGCAGCGGCTGGCCTGCTCTCGTGCCCTCTACCGGCGCCCGGCGCTGCTGATCCTGGACGAGCCGACCTCGCAGATGGACCCGCGCGGCGAGCACGGCGTCTTCGAGCAGATCAAGACCATCGCGGCCGGCCGCATCACCGTGGTGGTCACACACCGGCTGGAGAACACCAAGATCGCCGACCACATCGTGGTGATGGAACACGGCCGCATCACCGAACAGGGCGCCTACGACGACCTGGTCCACGCCGGCGGAACCTTCGCCGAGCTGCTGCAACTCTCGCAGGACCGCTGAACCGCGCGACAGCACCGAACCGGCATCTTCCGCCGAAGACACGGTCACCGTGGCGAGGCCGATGCCGCCCGGCGCCGGGCGTACGCGCCCACCGGCCCGGCCCGGTCGCGGTCTCCGCGTCTCCTTGGCCGTGCCCTTTCCGATCGCTGTCCGGCCCCACTCCATCCATCCCTCACCCAGGAGTACCGACACCGTGCACAACGCCATCTGGGACACCATCGGCAGACTCGCCGACCGCTTCACCGACCACGACGAGCAACGCGGCCTGACCCCGGAGGAACAGTGGACTCTGCAGGTCCTGAAGATCGCCGAGGAGACCGGGGAGGCTTCCCAGGCCGTGATCGGCGCACGGGGTACGAACCCGCGCAAGGGTGACAGCCACAGCTGGACCGATGTCCACGCCGAGGTCGCGGACGTGGTCATCACGGGTCTGGTCGCGCTGTACCGGATGCGTCCCGACGACGCCCCGGCGTATCTTCACCGGCAGTTGTCCGGCAAGGCCGTGAAGTTCCTTCCACCCGCTGCCGCGAGCCGCGGCACGCATCCACACGCAGGGCTCGGTCGCCCGTCCGGAGGTCACTAAGCTGATCCCACCGCTGATCGTCGGCAAGCCGGAAGTGGACCGCTGCGTCGAGGCGTTCACCGCGGTGATGGGACGAGCACACGAGGGCGGCGGTCTGATGCGGGAGTTCGGAAGGGCTCTCGTCAGGCAGGCGGTGCGCCACCGCTGATCTTGATGGGGGACGAGCAATGATCGCCGCGACCACGGTGGGGTCCGTCAACGAGCTGACCGGGCGCTGGGCCCGGACCGCGGTGGGACGGGGAGACGAGGGCACCGTGCTCTCCGCGGCCGGGGTCTGGCCGCTTCTGGCACTGCTGGCGGGCGGCGCCGACGGGCCGGCCCGACAGGAACTGCACGGGGCACTCGGCATCCGGGGCACGGACAGCGCGGCCGCTCTCGGGCGCGAAGCGATCGAGGCTCTGGGTGCGATGGCGGGCGTGGCCGCCGCAACCGGGCTGTGGACGCGTCAGGACCGGGTGCCGGTGCACCCGGAGTGGCAGGCCGCGCTGCCCGAGGGGGTGCACGGCGCGCTGGCGGGCGAACCTGTACTCGACCGCAAGGAGCTGGATGCCTGGGCGTCCCGGCACACCGACGGGGCGATACCCAGCATGCCGGTGCCTCTCTCGGCCGACACCCTGCTGGTCCTGGCCGGGGCGCTGCTGGTGCGGACCACCTGGCTGCAGCCGTTCCGGGAGGGCTGGATGCGCCCGTCCTCCGGTCCGTGGGAGGGCCGTTCGCTGGCCGGGCTCGTCCGTTCCACCACGGACCTGGACGGGGTGCTGCGGGTCGTCCCCGACACCCCGGCCGGGCCGCTGACCCTCTCGGGCGTCGCCGGCGACAACGGACTCGACGTCCATCTGGTGCTCGGCGTCGAGGACGCCCCGGGCGGTGAGGTGCTGGAGGCGGGGATCGCGGCGGTCGGCGGCGTGTACCCGGGATGTCCGGGCTCGGCGCTGCCGCTCGGCGAAGCGGGTCCCGGGGTGGACGTCATGGAGGTCACCAGCTGGGACGCCACCCCCTCGCTCGTCCTCAACACCCCGCAGTTCACCGTAAGCGCCCGGCACGATCTGCTGCGGCACGCGGAGCTGTTCGGGCTGCGTTCGGCCACGGACACCTCCAGGGGCCATTTCCCGGGCATCAGCCCGACTCCGCTGGCGCTGTCCTCCGGAGCGCAGAACATGACCGCAGGGTTCAGCCGGGAGGGGTTCTTCGCGGCGGCCGTCACCGCGTTCTCGCTGGATGCGGGCGGTGTGCCGCAGCAGAAGGCGAAGCTGGTCAGCGTGAAGTACGAGCGCCCCTTCGGCTTCCTGGCCGTGCACCGGGCAACAGGTCTGGTGCTGACGGCGGGCTGGGTCACCGAGCCCGAGGCCGCGGTCGGCCGTCCCTGGTAGCGCGCAATCGCATCGAGCGGAGCGCGACCGCTCACGCAGTTCCGCGTACAGCGGCGCTCGGAACACGGCCGGCGGAACCACGAAGGGGACGGGCATGGTGGGTTCCGGCCTTCGCGTTGTCCAGGCCGTCGACCGAAGTCAGAGCCGGTGGCAGCAGCGAGTTGCAAGTATGGGTCCGAACGGAACGGTCGAGTCGCATCTCGCACATTGAGCCGAACCAGGAACCCAACTAGCCGAACGGGCCGTCGGTGACGAAGCGCCGGAGGTGGTCGGCGAAGGTTTCGGCCTCTCCGGTCGGCCATGAGGCGAGACTGCTCTCGATATGGGCGGACAGGCGCCGGCGCAGGAGTTCCACGGTCCGCTCGCCCTCGCTCGTGAGGGCGAGCAGCGTCGCACGCCGGTCCCCGGGGTCCGGTTCGCGCCGTACCAGCCCTGCCGCTTCCAACCGGGAGGCGCGGCGGGTGACGCCGGAGCGGTCCAGCCCCACATCCGGGGCCAGGTTGGCCGCACTGCAGGGCCCGCTCCTGGCCAGCCCGCTCAGGATCGGGTAGGTCAGCTCGTCCACGGCTTCCCCCAAGCCTGCCGTCAGTGTCCGGTACAGCTCCAGGCGGGTGCTGCGCTTGAGCAGCACTCCCAGGGCGTCGGCGATCTCATGTCCTACGGCGTTCTCCACCCACCCAGACTAACGTGCGCAACGCACGCATGCATGCGGGCCTCTGCTGCCCGATGACGTCCTCGCCCGAGCAGCGACCGTCCGGTCCTCCGATCGCCGGCGCGGTCCTGAGGGATGGGGAGACGTCTGAAATCCAATGGCCATGTCGGTGTGCGCCACGAGATGCTTCCGGCGATGACACGCACCGACACGCCTCCCGCCTGGGACGAGCGCACACAGCTGACCACCTTCCTCGACTATGCGCGTGCCACCGCGCGAGCGAAGTGCGAGGAGTTGTCCGACGACGACGCCCGGAAGGCGCTCCTGCCCGGCTCGCCGCTGATGACCATGAGCGGCCTGATCAACCATCTGCGCTGGGTCGAGTACTACTGGTTCCAGGTCGTCTTCCTCGGCGAGGAGGACGAGGGCCCGTGGACCGATGAGGACCCCGACCGCGAGATGCGCATCGCCGTCGACTTCCCGCTCTCCCGGCTGCTCGACGAATACGCCGAACAGTCCGCTCGCTACGCCCGGCTGGTTGCCGCGCACGACCTGGACACGAAGGCCCGGCGGAAGCGGAGCGACGGCAATGCCGTCGACCTGCGCTGGATCCTGCTCCACCTCGTCGAGGAGACGGCCCGCCACAACGGTCACCTCGACATCCTGCGCGAGTTGGCCGACGGGCGGAGAGGCGTCTAGGAACAGGTCGGCGAGCGGGCCGGACGACACTGCCCACGAGGTGACGTGCAGCCCCGTGGACGGTGTCGGTCCTGCCGGAACAAGCCCAAGCCGGATCGGCGGGAAGAACTACTTGCCCGACGTGCCCGCCGCCCACCGACCGTTCCCCGCCTCTGCATGGTGCGGGTCCGTCTCGGCCCCGCTTGCCGGCGGTTCATGACGGGGTGGCACCTTCCGGGTGCGGAGGAGCCACGGTGGGGCGGGCGAGTTGCCGCGGGCGATCAGGCCGCCGCTCGTGCACGGTCACACACCTGTGGTGGAACCGGGGCGGATGATCATCAGGACGGTGACGGTGGCCCATAGCAGGTTGAAGATCCCGGTGAGCATGGCGAGGCGGCCGGCGGACCGGGCAGCGGGGTCCGAACCGGCAGCCTGTGCGGTGGCGAGGGCGCCGTCCTGGGCCGGCAGGATGAGCAGGGCCAGGAGGGCGGCTGCCGCGGCGGTCAGGACGATCGAGGTGATCAGCCATGCGCTGACGAGGACGCCGCGCGGCCCCAGGGCAGCGTGCGCACTCGGCAAGGAGCACGGCGCTGCCCGCCTGCTCGGCGGCCACCCGACCGGCCCGGACTTCGACAGGCACCACGTAGCGTGGCGCGTCACCCGGCCACCGGAACGGGCCCCGCACCCATCCGGGATACGGGGCCGCTCAGTTGTTCACGAAGCGCGCCACAGAGCCTGACTCCGGGTCTGCTCGACGGGCACGTCCACCTGGTCATGGTCCGCACCCGCATTGGCGAGCTTGCGCACCAGGGTCAGCAGGTCACGGACCCGGGCTCGCGCTCCCGCCTGCATTTCGGCCGCATGGTGGCCGACCGACCGACCTCCGTAGTAGCGGTCGAACGGGATCCACGCCCGGCTCCGGGCGCGCAGCAGCTGCTTCGCCGGAACAGGCCGACGGCCCTCCTCCTTCGCGGCCCTGAGGGTCGCGGCGCTGTAGCGATAGGAGACGACCAGGGCCGGCCGTGGCCGGGCATTTCCGCGCCGTCGGTGGTCACTGTCGTCCGTGCCGGTCCACCAGGGGACCGCGGGTGGATGATGGGCAGTACGAGACACGGGTGTGTCCTCCTCCTGCCCGGAACACGTGTCCGGGCTAGGGGGAGTGGCCCGCCGTGTACCGCCTTCCCGTCCGGACGCAGCGGCTCACGCGGCCTCACCCCCGTCGTCCACCGCGGCAACCTGCAATCGTACGCGCACCGTGGCGAGCTGCGGTCGTACCGCGGCCGTTACTTGGGGCGGCCAGGGCCCGTCGGGCGGGGTCCATCGGCTTGGGCGTCCGCTGCGCCGACGCCCCCTCCGGCCGTTTCCGCCGCCCGGCGGTCGGCACCGCCTGGCGACCATTTCACCTGGGGGGCCGGTGGGACCCGCCCGGAGTTCCGCGATGTCACAGGTGCACGATCAGCACGCGTCATGACGACCGGACGGCCGTGCCGCCACCTGCACACCTCCCGACCCGAAGCCGCCCGTCCAGAATTCCGTACGGCCCACCGGGCTTCTCGCGGACATGATCAAGCGTTATCCGGGATCAGTTGAATGTCATTCGGAATGATCATAGAGTGCCCGAATTGGACGACGTGCAGGCAAGGGACGGTCGAGGGGATCGTGGACGACATCGACAGGGCGCTGATCGCGGAGCTTCAGCGCGACGCCACACAGGCCTACGCGGCGCTCGGCAAGGTGGTCGGCCTCTCGGCCGGAGCGGCTCATGACCGCGTACGCAAGCTCCGCGAGCGCGGTGTCATCCGCCGGACGACCGTGGACGTCGACCCGGCCGCCCTCGGGCGGGACGTACTCGCCTTCGTCATGACCGACTCGTCGGCCTGGATGGGGGACGCGGCCGAATCCTTCGCCGCCATCCCCGAGATCCAGGAGGCGCACGTCATCGCGGGCACTGCCTCCGTCCTCGTCAAGGTCCGCACAGCCACCACGGAGCAGTTGCAGGACGTCCTGCGGCGGCTCTACGCGATCGAGGGTGTGAGCGGGACTCAGGCCACGGTCGTGCTGGAGACCTTCTTCGAGAGGCCGGTCCGCGCCGACTGATACCGCCGGGTGCCGGGATGCACCCCATCGTGAACGGCTTGGCCGACTGTTGCTCTCAACCGCGCGGCCGACTCACCTTCAGTGGCCGAGGGACGTGTCCCGGTCACACGGAGCTGCCGGGAAGGGGCACTTCGCATGATGAACTTCCGGTCGATCTACCAGCACGGCTTCGCGCGGGTCGCCGCGTGCACCGGCCACGCCGCCATCGCCGAGCCGCACACCAACGCCGAGGCGGTCCTGGGACAAGGGCGCCAGTGCGCGCAGGAGGGGGTCGCCGTCGCCGTGTTCCCCGAGCTCTGCCTGTCCGGCTACTCGATCGAGGACCTGCTGCTCCAGGACGCGCTGCTCGACGAGGTCGAGGCAGCGCTCCAGGCCGTGGTGGCCGGATCGGCGGATCTGCTCACGGTACTCGTCGTGGGTGCCCCGCTGCGCCATCGCAACCGGATCTACAACTGCGCGGTGGTCGTGCACCGTGGACGGATCCTCGGTGTCGCGCCCAAGTCGTACCTGCCGAACTACCGCGAGTTCTACGAGCGGCGGCAGATCGCCCCGGGCGACGACGAGCGCGGCGGGACGATCCGGGTCGGCGGCGCGACCGTGCCCTTCGGTACGGACCTGCTCTTCGCGGCGGAGGACGTCCCGGGCCTGGTGCTGCACGCCGAGATCTGCGAGGACATGTGGGTGCCGGTGCCCCCGAGCGCGGAGGCGGCGCTGGCCGGAGCGACCGTTCTCGTCAACCTCTCGGGCAGCCCGATCACGGTCGGGCGGGCCGAGGACCGGCGGCTGCTGTGCCGCTCGGCGTCCACGCGCTGTCTCGCCGCCTATGTCTACGCGGCGGCCGGTCTGGGCGAGTCGACAACCGACCTGTCCTGGGACGGCCAGACCATGATCTACGAGAACGGCGCCCTGCTGGCGGAGACCGACCGGTTCCCGCAGGGCGATCAGTACGCGGTGGCCGACGTCGACCTCGACCTGTTGCGGCAGGCCCGCGCACGGCAGGGCACGTTCGACGACAACCGCCGTACCCATGCCGCGCGCACCAGTGGCTTCCGGCAGGTGGCGTTCCGGCTCGACCCGCCCGCTGTCGACCTCGGACTGCGCCGCCGGATCGAGCGCTTCCCCTTCGTGCCGGCCGACCCCACCCGCCTCGCCCAGGACTGCTACGAGGCCTACAACATCCAGGTCGCGGGTCTGCAGCAGCGTCTGGCCGCGATCGGTGGCCCGAAGGTCGTCATCGGCGTGTCGGGGGGTCTCGACTCCACACATGCGCTGATCGTCGCCGCCCGGGCCATGGACCGCGCGGGCCGCCCGCGCAGCGACATCCTGGCCTTCACGCTGCCCGGCTTCGCCACCGGCGAGCACACCAGGAGCAACGCCCACAAGCTGATGCGTTCGCTCGGCGTCACGGCGGCCGAACTGGACATCACGCCGACCGCCCGGCTCATGCTCCAGGAGATCGGTCACCCCTTCTCGTCCGGTGAGCCGGTGTACGACGTGACCTTCGAGAACGTACAGGCCGGGCTGCGGACCGACTACCTGTTCCGGCTGGCCAACCAGCGCGGGGGCATCGTGCTCGGCACCGGTGACCTGTCCGAGCTGGCCCTCGGCTGGTGCACCTATGGCGTCGGCGACCAGATGAGCCACTACAACGTCAACGGCGGCGTGCCGAAGACGCTCATCCAGCACCTCATCCGATGGGTCATCAGCAGTGGCCAGTTCGACGAGGAGACCAACGAGACGCTGGCAGCGATCCTCGACACGGAGATCAGCCCGGAGCTCGTGCCGGGGGAGGAACTGCAGTCCACCGAGTCCAAGATCGGGCCGTACGCGCTGCACGACTTCACCCTCTTCCATGTGCTGCGCCACGGCTTCCGGCCGGGGAAGATCGGCTTTCTGGCCTGGCACGCCTGGCATGACCGGGACGCCGGCGCGTGGCCGCCGGGCTTCCCCGAGGCCGAGCGGGTGGCGTACGACCTCCCGGAGATCTGGCACTGGCTGGAGAGCTTCTGCCGCCGTTTCTTCGGGTTCGCGCAGTTCAAGCGCTCGGCGATGCCGAACGGGCCGAAGGTCCTGGCCGGCGGTTCCCTCTCGCCTCGCGGCGACTGGCGCGCTCCCTCCGACGGTACGGCGGAGGCCTGGCTGAGAGACCTCGCTCGCTGGGACGTGCCGCGCGGCGGGGAGTAGCCGGCGCTCGGGTCCGCTCCGGCCGTGTGCCTAGGCGCGCGTCTCTGTGCCTCCGTGTGCACGGAGATCCGGGCCGTCTGCCGAGGTTGCGACGGTCGCCGCAGCGTCGGTCCGCCGTATCCGTAGGCGTCCGGCGCGAAACGGCAGGTCGGACGCGGGCCGACGAGGCATCCCGGCCCGGGGCACGGGCGAGCGAGGGTTACGCGCCGGCCAGTGGGCGAGCCGCGCATCCGGCAAAGTCCGGTGAGACGGGGGCGGGTTGCGACACCCGGGACTCCCCCGCCCCGTCCCCGCCCAGACGGGTTCAGGACCGGGACGGGCGTGGCCCTGCGACCGCTTCGGCGAACAGGCGGCGTCCGGCCGAGGTGGTGAGGGCCGCGCGCAGGGCCGTGTCCCGTACGGCACGGGCGGGTGCCGAGCGCAGTGTCCAGGCGCGGGTGGCGAGGTCGGTGCGGGCGAGCACGCGCAGGGCGTCGGCGCGGCGTGCACGGCGCCAGGCCGTGAGGTGTTCGGCCACCGCGCCGCCGCGGGCGGTCGCATCGGGCAGCACTGCGGCGAGGGAGACGGCGTCCCGCAGGCCGAGGTTGAGTCCCTGCCCGCCGACCGGACTGCACACATGTGCGGCGTCGCCGATCAGCAGCACCCGTCGGCTCCCGTGGGGTCCGGCGAGGCGCCGCTGGGTGCGGAAGGTGCTCGTCCAGCGGCATTCGCGGACGGTTGCCGTCCACCCTCGGGCCGCCGCCTCGGCGGCGAGCGCCGCCGGACCGTCCGCGCCGCCCGGCTCGGGACCGTGCGGCAGGTGCAGCACCACCCGGGCCCAGCCGTCGAGGTGCATCGGCAGCACCACGAGAAGGCCGCGTGGTCCGCCGACCATGTGCACGCGTGTCGGGTCCAGCGAGGGATCGTCGACCCGCAGATCGGCGAGCTGCCACGTGCCGGCATACGTCCGGCCGCGAAACGCCGTACCGGTGAGGGCACGCAGTGTGCTGGACGCACCGTCGGCCGCCACCACCCAGCGGACGCGCAGGGGGTCGAGCGCGTCCGACCGTACGGTGACGCCGTCGGCGTCCTCGTCGACCGACCGGACCGGCGCCGAGCGGTGGACGCGCGCACCCGCGCGCTCGGCCTCCACGGCGAGCAGACCCTCGGTCGCACACTGCGGGACGGTCAGGATGTACGGGTACGCAGAGCGCAGCCGTGCCAGGTCGAAGCCGCCGAGCCTGTGCCCCTGCGACCACATGTCCACCGTGTCCACGCGTCGTCCCAGCGGGTGCAGCGACTCCGCAAGGCCGCTCGGAGCCAGGGCCTCCAGGGTTCGGGCGTGCAGGTCCGTCGCCCGGGACTCGGTGACGGGACCGGGTCGGCGTTCCAGTACCACCACGGAGAGTCCCGCCCGGGCGAGCAGCAGTGCGGCGCTCAGGCCGACCGGCCCTGCCCCCACCACCGCCACGTCCGCGTCCACCGCCACGTCCGGCACTCTAATCGGACCCGGCGGGCCGCGGACCGCCGGGCCGGAAGCGGAGCGGACGGCGGTCCTGACCGGCGGTCGGCCACACGTGGCCGCTGGTGGTCCGCTACCCCGGAACAGCCGTGGAGGGCGGCCCGAGTGCGTGGGCGCTCAAGGGCGCGGACGAGCACGGCCTGCACCGCCCACCTCCCGGCGCTCGAGAATTTACCGAACTCACGTACAACCCTTACTCATCCATGAGGGTCTTCTGATCGCTGACCGGCCCGTGCAGCGCTGGGACCAGTCCCGGCGGGAGCGGACGGTCCGCGCACCGTAGACCGTGGACGCCTGCCAGGCGTCCCCGCATGCCGTAGGAGAACCCGCGTGCACATGCACCACCACCGACTCGCCCTCGCGACGGCCACCGCTGCCGCGCTGACGGGCAGTCTGCTCACCTTCTCTGTCCCGCCCGCGTTCGCCGGGCAGGCCGCGCCGGCGACTGCCGCCGGCACCTCCAGCCCGTACCGGGCGGACTTCAACGGTGACGGCTACGGCGACGTCGCCTTCGCCGCCCCGTACGCGAGCGTCGCGGGCAAGAGCATGGCCGGTTACGTGGCCGTGGTCTACGGCAGTGCGAGCGGCCTGAACCCCGCCAAGCGCACCGTGATCAACCAGAACACCACCGGCGTGCCCGGCACCGCGGAGGACGAGGACGCCTTCGGCCAGGCACTCGCCGTGGCGGACCTCAACGGCGACGGTTACACGGACCTCGTGGCCGGCGCCCCCGGGGAGGACGTCGGCTCGGACGGCGACGGCGGCTCCGTCACCGTGCTGTGGGGCTCGTCGGCCGGCGTCAGGAACGGCACCACCGTCAAGGACCCGGCGGCCTCCGCGCACGACGAGTGGGGCCGGGTGCTCACCGCGGGCGACTTCGACGGGGACGGCAGGGCGGACCTGGCCGTCGGCACCGGTTCCTCCCACGCCTATGTGATCCGGGGCCGTTTCACCACCTCCGGCGGCACCGGCACCGCCCGGAAGGTGGGTCTGCCGGACAAGGCGAAGTACGGCATCGACGCCATGAAGGCCGGCGACACCAACGGTGACAAGAAGGCCGACCTCGTTCTCACCTACCGCACGGCACTCAACCCGGACGGCTCGGGCAACTGGTCGAAGGGCGTCGCCTACCTCGGCACCTCCTCCGGCCCGGAGACGTCCGTACCGCGGCCCCTGAACGGCGGCACCTCCATCGCCCTCGGCGACATCGACGGCGACGGCTACGACGAGATCGCCCTCGGCAACGTCTTCACCGAGGACGACGACCACGCGGGCTCTCTCGGCGGCAAGGTCGTCGTCATCCGCGGCAGCGCGGGCGGCCCGGTCAACGGCGACGCCCCCATGGCGGAACTCACCCAGGATTCCACGGGTGTTCCCGGCACCGACGAGAAGAACGACGGCTTCGGCAGTTCGGTCTCGATCGGGGACGTGGACGGCGACGGCCACGGCGACCTCGCCATCGGCGTCGTCTTCGAGGACAGCGGCGCGGCCGAGGACACCGGCTCCACGGTGCTGCTCAAGGGCTCCGCCGCGGGCGTCTCCCCGACCGGCGGGCGCACCCTCTCCCAGGCCACGTCCGGTGTTCCCGGTACCGCCGAGTCGATGGACTACTTCGGCTCCGACGTCCTGTTGACGGACGTCAACAAGGACGGCCGCGCCGACTTCACGGTCGGAGCGGGCTTCGAGGACGAGGGCGTCGGCGCCGTCACCGCGCTGCTCGGATCCGCGAGCGGCGTCTCCACCGACGGCGCCCGCGCATTCGGCCCGCGCACGTTGGGCCTCGCCCACACCTACGGCGCGTTCAGCACGGGCCTCATCGGCTGACCCGGAGTTCCCATGGGTCCTGAGCGGCCCGGCGTCCGCGGCGGTCATGAAGCGCTGCGACGACGCCGGGCCGGTCAACGGCGAAGCCGACCGGCACCTGCTCCCCGGTGGGCCAGGTGCCGGTGACGCCTCGTCACGGCCGTGAAGCGGCCGTGGGTGGCGCGGGGTGCGGCGGATGGGACACGGGCGCCGGCGGGAGTTGCCGCATCGTGCGCACGGGGGAACAGAGGACGGGAAGAAAGGCGCACGCCAGACACACGGCTCCGCTCCACACCGCCGCGCGCACGCCCACGGTCTGACCGATCAGTCCGCCCAGTGCGGAGCCGACGGCGAGGGCACCGGTGAGCAGGAAGCGGAAGGTGGCGTTCATCCGGCCCAGGAGCGGGTCCGGGGTCAGGCGCTGGCGCAGACTCACACCGAGCACGTTGTCCACCCCGGTCTTCGTCATGGCCGTCAGCCAGCCGGCAGCGGCCACCCACAGCCAGGGTCCGTGACCGACCAGGGCGACGGCCGGCGCGGCGGGAACGGTCCACAGCCCGGCGAGCCCCAGGACACGGCCGTGTCCGAACCGCGCGGCAAGACGGCGGGCGCACCCCGCGCCCAGGAGAAGTCCCAGCCCGCCGGCCGCCCAGTACAGGCCGAGCGTGACCGCGGGCAGGCGCAGGTCGCGGGTGAACAGCACCGGCAGCATGGCATTGATCATCTGCGCGCCCAGGTTGGTGAGTGCCGCGGTGAGTGCCAGCGCGCGGAGCTCGCGGCTCGCGAGGACATATCGCAGCCCCTCGGCGACCTCCGCCCGCAGCCGCCGTGCGGTTTGCGGCGCGGTGCGCGCCCCACGGCGACGCATGCCGACGAGGCCGACGGCGGAGAGGAGGTAGGCGACGGCCGCTCCCAGGACGGCGACCGGGGCCGTGAACATCTGCACCAGCAGGCCCCCGGCGCCCCGGCCCGCGATGTTGGCCCCGGCCATGAGGCTCACCACCGCGGCGTTCGCGGGGACCAGGCTCTCGCGGCCGACGAGTTCCGGCAGGACGCTCTGCGAGCCGACGTCGAAGAAGACCGTGGCGCAGCCGTTCAGCAGGACCACCGCATACAGCTGAGGCAGCGTCAGCGCATCCAGGAACCAGGCGACGGGGATGGAGGCGAGGAGCGCGGCACGCGCGGCGTCGGCGGCCACCAGGACCCGGCTGCCGGTCATGCGGTCGACCCAGGCGCCGGCGGGCAGCCCGATGAGCAGGAAGGCGGCGGTGGACAAGGCGGCCAGGGCGCCCGCCTGACCGGGACTCGCGTCGAGGACGGTGACGGCGAGAAGCGGGATCGCCACATAGCCGACGTTGGTGCCGAGGTGGCTGAGCGAACTCGCGAGGAAGAGCGTCCGGAAACCGCGTACGCGCCAGGGTGATTCGGGGTCGAGAGGCATGCCGGCACTCTGCGCAGGAGCCCGGCACGTCGCCTACTGATTTAGTCTGAGCTGAATGATCGAGATCCAGTTCGGCCTGGAGGACGTGGCCCGTACGCGCTTCGCCGTCTCCCCGCTGTGGGAGGTGGTCGCGAGCGTACGGGTGCTCAAGGGCGCCGACGAGAACGGCCTGCACCACACCTGGACGGACCAGGTGCGCCCTCGGCTCGCGGCCGCCGCCGTCGACCTCGACGTCCTGTTCGACCTGATCCCGGTACCGTCCCGGTCTCCGTGGACGGGCAGCATTCCGTCGTTCCTCTGCCCGCCGCCCGTGACCCCGCTGCCCTCGCTCGCGATGGAGCTGGCGACACTGCGAGCGACTCCGCCGAGGTTGCTGACGACGACGACGGCCGTGCCCGCCCCGCGCATGGCGGCCCTGCGGGCCGACCCGGTCGTCGAACTCGCGCGGCTGGCGCAGGTGATCGAGGCGTACTGGGACGTGGCCCTCGCCCCGTACTGGTCTCGGATCCTCACCTTCCTGGAGAACGACATCCGCTACCGCGCGGGACGACTGGTGGACGGCGGCGCCGGCCGCCTGTTCGCGGACCTGGACCCTCAGGTCGCATGGGCGGGCGGAACCCTTCAACTGGCGCACCGCACCGCGCGCGGCCCGCGCCGGCTGGACGGCCGGGGGCTGCTGCTGGTGCCGTCGGCCTTCGTGTGGCCGCGCATCTTCTCGGTGCTGGGCGAGTCGTGGCAGCCGTCACTGCGCTATCCGCCCCGGGATCTGGGCTCCTTGTGGCAGTCCCGCCCGACCCCCGCCTCCGAGGCGCTCGCGGGCGTCATGGGCCGCTCGCGCGCCCTTCTGCTGGCCGAGCTGACCGCTCCCGCCTCGACGACCGAGCTCGCCCGGCGCACCGGCCTCACCCCCGGCGGCGTCTCCCAGCACCTGACAGCCCTGCGCACAGCGGGCCTGGTCAGCTCCCACCGTGCCGGGCGGCAGGTGCTCTACGCCCGTACCCGTACCGCGGAGGCGGTGATCGCGGCGGCCGGCACAGGCTCCTGACGTCGGGAACCGACCGGGGGGCGGGACGCCTTGCCATCCCTGGTCCGGACTTGGTCGGGCGGTGCCGTTCGAGGTGGGCCGGGTCGGCGCGGTAGGCGGTGGGGCCGCCGTTGTGCATCACCTCACGCGTGATCGTCGGGGCCGGACGTTCGAGGCGTCGGGCGATCTCGGCCCTCGCGAGCTCCTCGGTGATCCTTCGCGATGGCCCCTGATCCCCTCACCGTAGCGTTCACTTCTTAATCATTGCAATGATCCATGCAACTACCGTTGCGTTACCTTCAAGGTCGTTGCAACACTTTATCGTGTTTGACCTGCATAAATAACGACTCCTCGCAACGAACGCATTGAAGACTATTGGAAAGCAACGTAGCGTTTCCGGTGTCAGAAACAGTGCATGAGTACGGGAGAGCATGATGCAGAAGTTCGAGACCACCGCCCCGATCTCCGCCGTCCTGGACATCCCCGCCGGACGCGTCCAGTTCATCGCCGCCGACCGCGCCGACACCACCGTCGAGGTCCTGCCTGCGAACGCCTCGAAGGACCGCGACGTGAAGGCGGCGCAGGAGACCACCGTCGCCTACGCCGACGGCGTCCTGCGGATCCACACCGCCGAGCCCAAGAACCAGCTCTTCGGCCCGTCCGGGTCCATCGAGGTGACGGTCAAGCTGCCCGCCGGCTCCCGTATCGAGGCCAGGGCTGCCAGTGCCGAACTGCGGACGGTCGGCCGCCTCGGCGACGTCGCTTTCGACGGCGCGTACCGCCGGGTCAAGATCGACGAGGCCGCGAGCGCCCGTCTCACTGCGGTCGACGGCGACGTCGAGGTCGGGCGGCTGGGCGGCCCCGCGCAGATCAGCACGGCACGGGGCGACATCCGGATCGCCGAGGCCATGGGCGGCGCGGTGGTGCTCCGGACCCAGTCCGGCGACATCACGGTCGGCGCCGCCTCCGGCGTCTCCGCCGCCCTGGACGCCGGCACGGGCCACGGCCGTATCAGCAACGCCCTGAAGAACGACGGCACCGCCGCACTCGACATCCGCGCCACCACCTCCCACGGCGACATCACCGCCCGCAGTCTCTGAAGCAGGCCCAGGACGTGTCCGGCCGGGCCCACCGCGACCGAGATCCGGCCGGGTCGTCGCCGACGACCCGGCCGTCCGTGGCCCGGGGGGCGCGATCCGTCTGCAGGGCCTTCACGAAGCCGTCCAAGCCGCTCTCGCACGATCAGGGGGAACACATGACGAAGAACAGCACGTCCTCGACCAGTTCGCAGTGGACCGGCATGGTGCCGGTCGACGACACGGCCCTGGCCGTCACCGACACCGGCGGTCCCGGCATCCCTGTGCTCTACCTCAACGGCCAGTTCGCCACGCAGGGGTACTGGCGGCGGGTCGTCGCCGAACTGGGGACAAGGTGGCGGCACATCACCTACGACGAGCGGGCCCGCGGCAAGAAATCGAAGCGTTCGGCGGACTACTCCTTCGAGGCCGCCGTCCGCGATGTCGATGCCGTTCTCGCGGCCAGGGGTGTGGACCGGGCGCTGCTGGTGGGCTGGTCCTACGGAGCGGTCGTCGGCGCGCACTGGGCCGCCCGGAACCCGGACCGTACCCTGGGCGCGGTCCTGGTCGACGGGGCGTTCCCGTACGACTGGCTGGACGAGGCCATGGAACAGCGGATCCGCACGCTGTTTTGGCGGATGAGCTGGTTCATGCCGCTGCTGCGCCCGACAGGCCTGACCCCGCGGATGAGCGCCGAACAGCAGGCGAACAGCAACATCGAACTCGGCAGGCTCTCGCGCGAACGCGAGCTGGGCCCCGTGCTGGACGACATCACCGTCCCGGTGCGGTACGTGGTCGCTTCGGGGAGGTCCTTCGGAAGCCGGGGTGATGAGCAGGAACGCATCCGCACCAGCCTCGATACGGTGACCGCCCGCAACCCGAACATCCGCATCAGCGCGAAGGCCGCCGGCAGCCACGGTGCGATCCTCAAGAAGGACTTCCCGGCCATCGCCGCAGCCGTACGCGAGGTCGCCGCCCCCGACCGAGTGGCTCACTGAAGACACGGCCGGCGAAGTGACGACAACCGGCTTTTCTCGAGAGGCGCGAGGAGGCGCTCAGCGCCTCGCATCCGGGCTGAGCCGGGACCCTATTACCTGGGGGGTAATCGCGTGGGCGGGCGGGGCGCGGCAGGGTGGAGTCATCGGGTTCCGGGCCGGGTGCACTCCGGCTCGGAGCCCGGGCCAACCGACCTGATGGCCAGGTCACTTCACCGAAATCGGGAGTCCTGTCATGTCGAACTATGCTGCCGCCGTTGCCCGTTACTTCGAGGCGTGGAACGCCGTCGGCGCCGAGGCGATCGCCAAGGCGGTTGCCGCGGCGTGGTCGCAGGACGGCACGTACACCGACCCGCTGGCCGATGTGCGCGGTCACGGGCAGATCGCCGCGGTGATCGGGGCCGCGCACGAGCAGTTCCCCGGCTTTGAGTTCAGGCTGTCCGGTGGCGTGGACGGTAACCATCACATCGCCCGCTTCAGCTGGGAGCTGGTGTCGACCGCCGACGGCTCGGCGCCGGTCGCCGGCTCGGACGTGGTCACTCTGGGCGAGGACGGCCGGATCACCTCGGTCCTCGGCTTCCTCGACCGGCTCCCCGGGGCATGAATCCCCGCCCGGGAGCACCCTGACCCGCCGGACACGGCCCAGGAACCCCCCACGTCGACGCCGCCCTGCTCACCACCGGGATCACCCGGTGAAAAGGGCGGCCTCGTGTTGGTCGCCGTTGGGTGCTCTGCCTGCCGGTTCTTCGCCCCCCGGCCCGGTCATCGCCAAGGCCCGCAGCCGCTGGGGGCATGTTCTGCTACCGGCGGTCCTGATCGCCATCGGCCTGCTCGTCCTCGTCGAGGGGGCTTCGGTCTCCGACCACTCGCGGGTCTCAAGCCGCTCATGAAGAGGTCGTGAGTGCCTCCTGCCGCGTTCCGTCGAAGCCGTGCACCCTCCAGCATCGTGCGGCGAGCAGTCGACTGCGCTGCCCAGTGGCCGCGTTGGCCGCTTGAGGGCTGTCGTTACAGCCAGCCGTTGCGTTTGAAGCCGCGGTGGAGGAAGAAGCAGGCGACGGCGATGACGCTGAGGGCGAGAGGGTAGCCCGAGCGCCAGCGCAGTTCGGGCATGTGGTCGAAGTTCATGCCGTACATGCCGGTGACCATCGTGGGTACGGCGATGATCGCGGCCCAGGCGGTGATCTTGCGGGCGACGTCGTTCTGGGCGACGGCCACGCGGGCGAGGTGGGCCTGGAGGATGGAGTCGATCAGGGCGTCGAAGCCGGTGATCTGGTCGGTGACACGGGCCTGGTGGTCGGCGACGTCGCGGAAGTAGGCGCGTATCGCGGGGTCGACAGCGCGCAGGGGCGTGGTGGAGAGGGTCTCCAGAGGGCGGCCGAGGGGGACCACAGCCCGCTTGAGCTCCAGCAGTTCGCGCTTGAGCTGGTAGATGCGGCCGGCGTCGGCCGTCTGGGAGCCCTGGGCAGAGAAGACCTCGCTCTCGACCTCGTCGATGTCCTCCTGCACGGCGTCGGCGACGCTCAGATAGTCGTCGACGACGTGGTCGGCGATGGCGTGCAGCACCGCCGAGGGACCCTTGGCCAGCTGCTCGGGCTCGGCCTCCAGGTCTTCCCGCAAGGGGCCCAGGGAGCCGTGGCGGCCGTGGCGGACGGTGACGACGAAGTCAGGGCCGGCGAAGACCATGATCTCGCCGGTGTCGACGACCTCGCTGGTGGCGGTCAGCTGCTCGTGCTCGACGTAGGTTACGGACTTGAAGACCGCGAACAGGACGTCGCCGTAACTGTCCAGCTTGGGCCGCTGGTGAGCCTGTACGGCGTCCTCGACGGCGAGCGGGTGCAGGCCGAAGAGGTCGGCGACCTCGGCGAATTCCGTCTCGGTCGGCTCATGCAGGCCCAGCCACACGAAGTCGTGGCCGTGCTTGCGTACCTGCCCGACAGCCTCCTCGACGGTGTCCGTGCCGGGCTGCCGGACACCGTCGCGGTAGACAACGCAGTTGACCACCGTCGAGCCGAGCGGTGAGCGGGCCGGGTGGCTGAGGTCCACGCGGTGGCGGCTGCGCCGCGTCAGACGAGCGGCTGTGCGCAGGTTGCCGACCATCGACATGCAGGGACTCTCCTTCGCCGGGTCCGATCAGTGTGCCAGCAGGGCTGACCGGCGTCGGAGCCGGCGGTCTTCGAAGACGGCGTGAGGGAGGGTGCGCCCCCGCTTTCGGTAAGGGCTTGGTGTGAGCCCGGTATGACGAATGCGGCGCCGCGAGGTGCGCGACCGGCTCGAGGACTCTGCGGCGTTAGGGTGCCTCGGTGAGCCGAGTGTCCGATATGCCGTGAAGGAGATGACGATGGGGAGTCTGCCGGAGCTCACCACGGGGCGGCTGTTCTCCTCATGGCAGACGGATGCGCCGGCATTGCTGCTCGTCGCCCTCCTGGGTGCCCTGTACTGCTGGGGTGTCCTGCGGCTGAGGCGCCGGGGCGAGCAGTGGCCCATGGCTCGTGTCGCCGCCTTCGCGTTGCTGGGCCTGGGCACGCTCGTCGTGGCCACGATGTCCGCGCTGGCCGTCTACGACCGCGTGTTGTTCTGGCCGGCAGCGGTCCAGAACATCCTCCTCGACCTGGTCGCACCGCTGGGCCTGGCGCTCGGCGATCCGCTGGGCCTGGCCCTGCGCGCCCTGCCCGAGCGCGGCGCCGGCCGGGTGCAGCGGGCGATGACCGGGCGGGTCGTACGGCTGTTCACCTTCCCGCTGATCAGCACCGCTCTGGTGCTGGTGACCGAGCTGACGGTGTACTTCACGCCGTACTTCGAGACCGCTTTGCGTGTCGGCTGGCTGCACGAGGTGATGTATCTGCACCTGCTGCTGGCCGGGTGCCTGTTCGTCGTCCCGGTGCTCACCCGTGAGGAAGCTCTGCCCGCCTGGTGCACGCATCCGGTGCGGGCGGCGCTGGTGTTCCTCGACGGGGTCATCGACGCGGTGCCCGGCATCGTCGTCATGACCCACGGCACGCTGATCGCCGGGTCCTGGTATCTGCACCACGCGCCGTCCTGGTCGCCGGACGTGCAGCGTGACCAGCAGCTCGGCGGGGGCGCGATGATCAGCATCGCGGAGCTGGTAGCGCTGCCCTTCCTGCTGGCGATTCTCGCGCAGTGGGCGCGCACCGAGCGGGCCGAGACCGCCGCGCTGGACCGCCGTCTGACGGCGGAGCTGGTCCCGGCGGCACCCACGGCGGGAGGTGCCGGGCAGGAGGCGGACCGCGTGCGTCCGTGGTGGGAGACGGAGAACAGCACGGTCGCGCAGCGCATCCGGCAGCAGCGCTGAGACACGCGGGCCGCTCCTGCCGAAGGCGACCGGCGCGGTTGGCGGCGGTAGCCGCAGCGGGCGTACAGCTGTTGGCGCAGCAGCCGGTTCTCCGTCGCCGGCTGGTGCAGGGAGCCGACCAGCGCCTCGACATCGGCCTTGCTTTGAGTTCGGGCCGGCCACCTGGCCACACTTCTCGGGGACCCGGTGGCGTGGACGGCAGCCATCACATCGCCCGCTTCAGCTGGGAGCTGGTGTCGACCGCCGACGGCTCGGCGCCGGTCGCCGGCTCGGACGTGGTCACTCTGGCCGGGAACGGCCCGATCACCTCGGTCCTCGGCTTCCTCGACCGGCTCCCCGGGGCATGAATCCTTACTCGGGGGCACCCTGAGCCGCCGGGCACGGCCCGGGAACGCCCCCTCGCATCGCCGCCGTCCTGGTCACCCCCTGCCGCCGGCGCGGGCAGGCCGGGGGGCTTCGGGGTATCCCACCGTCGACGCCGGGGGTGCCCCGCGGCAGCGGTCGGGCTACTTGCTCTGTGGCGGTGCGCCGACGTGGGTTGCCACAAAGATGTGATCACTGACGTGCCGGGGGAGCGTCGTGCGCTCGTCACCGCTCACGCACACGCCGCCCTCGACGGCCATGACCTGGACCTTGTGATCGGGCTGTATCCCTGCGCGCTTCAGGCGCAGCAGGACCGAAGGGTCATTCTGGAGTTGCTCGCCGATCCGGCCGACCACCACCGTCTTCTGTGTGGAGACGGCCGCATCCGTCAGGGTGACGAAGGGGCCGAGGGCGGCGCCGTTCTCCTCCGCCATGGGGATGGGACTGCCGTGCGGGCACGTGGCGGGGTGGCCAAGGACCTCCATCAACCGGCTCTCCACGGCGTCGGACAACACGTGCTGCCACCGGCAGGCCTCCACATGAACGTCCTCCCACTGAAGACCGATCATGTCCGCCAGAAGGCACTCGGCCAGACGGTGCTTGCGCATCACCCGCACAGCCCGTCTGCGTCCCAGTTCCGTCATCACCAGACGCCGGTCGCCGGCCACCCGCACCAGACCGTCGCGCTCCATCCGGGCGACGGTCTGTGAGACGGTCGGCCCGCTGCGCTGAAGTCTTTCCGCGATGCGGGCCCGGAGGGGCACGACCCCCTCCTCCTCCAGTTCGAAGATGGTGCGCAGGTACATCTCCGTCGGATCGACCAAGCGGTGTGTGGTCACTGTTCCTCTTCCCTCCACCCGGGCCCGTCGGTATCGGCCCAAGCCGTGCAGGCCGGGTCGGCGCGGACCGGTGTCCTCGGTGCGCCCCCGCGACTGCCAGGGCGGTGAGCGTGCATCCCGGCCCCGCACCAGAAGGTCCTCTTCATCGCGGACTCAGTTCTCGGTGGTTACCCGCTACTTTAGGAACGCGTTCCGAAAATAGCATCGAGAGGGCGTCCGTGAACGTGGAACGGCGCAATCCGCACCGAGTTCGGGACGCCGGGCCGCCTGACGAGGCGAAGCTCTCACCGCGCACCGGCCGGCCGTATCGGCCCACCGCTGACGGTCGCCCTGCCGGGCCCGCCCCGGGCCCTCACCCTCGCCCGGCACGTCAACTCCCCGGCTGCGGCGCCCGTCTCGCCGCGTCCGCCCTCTGTCCGACCGCCGCGGTCAGGTCGGTTCCCCGGTGCGAGGTGCCGGCCGAGGCCGCGTCGTAGCCCCGCACACGCACTGGTGAAATCACCAGGTGCGGGTCGCTCACGGACCTGCCGGCCCGGCTGGCCGGCGTCCCGGACGGGCGGACACCTACGTGAGCGCGCGAGGTCGGCAGATTCCGGCGGGGCAGGAGGAGGGAACCGCTTCTGCAGTCCCGGTGTCCCGTGCCACGGACAGGACCTGCGCCGCAGGGGAATGTGCGGGTGAACCGAGAGGCCGCGTCACCTGGAAAGTGGCTCCGGTTCCGCTGGTGCAAGAACCTGAGCACCCCTCATTCCCGCTGCTCAGGGCCATTGTCCTGGTGATATCCACCTGCCGTTGCGGCCCTGTTTCGTGCACGCGCGAGGCCGGCTCGCGCACCGGCTGGGATCCTTTTCCCCATGAACACACCACCCGACGGATTGCCCATCTACCGAGTGCTGACCGGCCCGGACGACGCCGCGTTCTGCCAACGCGTGAGCGAAGCGATCGGGCTGGGCTACGAACTGCACGAAGGCCCCGCCATCACCTTCAACGGCGAGCGGGTCGTTCTCGCCCAAGCACTGCTGTGGCGGGCGCGTCCGTAGCGGCCTTGGGACACAGGCGCCGATCGTGAAGAAGGTCCGTGTCCGTGACGTTCTCCCGGCCCCCTGTCAGCCGCCGGCGCTACGGATCGCCGTCGGCGGATGCACAGCGTGCCCCCGCCACTGCCGAGCGGTATGTGCGGTGATGCTGCGGGCGGCAAAGAAGGTGACCGCCCCGTGCGTGCGGGTGCCGTCCGGGCACCAGCTGCGTAGCCGTGACCCACGGGCGCGGCACTTGCACTTCCCGCGGTCCGCATTCGCCCCATGCGCGCAGGAGGCCCCTCGTTCGGTCCGAACGAGCAGGCGCTCTTCGGCTCTGGCGAGGAGTTTCCGGGCCGGTTTCCGGCGGGCCCGCACCGCCGGTGTCAGGGTGTCGGGTAAGGAACGTGTCACCAGCCGCACAGCAGGCCGGGGACCGGGAAAGCCGTCAGCATCGAGGCGTTCCGGGCGGCGGGCGGGCGCCGTTGCGTTACTCGCGGACCTGAGCGTTCACGGCGGGATGCGCGTGGCCGCTGTCCGCTCCCAGGCCCGCGAGCAGGCGCAGCCCGTCCTCGGCGCAGCTGCCGGGGGCCGCGGACAGCACCAGCAGCTCCCTGCCCGAGTCATCCGACAGCGCGAAGTTCTCCTGGTGCAGTTCCAACAGCCCGACCAGCGGGTGCCGGTACGCCTTGCGTCCATGGGTGCGGGCGCGCACGTCCGCGCGGGCCCAAAGGCGGCGGAAGCGCTCGCTGCCCATCGCCAGCTCGCCGATGAGCGAGGCCAGGCGGGGGTCCTCGGGGTAGGTGCCGGCGGCCAGGCGCAGGTGCCCGACCACGTCGAGGGTGCATGTCTCCCAGTCCGCGTACAGGCCGCGCTCGGCCTCCTCGAGGAAGAGGTGCCGGGCGGTGTTCAGGCCCGGCATCGGCCGGCCGTAGAGGAGCCCGGCGAGACGGTTCCCGGCGAGCACGTCCAGGCGGTGGTCCATGATCAGCGCGGGTGCGTCTGCGACCAGGTCCAGGACGCGCAGCAGCTCCGGCCGGAGACGCCCGCCCGGCGCCTCCGCACGGCGGCGGCGCTGCCGGGCGAGCCGGCACAGGTGCCCGCGCTCGGTCTCGTCGAGGCCGAGGACGCGGGCGAGCGCGTCGAGGACCTGCTCCGAGGGCTGGGTCGCACGGCCCTGTTCCAGCCGTACGTAGTAGTCGACGCTCACCCCGGACAGATGCGCGACCTCTTCGCGGCGCAGCCCTTGGACCCGGCGGCGGCTGTCGGCGGGGATACCGACGGCCGCCGGGTCGACCCGGGAACGCCGGGACCGCAGGAAGCCCGCAAGATCGTCCATGCCCCCCAGTATGGCCTCCGTTGGTGCCCGTGAAGGTGGTCCTGCCGGTACCAGGAAGTCCCGTCCGACGGAAGGGGCGCCCCTGAACGCCGGCCGCCGCGACGCCCAGGATCGAAGACACCCGATCCGAAGGAGTTCGACATGAAGACGCTGATCGTCCATGCCCACCCGGAGCCGAAGTCACTCAACAGCTCACTGAAGGACCTCGCGGTGTCCACACTGGAGGGCGCCGGGCACGAGGTACGGGTGAGCGATCTGTACGCGATGAACTGGAAGGCGGTCGTGGATGGCGCGGACTACGGCCCCGACGCCTCACGTCCGCTGAAGGTCGCCCTGGACTCGGGCCGGGCCTTCGACGCCGGGACACTCACCCCGGACGTCCTCGCCGAGCAGGAGAAGCTGCTGTGGGCCGACACGGTCATCTTCCAGTTCCCGCTGTGGTGGTACACGATGCCCGCGATCCTCAAAGGCTGGGTGGACCGGGTCTTCACCCACCACTTCGCCTACGGCGTCGGCGAACACAGCGACACCAGCTACGGCGAGCGCTTCGGCGAAGGCACCCTCGCGGGCAGGAAGGCTCTGCTGTCGGTGACCGCCGGCGGCCCCGAGTCGCACTACGCCCCTCGCGGCATCAACGGCCCCATCGACGACCTGCTGTTCCCGATCCACCACGGCATCCTCTACTACCCGGGCATCGAAGTGCTGCCGCCGTTCGTGCTGTACGGCACCGACAAGATGACCGCCGAGGACTACCCGGACATCGCCAAGGCCTGGCAGGAGCGCCTGCTCACCCTGGAGTCGACCGAACCGATCGCGTTCCGGCGGCAGAACTTCGGCGACTACGAGATCCCCTCGCTGCACCTGAAGGAGGGACTGGAGCCCGCGGGCCGCACGGGTTTCGGGCTGCACGTGCGCGGCTGACCGCCGGCGGATGGACAGGGATGAGCCGGGGCGCGAACCCCAGGGAGCAGCCCGCGGGCCGTGCCGGCGGTGAGGGGGAGCGCCACCGGCCGGCAGGTCGGCGCAAGCGACGCGTTCTCCGGGGCCGCCCGAGCCGGGATCGATAGGAGGGGCGGGGCTCGCCTTGCCGATCCATCTGCGCCCGCCTGTACTTGCCTTCCACAACCGCCGCGGAGGCCTTCGCCCACCGACCGAGCACCGGAACATCCGGTATCCCGACACCCCGGATGCCCCGCAGTGCCAGACTATTCGGGGGAAAGGGGTGCTTCATGGGGTTCGGGTTCCGTGTCGGTGTTCCTGGGATGAGTGTGCGGGTCTCGACGCGCGGAGTGCGGACATCGATCGGCCCGCGGGCGGCAAGGCTCAGCGTGGGCGCGGGCGGCGCCCGCGTGTCATCGGGTCTCGGGCCTTTCTATGCCTCGAGTTCTCTGGGCGGTGGCCGACGGCGGACGAGTACGCGTCGGACCCCGAGGCCCCGTACCGTCGCCCCTTCGGCCGCGCAACTGGATCGGGCCCGACGGCAGGCAGAGCGAGCCCAGCAAGAGGCGCAGCGCGATGCCGCCATCGCTGAGCTGCGGGAGCTGCGTCGGCAAACCACCGGCGTCCATCTGCAGTCTTTCCCCGCAGCCCATCCCCCGGAGATTCCGGATGTGCCGCGCCTGGGCCTGCCTTGGGCACTCGCCGAGGCTCGTGCCTTTCATCTGCAGGGCGTCGGCAGACTGGCTCGCGGGGAGCGATCGGCTGCCAAGCAGCGTGCGGAGCAGGACGCTTCCTTCTATCTGGCTGCGGAAACCGCTCGTCTCCTGGCGGTGCGGGAGCAGTTGGCAGGTGAGGCGCAGCACTGGTGGCAGACGCTGGTGTCCAACGACGAGGCGACGGTCTGCGAGGCGGTGAACACCGCCTTCTTGGACAACCCGGCAGCCGGCTGTGCAGTCGGCGTGGACGGCTCTGTCCTTTCCGTCGTGATGCGGCACCAGGACCTCGACTCCCTGCCCACCCAGACACCCGGGCTGACACCCAGCGGTCGTCCCACCCTGAAGAACCTCACCAAGCGGGACAAGACCCTGTGGTGGCTGACGTCCATGGGGTCGAACATCGTCGCCACACTCAAAGAGGGTTTCGCAACCGCCCCGGGAATCACCGCCATCGACCTGGCCGTGCTGACCCGCCTGCCCGACACCCAACGCCTCGGCTTCGTGGCCTACGGCCGCTGGACCCGCGAGGCGATTGAGTCCACGCCCTGGCGGGAACCTGAGGACGCTCTGCGCTTCCTGGACATCGGCCAGGACGTGGCCTGCTCCGTCACCACCACGGCCTCGGGCAACCTCTCCAGCACCATCAAGCCGCTGGACACGACCCGCGTGCCCGGCCTGCAGGACCTGCTCGATCACGCCCAGGACGAACCCGACTCCGGCGAGACGGCCCTGGCTGACCTCGACATCAGCCTTGGCGGCAACACAACATCCGGTGCTGGCAGTCCCGTCATCGATCCCTACCGGATCAAGCCATTCGCCGAGTGGAAGCAGGAAGCACCGGCAAGCCTGCCTCCCATGCCGCCCGCACCTCCGGCAGCCCCCGTCGTGCTGATCCCCGGCCAGACCCTTGTCCTGCCCGACGAGGCATGGCAGGGACTACGGATGGCTTTCCGCTTCACGGGCGCCGACGCAGACCTCACCCTCTTCCTGACGGGAGATGGCGGGCGAGTCGCCGGTGACGAGGACTTTGTCTTCTACCACCAGCCGTCCGCCGCTGACGGAGCCGCGCGTCTTCTGGGCAAACAGCCCGAAGGACCGCACACCGTCGAGCGCGCCACCGTCCACCTATCCGCACTGCCCGAACACGTCCGCCGCGTGGCCATCGCCATCAACATGGACGTCGACGCCGGACTGACCTGCGGCTCCCTGACCTACGCCGCTCTGCACATGGGCTGTGCGACGGGGGCAGCCTGGATGTTCCAGCCGCCCGCAGACCCCAATATCCGGGCCATGGTCGTCGCAGAGCTGTACCGGCACACCGTCGACGGCCGACCCGCTTGGAAACTGCGCGCCATCGGCCAAGGCTGGGCAGAAGGCCTCGACGCTCTTGCCCGCGCCTACGGGGTCGACGTCGAGTGACTGCGGCTGCGAGCCGACACCTGGTGCGGGCAGCGGGCGGCAGTGGCCACGTCGGTACGGCCGGCTTCCGGATCGCTGATCGGGCCGCGCCAGATGCACCCGGAACCGCGAGGGATGATCACGTGAAGCCGCACCAGCTCATCGACATAGGGGTTCGGACGTAGGGCCGGGCCGTAGGCCCACGCAGGAGGTCCATCCGCCAAGGCGCGTGACGGTAGTCGACGATCCGTAGGCCTGAGATCTCCCGAGCGATGTCCGCCGCGCTCCGGGTGGCCGATCCGCACCGAGCCGTCCCTACGGTCGAGCGCGGCCTGTACCAGGTCGGCGGTGTGTGTCTTGCCCGCGCCGGGCTGTCCGGCGACGGTCACGACCGCGGGGTGCTCGTGGGGGACCGCCTCCCGCGTAGCCGTCGGCAGGATCGTCCGGAGCACGATGTCGTGGCTCTCCCACTCGGCAGCATGGCCGAAACAGCCTCACCCAGTCTTCCTGGCCGGCCTGGGTACGGGTACGTACCCGTACCCTAGCGTTATGGAAAGGAGTGCCATGATGCCTGATGCCAACGTGAGAATCCCCGAGGAAGCCCGCGACCGCCTGGCCGCGATCGCTGCGGAGGAAGGTCTGTCCCTGCGTGCCTACCTGGCACGCCTGGCGGACACCATGCTCACCCCCGCGGAACGGGCCGAACGCGCCAAGAAGGCGAAGGCTGCTCTGAAGAAGTGGACGGGGTACGCGCCGACCGCCGCCGAGGAGTCCCGACTGGATGACGAGCTCGACCGCCGTCTCGCTCAGGTGCAGCGCCCGTGACCGACGCCATGCACATCGTCCTGGACGAGACCGCCATGATGGCCGCCGGCACCGGAAACGTCCTCGCCTCCCGCCTGATCCACCGTGCCCATGCCGAGGCCGGCTGGTACCTCTACGCACCCGCCTGCGCTCTCGTCGAAGCTGACCGGGCCCGACCCGGTACCGCCGAGCACCTGGCCGCACTTCCCGGGATCACCGTCCTTGATCTCGATCTGCCGGCCGCTCTGGCTGTTGCCCAGCAGGCCACATGGGGCCAGGCCCACGCTCAGCACGCCGCCCAGCCCACCGCGGACCGCCCCGACGGGGCCATCGTCGCCACCACCGCTCCCACACGGTGGAAAGGCGAACCCGTCCGCATCCTCGATCTCACCCCGTGAACGGGAGGAGACCCTACGCCGCGGCTCAACCGACAGAAGAGGACTGCATTCAGGAGCGCCGCCTGCCAGGAGGAGACGAAACCCCCTCCTGGGCAGGATGCGCCTACCGCTGCACCACCCCACCGGGCTCATTGGCGGTTCGGCGGCGCTACGAGTGGCGGCACCTCAGCGCAGCGCTGCCGCCTCGCGTGACCCTGTGCCCGTCACGGGCCGGTGATGCCATCGGAGTCACCCCTTCGGGCCCACGGGGTCGGCTCCCTCGGCTCGCGCGGCGGCAGCCGCCTCCAGCAGGGACCAGCCATCGACTTCCCTCGCCCGCCGTTCCCCCGGCTGCCACCCGCGAGCCAGCGCCACGTCGAGCAGGGCCCGGACGGCGCCCGGTTCATGCAGGTTGAGGGAACCGCCGCGGACGTACCCCACGTCCCCGGAGCCCGTGGCGAACCCACCCGGGAGGTACCGGCCTGGGCCCGCGGTGAAGACGATGCGCAAGGGGCCGCCGGTACCTGCCGGCTGCGGGTACAGCGTGAGAGTCTGGCGGCAGTCCACAGGCCGGCCGCCGTCCACCACGTCGTGGCTGTGGCGCAGCGTCCACAGGTACACGTGCCCGTCGGCGACCAGCAGACGGGGCTTCTTCCGATGACGGGGCACAGGGCCGAGGGTACGCGGCCTGATCCACGAGACATCCGTGAGCGGTGATCAAACATGGATGAGACGAACAGGACGCTCCTCAAAGGCCGGAGAGACCGGCCAGGGTCCGAAGAGACAGGGCACCAGCCGACAGCGCTGCGCCTGGGACGTCGCATGCTGTCCCTGAACCTGCACGAACCGGGCGCCGCCCGAGCCCTGCTCGACGTGGCGCTGGCCCGCGGGTCGCAGCCGGGGCAGCGGCGGGCGGTGGAAATCGATGGTTGGTCCCTGCTGGAGGCGGCTGCCACCGGGCGAGCCGGGGAAGCCGATCTTGTGGCGCAACTGCGATGACCTCATTGATCCTCGGGCCCGGCCACCGTGCCGCCATCGGGTACGCCAAGGAAGAGTGACTCGTGGAGGCGGGCCGCAGCCATGGGGGCGGGTTGCCGCCGGGCGTGCACCTCGGCCAGGTGAGCGGATATCACCTGCAGGTGAGCCCCCTCGCGGACATGGGGCGCACTGTCTCATCGATGCCGGACAGGCGGCGTTGCCGCTTCGTGACGATCTGCGGCTCAAAGGTGCCCCGCGGTATCGCGGGGCACCTTCACCACTCCGGCCCGACATCGGTCAGCACAGTCTTCGAACGCGTGCTGTTACGGCTGTTGCCGCTGTTCCTGCCCTTCTCGGCGAGCTGGGCCGGGTCTTCGGGCTCAACGGCAGATGCGCTCATCTCACATTGCTTCCGTGATCGTGAGACCCGCCGTTGATGAAACACTGCCCAGTCAGCGGGCGGTTTCAGCTCAGGGCCGCTTGCTGGTCTTCTTCTTCCCCGGCTTCTTTCCGGTGTTCTTGCTCGGCTTGCTGGATTTGCTGGGCTTCTTGCCAGGCTTGCTGGGCTTTGCCGGCTTACTGGGTTTGCTGGGCTTACCCGGCTTGTTGGGCTTGCCGTGGTCGTCCTGGCATTCATCGCCGCCGCCGCGCGTCTTGTTGTCACACGGCGGGTAGCGGAGCACGGTCACCTTGTTGCTGGTGGTGGTCACGGTAGTGCCGTCGGGAGCCGTGCCCGTGGCGTGTGCGATGAAGGTGACCTTCCCGGCCCTGACGTCGGCGTCGGTGGTGGTGTAGGTCGCGGTGCAGGTGATCGACTCGCCGGGCGCCAGTGTGGTCTTCGGGCAGTCCACGTCGAGTGAGTCGATGGACGCCTCGACTCCGCTGAGGGGCTGCCCGCCGGTGTTGGTCAGCTGGAGGTCGAAGTGCAGGGGCTGACCTGCGCCCGTGAACGCGTTCTCCTGGGCATCCAGTACGGCCTTGAGACCGGCCAGGGGGACCGTGACGCCGTTGCTCGCTGCGTGGAGGACGGTGCCGGACGGTGTCCGACCGGAAACGGTCGCTGCGTTGACGACCTCCCCGCGGGCGACGTCGGCCGCGGTCGTGGTGTAGCTGGCCGTGCACTGCACCGATGCGCCCGGCGCAAGCGTCGTCTCCGGACAGGTGACGGTCAAAGAGCCGGGGCCGTGGTCCTCGACGCTGACGTCCGTCACGCTCTGCGTGCCGTTATTGGTCACCGTGTAGGTGTAGTGGAGCGTCTGACCGGCTCCGGTGAACTGGGCCTGCTCGGCGGCCTTGACCACCGTCAGCGCCGCTAGTGGTGTGGTGACCTTGTTGCTGGTCGTCGTCACGGTGGCACCGTCCGGAGTGGTGGCGGTGACCTGACCCTGGTCGGTGACACCTCCGGCCTCGACATCGGCCGCAGTCGTGACGTAGGTGGCGTAGCAGGTAGTGCTCTCGCCGGGCGACAGCTCGTCGGTGCCGCAGCCCGAGACATCGACGCCGGGCGTCAGGTCGGTCACCGCCACGCCGTTGAGCTGCGTCTGTCCGGTGTTGGTGACGGTATAGGCGTAGTGGACCGTCTCACCGGGGGCCTGGAAATCCGCGTCGGTCGCCTTCTTCGTCAGTGACAGCGCTCGAAGCGGGACCACCAGCTCAGGCGTTGTGGCGGTCACGGTCTGGCCGCCAGGAAGAGTGCCTGTCACCGTGCCGGTGTCGGTGATCCGTCCCGCTGCCACATCGGCGGCGGTAGCGGTGTAGCTCGCGGTGCACTCCACCGTGGCGCCGGGAGCCAACGGCCCGGCGGGGCAGGTGACCGTCGGCGAGCCGGGGCCGCTGTCCGCCACCTGAAGGTTCGTCAGAGGCTCGGTGCCGTTATTCCGCACGGTGAAGGTGTAGTGGAGCGTCTGGCCCTCGACGAACGAGTCCTCCTGAGCCGTCTTGGTAACCGTCGGCGCCGGGGCGGCACCTCCGCATTCGACATGGCCGACGATGACGTCAGCTGCGTCGAACTGGGGCAGAAGCACCAAATGCAGGGCGTTGACCGTGAGGACGCCGTTCGCGTCTGTCGTCTGCTCGTTGAGTGTGAGAGTGCCAAGGCCCGCCAGGTTGACGACGGTGTTGGGGGCCGCGTTCGCCTGAAGAGCCACCGGCGGCAGGCTGTCGACCGTGGCGCTGCCTGCGGCAATGACGCCGGACCCCGTCGCACCGGCTGAGGTCGCGCTGCAGCTGGAGCGCACGCCCGTCAGGTTCAGGGAGCCGATCGGGCCGAGGTTGGCGGCGAGGCTCTCCACGGTGGCCGCGGCGCTGGACGTTCCTGCTGTCGGATCCCCGGCGGTGGTCGCGGTCAGGGTGGAGCTGGAGACGAACGGTCCGACGTTGACACCCACCTGAGTCGTCGTCCCACCAGGGGGATAGTCCGAGACCGGTACGGGTGCCACCGCGACGATCGAGCCGATCGCGTCTGCCGACACGACATACGCATGCGCTTGCGGCGACGGGAGCGCGGCGTGGGCCGGCACCGCCGAACACAACGTGCCGGTGAGAGTGGTGAGCGCGGTGATCGCCAAGCCGCATCTGAAACGTGAGCCCATAGGGAGGTCCCTTTGTTTGCACGAGGGGAAGCCTGTCCGGCAGTCGCCTATGGACGTCACGATCCGGCGCACACGGCGACCCGGAAAGGCTGGCCGCGAGAGCGGCACGCACATCATGGCGACGAAGTCGATCACTCGCGACCGCCTGCCGAACGGGCGGCGGCGCGTCGTCCAGGGGACCACCCCAGTGGCCCAAACCGCACCTGCTGCCCGATGTCGGCTACGCCAAGGGCATCATCGAGGCGCCCATCGGCAATGACCTGGTCACCGGCCGGAAGGTCCCGCAAGGAGGACACCTCATGTGCAGGAGTGGCTGAGCAGGCTAGTGCGTTGCGAGCCCCACGCGATGCACAGCACGCTCATGGAGCAGGAGAAGATCCCGGCCCTGTTCCACCCGTGGTGTAGGGGGACAAGAACAGCCCGTCGGCCGTCGCCGGGTCGGGCTGCGTGTGGGCCGCCGGACCTTCTACGACCCCGAGTCTGGGCTGCCCGCCATGGGCAAGCACTCCAAGCACGTGGGCGAAGGCGGCACGGACCAGTGGACCTACCAGACGTACGCCCCGCCAGCCCTGCGCCCTGATGACATCTTCAGCCGCTTTATCGTCAGCCGGAGCTTTTTCTGGGTCCGGACGAAGAAGGAGCTCCTGTCGATCCTGCCGCAGCGCAACGCCCGCGGTTACAACGGCGGCGGCCCACACGCCCTGGCCGCCTACCTCACCCAGGTCGCTGAGACCGACGGGCAGAACACGGCCGCCGGCGCCCCGTACGAGCGGGCGCACCCGGCGATCCTCGCCTGGACGCAGAGCAGCGCGGCGGACCGCGGCGCGAACGAGTTGTCGCTGCGCGACCTCAAGGCGCGACCTCAAGGCGATGCAGCAGAGCTGACCGCCGCCGTACGCGCCGACACCCACGGGCGAGACCTCCGTGGGCTTCGGCGTGTGTGTCTGCGGTGCCGGGCAGGCTGCCGGGCACCGCAGGCGGAACGGGTGACGAAGGCGCCGGGCCACCTGGCGGGACGCGGCCGATGCGCGCGTCCTGGAGGTGGCGGGGAAGGGCGAGGGCGCAAGGGACCAACCCCGAGTCCGGAGGCCCTCGCACGGTTCAGCCGATCCCGCCGCACCTCTCGCCGGAGCTGCTGGACTCCTGGAGCGTCTGGAGCAGCTCACCGACGCGGTTCGGCTGCGAGCGGCGCTGTACCCGGCACCGAAGCCGCCGCCTACCCGTCCTCTCCACGCTCGGCCCTTGCTGCGGTCAGCAACTCCAGGGAGTGGGACATCCCGCGCGAGCGGCTGCGCCATGACCGCGCCGTCGTCGCCGCCCGCGTCCTCACCGCGCGGCTGCGCACCGCGCGCCGCACCGGCCGCCCCTTGTACGGGCCCTGCTGGAGGGCGAGGGCGGCGATGCCAACCGGCGCGCACGCGGCCCAGGCGGGTGTGGGTACGGCCCCTCCACTCTCCCCGCGCCGCTACATGGTTCCAGAATCTATCCAACCACAACTTTGAAGCAAGAGCGGCAAAATCTCCGAGCGTGGAGCATGGCCTGGACCCACAGTCCCCCCAGCGCAGCCTTGCCATAGCGCAGTGATTAACTACGCAGCTCCGAATCTCCTATACACAGGCAGGGGAGTGGCATGCGCAGTGAACCGCCGGATGACAAGACGGACGTCCTGTACGTGGTGGAGCAGGCGATGAGGATCCGGATGGTGTGGGAGAAGGTCAGTTCGACTCACTGGGGACGCCCTTTTGACGAGGTGAAAGATGCACTGACAGCAACTGCTCACCAGTGGGAAGTGCCAATCGACAGCGCCTTCGCCAACAGGGCGGCCCTTGAGATTCACGGTGGATCCTGGGAATGATCGGAGCTCCGAGCCACCCCTTTTAATCCCGCACGCATACGATTCCCCGTCACGGTCTCGCCAACGGGCCCGCCCTCGTAGCTGCCGGGCCGTCAGGCCCGTGAGTGTGCCGCGCGGAGCGTGGCACACCTGGGTGACGCGGAGCGTCACGGTGGCTGGAGCGCAGCGGAAGCCACAGGACAGCCGAAGGCTGGCCGCTGCACTCCTGGAGCGCAGCGGAAGGAGTGTCAACCTTCGGGCGCAGCCCGAAGGTTGGGCGGAGAGCGCAGCGAGCCGCTCCCGCTCCCCGGGAGCGGGTACCCTTACCGCCGCGCGGATGCTGGCGGACGCCGGTGTGCCCGGCGTCGGCGTCCCGAAGTACAAT
>NZ_JBSFDP010000005.1:0-109836 GCF_053593975.1 Streptomyces sp. NPDC002004
CCCCGAAGGGCTTCATCGTTCGACTTGCATGTGTTAAGCACGCCGCCAGCGTTCGTCCTGAGCCAGGATCAAACTCTCCGTGAATGTTTACCGGTTATCCGGTGCGCACACACGAGAGCGGTGCGAGAGGAGGAATGATCCTCTCGCACACAGCGTCCTCGCTGTGTATTTCAAAGGAACCTCGTCCCAGCCGATCGGCCGGAGACGGGGTATCAACATATCTGGCGTTGATTTTTGGCACGCTGTTGAGTTCTCAAGGAACGGACGCTTCCTTTGTACTCACCCCTCTCGGGCTTTCCTCCGGGCGCTTCCCTTCGGTGTTTCAAACTCTACCAGGTCTTTTTCCTCTTCCTGACCACCGTCTCTGCAGGCATGCAGAATCGGATCCGGAATTGGGGATCTGACCTTGATAGAGGCCGCTCGACCGCCGGGCGCAAGGCGCCGCTGGGCTCGGGCAGGAGTACGACTCTACAGCGGGCCTCGCGGCGGGCGCAAATCGGGAGGGCCGTGTCCGACCCGCTCCCACCAGGGCTCTCTCATGCGGAACGGCGACTTCATATGACTTACGCTGCTGAACAGTCCGCCGTCCAGGACAGGCAGTGACGGCGAGGAGGAAACTCCACCCCTTGGAGGTTTGCCATGACCACCGTGACGTCCCCGATCGCCGGACGCGCCATCGGACTCTCCGCAGTACCGGATCCGGTGTTCTCCGGCGCGATGGTGGGACCCGGTACGGCCATCGATCCCGTGCGTGAGCGCGCGGAGGCCGTGGCCCCCGTCGACGGCGTCGTCGTCTCTCTCCACCCCCACGCCTTCGTCGTCGTGGACCCCGAAGGTCACGGTGTACTGACGCATCTCGGCATCGACACCGTCCAGCTGAACGGCGAGGGCTTCGAGCTGCTCGTCAACAAGGGGGACACCGTTACACGCGGCCAGTCCGTCGTGCGCTGGGACCCTGCGGGCGTCGAGGCGGCGGGCAAGTCCCCGATCTGCCCGGTCGTCGCTCTCGAAGCCACCACCGACTCCCTCTCCGACCTGGTGGAGGGCGGCGACACGAAGGCCGGAGACGTTCTCTTCGGCTGGAACTGACGCCCCCGTCCTGAACAGCAGGCAGACGACCATCGCGGCGGCCCGGGCCGCCGCACTATCGGAGACGGGTGAGATGGAGACAACCCTGCGAGGCGTCGGCGTGAGCCACGGTGTGGCGATCGGCGAGGTCCGGCACATGGGGACGGCGGTGCTGGAGCCGCCGGCGAAGCAGATTCCCAAGGAAGAGGCGGAGCGCGAGCAGGGTCGTGCCCGCCAGGCCGTGGAAGCGGTGGCCGCCGACCTGATGGCGCGCGGCAATCTGGCGGGCGGCGAGGCCCAGGCCGTGCTCGAGGCACAGGCCCTGATGGCCCAGGACCCCGAGTTGATGGCGGACGTGGAGCGTCGCATCGCGGTCGGCAGCACGGCCGAGCGCGCCGTGTACGACGCGTTCGCGGCGTACCGGGCCCTGCTGGCCGGCGCCGGTGAGTATCTGGCCGGCCGGGTGGCCGACCTCGACGATGTGCGCAACCGCATCGTCGCCCGTCTGCTGGGGGTGCCGATGCCCGGTGTCCCGGACAGCGACGAGCCGTACGTTCTCATCGCCCGCGATCTCGCTCCGGCGGACACCGCGCTGCTCGACCCGACGTTGGTCCTCGGTTTCGTCACCGAGGAGGGCGGGCCGACCAGCCACAGCGCGATCCTGGCACGGGCGCTCGGCGTCCCGGCCGTGGTGGCGCTGCCCGGCGCCTGTGAGCTGGCCGAGGGCACGGTCATCGCGGTGGACGGCAGCACCGGCGAGATCTTCGTGAATCCGCGCGAGGAGAAGAAGGCGCAGCTGACGGCGGTCGCTGCCGAGCGCAAGGCGGCACTGGCAGCGGCGACGGGTCCGGGTGCCACGTCGGACGGGCACAAGGTGCCGCTGCTCGCCAACGTGGGCGGACCGGCGGACGTGCCGGCCGCGGTGGAGGCGGGCGCCGAGGGTGTCGGTCTGTTCCGTACCGAGTTCCTGTTCCTCGACGACAGCACCAAGGCGCCGTCCGAGGAGAAGCAGGTCCAGGCGTACCGCCAGGTGCTGGAGGCCTTTCCCGAGGGTCGCGTGGTCGTACGGGTGCTGGATGCAGGTGCGGACAAGCCGCTGGACTTCCTCACGCCGGCCGACGAGCCCAACCCCGCGCTGGGAGTGCGTGGTCTGCGGGCGCTGCTCGACCATCCGGACGTGCTGCGGACGCAGCTGACCGCGCTGGCGAGGGCCGCCGAGGGGCTGCCGGTGTACCTCGAGGTGATGGCGCCGATGGTCGCGGACCGTGCCGACGCCAAGGCATTCGCGGACACCTGCCGGGAGGCGGGGCTGCGGGCGAAGTTCGGGGCCATGGTGGAGATTCCGTCGGCCGCGCTTCGCGCCCGCTCGATCCTGCAGGAGGTCGAGTTCCTGTCCCTGGGCACGAACGACCTGGCGCAGTACACCTTCGCCGCGGACCGTCAGGTGGGCGCGGTGTCGCGTCTGCAGGACCCGTGGCAGCCGGCCCTGCTGGACCTGGTGGCGCTGTCCGCCGAGGCGGCGAAGGCCGAGGGCAAGAGCTGTGGCGTCTGCGGCGAGGCTGCGTCGGATCCGCTGCTCGCCTGTGTCCTCACCGGTCTGGGCGTCACCTCCCTGTCCATGGGGGCTGCGTCGATTCCGTATGTGCGGGCGACGCTGGCCAAGTACACGCTGGCGCAGTGCGAGCGTGCCGCGGCCGCGGCACGGGCGGCGGACTCGGCCGATGAGGCGCGCAGCGCGGCTCAGGCGGTGCTGTCCGGCGAGTAGGGCCGGCACGGCAGTGCACGCCGTTGTGTGAGGGGCGCTCCACCGTGAGGGTGGGGCGCCCCTCCTTCTCCTTTGCTTCCTCGATGCACGCGGCCACCCCGGCTGTCCGGGAAGGGGTGGCCGCGGCTCAGTGGTCGTGGCGTGCGGCGGGCGGCTCGGGGCCGAGGTCCGGTGGCGGGCCGTAGTCGACGCCCGGCTCGGGGGCGATGAGGTCGCCGGTGTCGACGTCGGTGCAGTAGGCGTCGAAGACCTCCGCTGCGGTGAGCGGCTGGAGGGTGTCCCCGCGCAGCCGCCATCCGCAGACGCGGTCGTCGGCGCCCTGGACACTGGTGCGCATCACGAGGCCCCCGGGGCTGCGGGTGGCGAGTCCGACGGCGAGGACGGTGGCGAATTCCAGGGCCTCCGTCTCGTCGAGCTGCGTGACGCGGCGGGCGTCGCTCTCCGCGGTCAGGGCTGCGGAGAGGCTTTCCGGGTGCGCGGACACATTGCACACGAGGTGGTGTGCGCCGGGGGCGGCCGTCTCCAGGATGCGGGCGAGCAGGTGGGATGCCCGGGTGAAGGCGGCGCGGCCGATGTCCTCGCCGCAGACGGCGCAGTCGCCGACGTCGGCGAGGAGCGTCGTGGCGTACTGCCATGTCGCCTGGCGGACCGCTTCGTCGACGAGGTCCGGGAGCAGGTGCGCGAGGGGCTGCCCTTCGTAGGGCAGGGTCGGGCCGACGGCCGCGAGTTCGGCGGTGTAGCGGGAGCGGCTGATGGGTGCGTCGGCGTCCAGGCCGGTGTGGGCGCAGTACTCCGCGTACTCCTCCGGGTCGAAGAGGGCGACGCTGGTGTGGCGGCCCTGCGCGGCGCGTGTCTTGAGCAGCGACTCGGCCTGCCGGAGGTAGACGGTGTGGTCGTCGAAGGTGAAGGTGCGGTAGCGCCGCATCGCGGTGAAGTCCTCCTCGTCGACCAGGAGGCCGATGGTTCCGGCGAGTTCGCGGTGCAGGACGTGCCGTTCGGTGCCGTGCTCGGTGCGCGCCATGGGTCCCCCTGTGTGAGCAGTCGATCAATGCTCACTCACAGTAACCACGGGCACTGACAACGTCGGCTCTCCGGGCCGGTCGCGGACGATGCGGTGCTGAACGATGCAGGTCAGGCCGATGACCGCACCGAAGGCCGTCCATCCGAGCGGTCCGGTTGCGATCGCGGCGGTGACCGCCAGTGGTCCCACGCTGCGCTGTGCGGACTGGGCGAGGCCATGGACGCCGAGGTAGGCGCCCTGTGCGTCCTCGGGGGCGAGGGCGAGGGAGAGTTCCCAGGAGACGGTGGCGTGGATCATCTCGGCGAGGGTGAAGACGGCGGAGGACGCGAGGAGGCAGACCACGGCGGTCGCGGCGCCGTCGGCGGCGGATGCGGCCATCGCGATGCCTCCGGCGGTGAATACAGCGGAGAGGGGCAGCAGCAGGCGGCGCGCCGCGGCCGTGGTGGCGCCGAGACGGGCGAGGGGCACCTGGAGGCCGACCACCATCAGGTTGTTGAGGACCAGGAGCAGGGGCACGAGGCCTTCGGGTGCGTCGGTGGCGTGCACGGCCCACAGGGGCAGGCCGACCTTGAACACGGCGTCGTCGAGGAAGAGAACGGTTTCGGTGGTGACGTACGCGAGGTAGGTGCGGTCACGCCAGGGGTTGGCGCGGACGGTCGGGGCTGCGGGTTCCCCGCCGCGGGCGACGGTGCGGGACGGGGAGGGCGGCTCTGCGCACCGGGCGGTGAGCAGGGCGACACCGAGGAAGGAGGCCGCGTCGCCGGCGAGGAGCCAGGGGTAGGAGCCGCTGCCGAGGCCGAGCGCCATGGCCGCGGCGAGGCCGCCGATGGACCAGCCGGCGTTGGCGACGGTGCGGTTGAAGGCCTGGTAGCGCACGCGGTCGGGTCCGGCGACCCGGCCGGCGTAGAGCTTGGTGAGGACGCTCGCGGAGCGGTCGGCAAGGCTTCCGACGGCCGACACGGCAAGGAGCAGGGAGTAGTCGGATGTGAAGAGCAGGGCGAGCGAGGCGAAGGCCCGCAGCAGTTGGAAGACGATGAGCAGCCGGGTCAGCGGGAGTCGGTCGGCCAGTCGGCCGCCCAGGGGTGAGCCGGCGATGCCGACGGCTCCGGAGACCGCGACGAGCGTGCCGATCTGAGGAACGGTCAGATGGGTGACGAAGGTGAAATAGAGGACGGAGACCGCTGCCCACAGACCACTGCCGGTTCTGTCGACGAGTGCGATCCACAGCATGCGCCGGCCGTCCGGCCCTCCCGGTATGCGTGCGGTCCAGGCGCTCACCCGGCGCGTCAGACTCACGGCTCCCCCTTGCCCGAAGTTATGTACTGATACATAATCAGCTCTGTGGCAACACAATATGCGATCACTGGGACGACGGCCAAGGGAATTGCCGCGTCCGTTGAACAGGCCGTTGCGGAAGGCACGTTGGCGCCGGGAGACGCGCTGCCTCCGGTGCGCAGGCTCGCGGACGACCTGGGGGTGAGCCCGGGGACGGTGGCGACCGCGTACACGGAGCTGCGGCGTCGCGGAATCGTCGTCACCCGGGGCCGCGGGGGCACGGTGGTCGCCGCAGCCCCCGCCGTGGCCTCGCGGCGCCCGCCCAAGGTCCCCGCAGGGCTGCGCGACCTGGCAGGCGGGCATCCCGATCCGGCGCTGCTGCCCGTTCTCCGGGCGCCGCGCTGGGACTCGACGGGTGCCCGCTCGCACCGGACCACTCCGCGGCTGCCCGGCCTGGAGGAGGCGGTCCGCGCGTGGCTGGCGCCGGACGGGGTGCCGGTCGGCCAGGTGACCTTCGCTCATGGCGCGCTCGACCTGATCGGGCGGCTGCTCTCGGTGGAGCTGCGGCCGGGTGACGCGGTGGCCATGGAGGACCCCGGATACCACCATCTGCTGGACCTGGTCACGGCATTGGGACTGCGCACGGTGCCGGTCGGCGTGGACGACGAGGGCATGCGGCCGGAGGCGCTGCGCTCGGCGGTGCGGGCCGGGGTGCGCGCCGTGGTCTGCAGTCCCCGCGCCCAGAACCCGTACGGCGGGTCCTTCTCGGCCGCGCGGCGGGACGCCCTCGTGGAGGTGCTGCGGCAGAGCCCCGAGGTGGTCGTCGTCGAGAACGACCACGCGGCGGCCGTCTCGGGAGTGCCCCTCAACACCCTGACGTCGGGCGGCCTTGCGCGCTGGGTGCATGTGCGGACCGTCAGCAAGCACCTGGGCACGGATCTGCGCTGGGCCGCGGCCGCGTGCGACGCGACGACGCTGGCCCGGCACGACGGGCGGCTTCTGCTCACCTCCGGCTGGGTCAGCCATCTGCTCCAGGAGGCGGTGCTGGCCCTGCTGACCGACGACCGGGCGCGCGTGCTGGTCGCCGGAGCCGGTGAGACCTACGCGGAGCGGCGCCGCTCGCTGATGGCCGAGCTGGCGCGACACGGGATCCCGGTGCACGGGTCGAGCGGGTTGAACGTGTGGGTTCCCGTCCGGGACGAGTCCGCGGTCGTCAACGGACTCCGGTCGCACGGCTGGTGGGTCGCCGCGGGTGCGCGGTTCCGGATCGCGGCCGGCCCCGGCGTCCGCATCACGACGGCCGGACTCGCGCCGTCCGATGCCGCGCGGCTGGCCTCGGACTTCGCCTCCGTGCTGGGCGAGTCCGAGGCCACCTACGGCGGCTGATCAGGCGCGCTTGCGGGCCAGTTCCTCGTAGTACCGCAGCAGGTCGAGGTTGTCGACGGAGCCCGGGTTGACCGCCTTCTCCAGGGGTGTGCCCTGGAGAAGGCGCTTGACCGGGACCTCGATGCGCTTGCCGGTGAGGGTGTGCGGAACGCCGGGCACCTCGATGACCTCGTCGGGGACGTGGCGCGGCGAGAGCTGTTCACGGATCGTCCGTGTGATGCGCGCACGCAGGTCGTCGTCGAGCGCGGCGCCGGGGGCGAGGTGGACGAACAGGGGCATCCAGTATCCGCCGTCGGGCTGTTCGACGCCGATGACCAGGGACTCGCGGATCTCGGGGAGCCGTTCCACGGCTTCGTAGATGTCGGCCGACCCCATGCGCACGCCCTGCCGGTTCAGCGTCGAGTCGGAGCGGCCGTGGATGACGACGGAGCCGCGCGAGGTGAGGGTGATCCAGTCCCCGTGGCGCCAGACGCCGGGATAGGTGTCGAAGTAGCTGTCGTGGTAGCGGCTGCCGTCGGGGTCGTTCCAGAAGCGGATCGGCATGGACGGCATGGGCCGGGTCACGACGAGTTCGCCGACCTCGTCGACGAGCGGCTCGCCCTGCGGGTCCCAGGACTGCAGATCGGTGCCGAGGCACGCCGCCTGCAGCTCCCCGATGTACACGGGCAGTGTCGGTACTGCTCCCGCGAAGCAGGAGCACACGTCGGTGCCGCCGCTGACGGAGGCGATCCACAGGTCGCCGCGGACCTCGTCGTGGAGCCAGCGGAAGCCGTCCGGCGGCAGCGGCGAGCCCGTCGTCGCGACGCAGTGGACACGGGACAGGTCGAAGTCGCGGGACGGGTGGACACCTGCCTTCCGGCAGGCCATGACGTACGCGGCGGACGTTCCGTACAGGGTGGTTCCGGTGCGTTCGGCGACGCGCCACTGGGCCCCCGTGTCGGGGTAGCCGGGGCTGCCGTCGTACAACACGATCGTGGTGCCCGTGAGAAGACCGGAGACGAGGAAGTTCCACATCATCCAGCCGGTGGACGTGTACCAGAAGAAGACGTCCTCGGGCCCGAGGTCGCAGTGCAGGCCGAGCTGCTTGTAGTGCTCCAGGAGGATGCCGCCCTGGGACTGCACGATGGCCTTGGGCAGGCCCGTGGTCCCGGACGAGTACAGCACCCACAGGGGGTGGTCGAAGGGGACCTCTTCGAAGAGGGGTTCCACGTCCGCCGAGGTCAGCGCGGACCACTCCAGGGCGCCGTCGGGCGCCTCGGTGCCCAGCAGCGGAATGTGGACCACCGCGCGGAGGGTGGGCAGTTCGCGGCGCAGCTCGGCGACCGTGTCCCGGCGGTCGTGTTCCTTGCCGCCGTAGCGGTACCCGTCGACGGTGAAGAGCACCACCGGCTCGACCTGCTGGAAGCGGTCCAGCACGCTGCGGGCACCGAAGTCGGGTGCGCAGGAGGTCCAGACGGCGCCGACCGCGGCGGCCGCGAGGAGGGCGACCACGGCCTCGGGGATGTTCGGCAGGTAGCCGCTGACGCGGTCGCCCGGACGTACGCCGAGCGCCCGCAGCGCCGCGGCGAGGGAGCCGACCTGGCGGCGCAGGTCGGCCCAGGTGACCGGGCGCGGCTCGTGGGTCTCGTCGACGTACAGGAGGGCCGGCATGTCGGGACGGGTCCCGGCGGTGCGCAGGGCGTGTTCCGCGTAGTTGAGCGTGGCCCCCGGGAACCACTCGGCGCCCGGCATGCTCCGGTCTCCGAGCACGCGCGTGGAGGGGCTCGCGAAGCGCACGTCGAACCACTCCGCGACGGCCTTCCAGAAGGCCTCGAGGTCCTCCACCGACCAGCGGTGCAGGGCCGCGTAGCCGCCGTCGGCGGGGGCTCCGTGGTGCTCGGCCGCCCAGGTCTGGAACCTCGTGACCTGTGCGCGGTCGACGAGCTCCTGATCGGGCTCCCAGAGCGGTGAGGGGTTCGCTTCGGACATCGGTCGGCTCCCGGACTGTGACGCGTCGTGTGCGTTCGTCGCGCACGAGCTGGGTGTGCGCGTACGCGGCTGACAGGGACGATGCCATGTGATCGACTGCGGCACCAGGGTGGGCCGCACATAGTCGTGGTGGTGAAGATGTGCTGCCACCACGGGTGAACGGCAGTTGAACGACGCACACGTGCATGCGGGACGGTGGCAGGGTGGGCGCCATGGACGGTCGTGACCTGGTGCGTTCGGTGAAGGCGGTGGGCGTGGTGGGCCCGGGGCAGGGACTGCGTGCGGTGCGGGCGGCGTGGCGCAGACGACGGGCGGACGCCGTGGGACTGCCCGCGCGCGGGGCCGAGCGGGCCCGGGTGCCGGGTGCCGTGACCGATGTGGAGCCGGGGCCCGGCGGTGGTGTCGTCCGGTTCGCCCGATCGGAGCTGCGCGTCACGGTGACGGCGGGCGGGGCGGTCTTCTGGGGATGGGACGGCGCCGGTCCCGAGCCCTCGTACGCGCTGGCGGGCAGCGCTCCGGAAGGGGACCCCCGAGCCGTCCTGGAGCCGGACAAGGACGGCGGCTGGCGCGTCGTGGCCGAGCGGGTCACCGTCGCCGTGTCCCGGCACGGTGCGGTCGAGGTGCGCACTCCGGGCGGCGTGGTGCTGCGGCGTGATCTGCCGCCACGCTGGTGGGAGCCGGTCGGCGGCGGTACGGCGAGGTGGCTGCAGCGCTCGGAGGTGGCGGCGGACGCCCGTTTCTTCGGACTCGGCGGCCGCGCTTCGGGGCCGCGGCTGCGCGACGGGACGTACCGTCTGTGGAACACCGATCCGGGGGGCTCCTTCGGTCCGGACGACGATCCGCTGTACATCACGATGCCGGTGCAGATGGTGGTGGCCGACGTGGGCACCCATCTGGCCTTCCACGACAGCACGTGGGACGGCAGCGTAACGCTGCGCGAAGGTGACGAGGGCGCGGGTTCCGGGCACGACCGGCCGGGTGTGAGCGAGCTGCGCATGGAGGGCGGTCCGCTGCGCTGCTGGGTCGTGGTGGGCACTCCCGCGCGTGTGCTGCACATGTGGGCACAGCTGACCGGGGCCGCGGCCGTGCCTCCCGCGTGGGCCCTGGGGCATCACCACGCGCGGTGGGGGTTCGGCAGCGAACAGGAGGTGCGCCGCATCGTGGCGGGCTACCAGGCGCGCGGTCTGCCCCTGGACGCCGTTCACCTCGACATCGACCACTACGACGCGCACCGGGTGTTCACGGTGGACCGCGAGCACTTCCCGCGGCTGTCCGTGCTGGCGAAGGAGCTGCGGGACGACGGGATCCGGCTGGTGTCGATCGTCGATCCCGCGGTGGGGGCCGAACCGGGCAACGCCGCCTTCGACGGCGGCTCGGCCGCCGACGTGTTCGTGAAGGACACGGCGGGGCGTCCGGTGCGCGGCCTGGTCTGGCCGGGCGAGTCGGTGTACCCGGACTTCACGGATCCCCGGGTGCGGGAGTGGTGGGGCGGGCTCTACGAGGAGCGGCTCGCCCAGGGGTTCGCCGGCTTCTGGCACGACATGAACGAGCCGGTGTCCTTCGCCGCCTTCGGCGAGCCGACCCTGCCGCGGTCGGCTCGGCACTGTCTGGAGGGCCGTGGCGGGGACCACCGGGAGGCGCACAACGTCTACGGGCTGTCGATGGCACGGGCCGGCTACGAGGGGCTGCGCCGGCTGGAGCCGCAGGAGCGGCCCTTCCTGTTCTCGCGCTCCGGTTGGGCGGGCCTGCAGCGTTACGGAGGGACGTGGTCCGGGGACGTGGCCACCGGGTGGCCGGGGCTGCGGGCGTCGCTGTCCCTGGTGCTGGGGCTCGGGCTGTGCGGGGTGCCGTACTCGGGTCCCGACATCGGCGGGTTCGACGGGAGCCCGTCACCGGAGCTCTATCTGAGGTGGTTCCAGCTGGGGTCGTATCTGCCGCTGTTCCGTACGCATGCGGCGATGCGGGCGGGACGCCGGGAACCCTGGGAGTTCGGTGACGAGGTGCTGGAGCACGCGCGGGCCGCGCTCGTGGAGCGACGGCGGCTGCTGCCCTATTTCATGACGCTGGCCCACCTGTCGCGACGTACCGGGGCGCCGTATGTGCGCCCGCTGTGGTGGGGCAGCACGGAGGACCGGACGCTGCGCGACTGCGAGGACGCCTTCCTGCTCGGGGACTCGCTCCTGGTGGCCCCGGTGCTGGAGAGCGGGACGCACCGTCGCGCGGTGCGGCTGCCGCGGGGGCACTGGTACGACAGCGTGACCGAGGAGGTCCACGAGGGCCCCGGCCAGGTCCTGCTGGACGCCCCCCTCGCGCGCGTCCCGGTGCTCGTGCGGGCGGGCGCCGTGCTGCCGGTGCGCGGCGCCGACGGCGGCCCGGAGCTGGAGGCATGGGCGCCGGCCCTGGGGCGTACCGGCGGAGGCCTGCTGGTCCGGGACACCGGTGACGGCTGGGAGGAGCCGGAGATCGAGCGGTTCACGGCACGCCGGGAGGGCGACCGTGTCGTGGTGCGCCGGCAGGGCGGGGGCGAAGCGGAGTACCCCGTACGGGTGCGCGGCCTCTGACGGGCCGGGGAGTCGGACACCGGGCGCTGCGGGGCCCGCGCGGGTCGGGTCAGACGTAGCGTCCGGCGAACCACGCCCGGGCCGCCGCCGTGTGCAGCGGGAAGGCGAGTTCTCCGGGCCTGCGCAGAAGCTGCCAGCCGCCGGTCTCGTCCGTCGGCACCGAGGGGGGCAGGTCCTGGGCCGGGCGCTCCGGTAGCAGGCCGAACAGGAGCAGAAACCCGTCGGGTGCGCTCATGGCGTCGGCGAGGCGGACGTCCCGGCGCGACGCCTCGATGCCGGTCTCCTCCTTCAGTTCGCGGACGACCGCGTGCCGCCAGTCCTCGCGGTGGTCGACGAACCCCCCGGGCAGGGCGATGCCCCCGCGCGCGGGGGCGATGGTCCGGGTGACGACGACCAGCGCGGTGCCCCTGCCGTCGTACACGGGCTGGAGGGCGACCGCGACCGGAAGCGGATTGCGGTAGGCGACGGTCCCGCAGGCGGCACAGGTGCGCGGCCAGCCGGACACGGCGGCCCCGTACGGTGCCCCGCAGCTCGAACAGTGCGAGTCCGGCACGGGGGTGACGGTGGAGTGCTGGGATGCGGACACGCGGCGGACTGTATCCGAACACGCCGCGGGCGTCTTCCGCGGAGGCCCCCGGACTGATAGATGCAGGGCGCATGACACGAACATTCCTGAAGTTCCCCGTCATCGCGGCCGCTCTGGCGGCCGTCGCCGTCCCCGCAGCGTCGACGCCCGCGTCGGCCCGTCCCGAGCCCAGGGCGCCGAAGGAGTTCGTGGCGCTCGGCGACGTAGACCCGACGATCGTCCAGGAGATGCGCTATGCGACCCCGCACGACTTCGTGGGTGCGCCGATCGACGGCTACCGGAAGCCGATGTGCATCCTGACCGCGCCCGCGGCGAAGGCGCTCCACAAGGCGCAGCAGAGGCTCCGGGCCGAGGGCTACTCGCTGAAGGTGTACGACTGTTACCGGCCGCAGCGGGCCGTGGACCACTTCGTGCGCTGGGCGAAGGACCTCGACGACCAGCGGATGAAGGCGGAGTTCTATCCGCGCGTCGACAAGACCCGGCTGTTCGCCGACGGTTACATCGCCGAGAAGTCGGGCCACAGCCGTGGTTCCACGGTGGACCTGACGGTCGTGAAGCGGCCCGCGGTACCGACCCGTCCGTATGTTCCCGGGGAGCCGCTGGTGCCGTGCTTCGCCCCGAGGGAGCAGCGCTTCCCGGACAACTCCCTGGACATGGGCACCGGCTTCGACTGCTTCGACACCCTCGCGCACACCGACGACCCCCGTATCACCGGGCAGCAGCGGACGAACCGCGATCTGTTGCGGAACGCGCTGAGTGCGGAGGGCTTCGTCAACCTGCCGGAGGAATGGTGGCACTACACGTTCCGGCCGGAGCCCTTCCCGGACACCTATTTCGACTTCCCCGTCGAACGGCGCTCCCTGACGGGAAGGCACTGATCCGCGGCTGGGTGAGGGCGCCGGAACCACCCCCGTCGGCCCCGGCGCCCTCACAGGTATTCGGACGCACCGCGGGCATCCCCGGTTCTCGTCCTGCGCGACATGTTCATGCCGTATGGATCGCCCCCGCCCCCGGCGCCGCGGGGAAGGCCCGCGCAGGCCTTCCCCGCTCCGCGCGCGACGCACCGGCACCCTGCCTGCGCCGAACGGAGGGAGTGCCCCTGCCGAAATCGGACGGCCCGTGGCAGACTTCTGACGTCTCGTCAGATAGTGGCTCCGGGGAGGAACCGTGTCGCACACGCAGACGCCGGTCGTGGACGGCTGGTTCAGGGGGGACGGCGATGCCTTCCGGCTGCTGGGCACGCGATGCGCACAGTGCGGCTCGGTCTTCTTCCCGCGCGCGGAGACCTTCTGCCGCAACCCTTCCTGCCACGGCGAGGACCTGGTGGAGGTGCCGCTGTCCCGGCACGGCCGGATCTGGTCGTACACGGACGGCCGCTACCGGCCGCCCGAGCCCTATGTCTCGGACCGGGAACTCGACTGGCAGCCCCGGGCGTTGATCGCTGCGGAGCTTCTGGCCGAGCGGATGGTGGTACTGGGCCAGGCGCCTCCCGGGGTCACCGTCGACGACCTGGCGGTGGGCATGGAGGTCGTGGCCGTCCCCGGCGTGCTCCACGAGGACGCGGAGACGACCTGGACGACCTGGTACTGGCGGCCGACGGGGGTGACGGCATGACCGGCGACGTGGCGGTGCTCGGAGCGGGCATGCACCCCTGGGGCAAGTGGGGGCGCAGCTTCGTGGAGTACGGCACGGCGGCGGCGCGTGCGGCGCTCGCCGACGCCGGGATCGACTGGCGCGACGTCGACTCGGTCGTCGGCGCCGACACGGTGCGCGGCGGCTACCCGGGATACGTGGCGGGGGCGACGTTCGCGAAGGCGCTGGGCTGGCAGGGGGCCCGTGTGGCGAGCGTGTACGCGGCGTGCGCCTCGGGCGCCCAGGCCCTCAACACCGCGCGTGCCCAGATCCTTTCGGGGCTGGCGGACGTGGTGCTGGTGGTCGGCGCGGACGCGGCGCCGAAGGGGTTCTTCCGGCCGGCCGGCGGGGACCGGCCGGACGACCCGGACTGGCTGCGCTTCCGGGTGCTCGGGGCGACGAACCCGACGTACTTCGGTCTGTACGCGCGCCGCAGGATGGCCGTGCACGGCGACACGACGGAGGACTTCGCACAGGTCAAGGTGAAGAACTCCGCCGTGGGGGCGCTCAATCCGTACGCCCGCTATCGCAAGCCGGTGACCGTCGAGGAGGTCGCAGCCTCCGCCGTGGTCGCCGATCCGCTGCGGCTGCTCGAGATCTGCGCGACCTCCGACGGCGCCGCCGCCCTCGTCCTCAGCGGCATGGAGTACGCGCGGCGGCACGGCGCAGTGGACCCGGTGCGCATACGGGCCGTGTCCACGGTGACGCCCCGGTACCCGAACACGGTGCTGGATCTGCCGGACATCGCGACGGATTCGGCAGTCTCGGTGCACCCCGCTCCGGAGACGTTCCGTGCGTCCATCGCACGCGCTGCATACGAAGAGGCGGGCGTCGGCCCCGAGGACCTGTCGCTCGCCGAGGTGTACGACCTGTCCACGGCACTGGAGTTGCAGTGGTACGAGGACCTGGGGCTGTGCGGCGAGGGCGAGGCGGCGAAACTGCTGCGGGAGGGCGCGACCGCCCCCGGCGGACGCATACCGGTGAACGCCAGCGGCGGACTCGCCTCCTTCGGGGAGGCGGTCCCCGCGCAGGCCATCGCCCAGGTGTGCGAGCTGACATGGCAGCTGCGGGGGACGGCGGGTGACCGTCAGATCCCCGGAGCACGCGTGGGGATCACGGCGAACCAGGGCCTGTTCGGGCACGGTTCCTCCGTGATCGCACTGCGCTGACGGGCTCGGCCGCCGCTCCGACCAGGGCCCTCCCACCCTGCGTGATGGCTCGGAACGCTGCGTGAACAGCTCGTGAACTGGCCCAACGCCCACGGCGAGGACGCCATCATGCTCCCGTGCTCTCCTGGCAGGACGCTCTCCGCTTCGCCTTCCAGCCGGTCGTCAACCTGACCACCGGAGCGGTGACGGCGCTGGAGATACTCGCGCGCCCGGAGGCCGGCGACATCCTGGCGCAGGCGCGCCGCGACCCGGAGCTCGACGGGCGTCTCGCCGCGCTCGCGATCGGCGCCGCCGCCCGCAAGGAAGCTCTGTTGCCGCTGCACGTGAACGTGTTCGCGGCGACCGTCGCCGATCTGGGCGGGCTCGGTGCGCTGCGGGAGGCCGTGCACGATGCGGGCCGCAGGCCCTGGGAAGTGACGGTCGATCTCGGGCCCCCGTTCACACATGTGCCGCAGCGGGCGCTGCTCGATGCCGTCGAGGCAGTACGGAGCGAGGGCTTCCGGATCTGCGCGGACGGTGTCGGGGACGGAGACGCGCCCCTGCGCCTGCTCGTCGACCTCGCGCCCGACATGGTCAAGCTCGACGCGTCGCTGCTGCGGCGCACCGCCGCGGTCCGCGCCATGCGCATGCTGTGCGACGAGCTCGGCGCGCTGCTGGCCGTGGAGGGCGTGGAGACCGAGTCCCAGTGCGCCGCCGCGCACGCCGCGGGTGCACAGTTGGCGCAGGGCGACCTGCTCGCACCGCCCTCGCGACTGCCCACGACGGAGGTGTACGTTCCGCCGCTCTGCCCCGCGCCCCAGGGCCCGCCGGCGACCGGGCCCGCGGTACGGGAGTTCCTGCGGCCCGCCGCGGTGCTGGCGGCCACGGCCTCCGCCGGGCAGGTGCGGGCACTGCTCACCGGATCGCCCGACGTCTCCGGGGTACTGCTGGTCGACGTGCACGGCGTGCCCGTGCGCTCCGTGCACCGCGACCGCTTCCTGCTGTCCCTCTCGGGCCGCTACGGGCACGCGCTCTACGCCGACCGCCCGGCCGCCCGCCTCGGTGACGAGCCCCGCACCGTCGGCATCGACGCGACCGCGTGGGAGGTCCTGGACGTGGTGGCGGACGGCGAGCACAGCCGGACCGCGGACGACGTCGCGGTCGTGGACCGGCTCGGCCGCTGCATCGGCGTGGTGCGGCTGGCCGATCTCGTACGAGCCCTGGCCGAGAACCGGGTGGAGGAGGCGGCCGGACTCAATCCGCTGACCCGGCTGCCCGGTTCGGACGCGATCACCGGCGAGGTGGACCGGCGGATCGCGGACGGCCGGACGTTCGCGCTGAGCTGGCTGGACGTCGACGGATTCAAGCAGGTGAACGACAGCGCCGGTTTTGCGGCGGGCGACGAGCTGATCCGAGCGGTGGGCAGAACACTGCAGCGGGCGGCGGGCGGGGGCACCCGGGTGGGCCATATCGGCGGCGACGACTTCCTGGTGCTCGCCGAGCCGGGCGGAGTCGACCCGGTGGCGTCCGCGGTGCTCGACGCCCCGTGGTCGGCGGGCGGTCGTCCCGTCACGCTGTCGCTCGCGACCGTGCTGTGTGCACCCGGCACCGTCGCCGACCACCGCCAGGCCGCCGCATGTCTGGCGCCGCTGAAGCAGGCCGCCAAGTCGCTGCAGGGGGCGAGTTGGGTACTGGGCCGGGCCGGGCTGCCCGGCCACGAGGTGCGTCGCGGGGCGGGCGCCGCCGCGGCAGGGGCGCGCTGACGGACGCGGGACGCCCCCTGGGGCCAGGGGGCGTCCCGCCGATCGGGCCGGACGCGCGGGCCCTGGCCGAACCGGTACCGGAGGCTCCGCCGCCGGGCAAACGTTGTCGTCCGCGACCTTGACGCTCCCACACCGCCGGTGAACACTTCCGGGTGTCAGTCGGCATCGCCGCACTCCGGCACAGCGCGCCACGCAGGGCCCTGCCCGGCCATCAGGCTCCCTGCCGGGCTCAAGGAACAGGGCCGTCCCCCCACGGGCGATCAGGGCGATTCGGCTGCCACGGCACACACGTCACGGACGCCGGGCGGGGCGCGGGACTCCCCTGCCTCCGGCCGAAGTTGCCAGTACCAGCCATGGGAAACGCACCCTGCACGGAGGACCGGGGCGCACCGCCCCGGGCGAGGGCCTAGGAGCCGCCATGAGCAACGGAGACATATTCCTCGGTGAGGTCATCGGCACCGGGATCCTGATCCTGTTCGGCGCCGGCGTCTGCGCCGCCGTCACACTCAAACACTCGAAGGCCAAGGCCGCCGGGTGGGTCGTCATCGCATTCGGATGGGGTTTCGGCGTGCTGGCCGGCGCCTACACCGCCGCTCCGCTCTCGGGTGGTCAGCTCAACCCGGCCGTCACGATCGGCATCGCCGTCGACACCGGCAAGTGGGACAAGGTCTGGGTGTATCTGCTCGGTCAGATGGTGGGCGCGATGCTCGGCGCCGTACTGGCGTACCTCGTGTATTTCGCGCAGTTCCAGGCCAACGCCGACGACGACGCGCGGACCCCCACGCTCGGCGTCTTCTCCACGATCCCCGAGATCAGGAACCCGGTGGCGAACCTCCTCACCGAGGTCATCGCGACGATCTCCCTGGTGCTGCCCATCCTCGCCTTCGGGCTCACCAAGGGCCTGGGCGAGTCCGGAACCACCGTGCTGATCGTCTCCCTGCTGGTCGTCGGGATCGGCCTGTCGCTGGGCGGGCCCACCGGATACGCCATCAACCCGGCCCGTGACCTCGGTCCGCGCATCGTGCACACGTTCCTTCCGATCCCCCACAAAGGCACGTCCGACTGGAGCTACGCCTGGATCCCGGTCGTCGGGCCGCTGATCGGCGGGGCTCTCGCGGGGGTCATCTACAACGCAGCGTTCTGACCGCAGCATCCGACGAAGGGGTAGTTATGCCCGGCAACTCCGCGCAGTATGTCGCCGCCATCGACCAGGGCACCACCTCCAGCCGCTGCATCATCTTCGACCGGAACGGCGCGATCGTCGCCGTCGACCAGCGGGAACACCGCCAGATCTTCCCCAGGCCCGGCTGGGTCGAGCACGACGCCACCGAGATCTGGTCCAAGGTGCAGGCCGTGGTCGCCGGGGCGATCGCCAAGGCCGGTCTGCGCGCGGACCAGGTGAGCGCGCTGGGCATCACCAACCAGCGCGAGACGACGGTCCTGTGGGACCGCGCCACCGGCAAGCCCGTGCACAACGCGATCGTGTGGCAGGACACACGGACCGCCCCGCTCTGCAACGAACTGGGCGGCTCCGACGGGCAGGACCGTTTCCGCGACCAGACCGGGCTGCCACTGGCGAGCTACTTCTCCGGCCCCAAGGCCGCATGGCTGCTCGACAACGTGCCCGGGCTGCGGGCCCGCGCCGAGCGCGGCGACATCGCCTTCGGCACCATCGACTCGTGGCTGATCTGGAACCTCACCGGCGGCACGGACGGCGGGGTCCACGTCACGGACGTGACCAACGCGAGCCGGACCATGCTGATGAACCTGGAGACCCTCCAGTGGGACACGTCGATCCTGTCGGCGATGAACGTGCCGGAGGCGGTGCTGCCGGAGATCCGGTCCTCGGCCGAGGTGTACGGAACGGCGGTCGGTCAGCTCGCGGGCGTCCCGGTCGCCTCCGCGCTGGGCGACCAGCAGGCGGCCATCTTCGGCCAGGCCTGCTACGACACCGGCACCGCCAAGAACACCTACGGCACCGGCAGCTTCCTGCTGCTCAACACCGGCAGCCGGCCCGTGCCCTCGAAGAACGGCCTGCTCACCACCATGGGGTACAAGATCGGCGGCGAGGCACCCGTCTACTGCCTCGAGGGGTCGATCGCTATCACCGGAGCACTGGTGCAGTGGTTCCGCGATCAGCTCGGCATCATCCGCAGCGCCGATGAGATCGAACCGCTGGCGGCGAGCGTCGACGACAACGGCGGCGCGTACATCGTGCCGGCGTTCTCCGGTCTGTTCGCGCCGTACTGGCGCTCGGACGCGCGCGGCGTCGTCACGGGTCTGACCCGGTACGTCACCAAGGCGCATCTGGCCCGTGCGGTGCTGGAGGCCACGAGCTGGCAGACCCGCGAGGTCGTCGACGCCATGTACCAGGACTCCGGGGTGCAGATCACCACCCTGAAGGTGGACGGCGGCATGACCAGGAACAACCTTCTGATGCAGCACCAGGCGGATGTCCTCGGAGTACCCGTGATCCGACCCCGGGTGTCCGAGACGACATGCCTGGGCGCCGCCTACGCGGCCGGTCTCGCCACGGGCGTGTGGAACGGCCTGGACGAGCTGAAGGCGCACTGGCAGAAGGACGCCGAATGGGTCCCGGCCATGGAACCGCAGGTGCGTGACAGGGAGTACCGCAACTGGCGCAAGGCCGTGGAGAAGAGCTTCGGCTGGCAGGAGGAGGGTACGGGCTGACGCCCCGCATCGGCGAAGCGTGCGGGCGTCCTGCGAGGCCGCCCGCGCGCGGGAGTGCGGCCCGTGTCCCGGTCGCCCGGTCCGGGCCGCATGTGCGCGTACGGGGCTACGTCAGGTGGCGGCCGGCTCGCGGGCGGCCGCGCCGAGCGTCATCGCGTGCTCCACGACCTTGATGAGGACTTCCTTGACGGACTGCCGGTCGCGCGCGTCGCACAGCACCACCGGGACCTCGGCATCCAGGTCCAGTGCGCGGCGCACCGAATCGGCCGGGTAGCGCGAGGCTCCCTCGAAACAGTTGACGCCGACCACGAAGGGTATGGAGCGGCGCTCGAAGTAGTCCACGGCCGCGAAGCAGTCCTCCAGACGGCGCGTGTCGGCCAGCACGACCGCTCCGAGCGCGCCCGTGGCGAGCTCGTCCCACAGGAACCAGAAGCGGTCCTGACCGGGCGTGCCGAAGAGGTACAGCACCAGATCCTCCCTGAGGGTGATCCGGCCGAAGTCCATCGCCACCGTGGTGGTGTGTTTGCCCTCGACGCCGCTGGTGTCGTCGACCGGGCGGCCCGCCTCGCTGAGCTGCTCCTCCGTGCGCAGCGGTCTGATCTCGCTGACCGCGCCGACGAGGGTCGTCTTGCCCACGCCGAATCCGCCGGCCACGAGGATCTTGAGCGTGACGGGCTCGACGGGAGCCGTGGCGCGCTCAGAACGCCCCAGGATCATCGGTCTCTTCTCCTGCCTCGGTGTGCTCGTGCGCCGGTGGACCGTATCCGCCGCCGCCGGGGGTTTCGATGACCAGTACGTCGCCGGGGCCGACCTCCGCTGTGTCGCTGCCCCGCAGTCGCAGGACCGTGCCGTCGGCGCGCTCGACGCGGTTGGCGCCGAGTGCGCCCGGCTCGCCTCCCGCCATACCGTACGGGGGCACCCGGCGGTGCTGGGAGAGTGTGGACACGGTCATGGCCTCACGGAACCGGATGCGGCGCACCGCCCCGTCGCCTCCGCGCCGGCGCCCGGCGCCGCCGCTCCCCCGCCGCACCGCGAACTCCTCCAGCAGCACGGGCAGCCGCCACTCCAGGACCTCGGGGTCGGTGAGCCTCGAGTTCGTCATATGGGTCTGGACGACGGACGCGCCGTCGAACCCGTCGCCGGCGCCGGAGCCCGAGGCGACGGTCTCGTAGTACTGGTGCCGTTCGTTGCCGAAGGTGACGTTGTTCATGGTGCCGGAGCCCTCGGCCTGCACGCCCAGGGCCGCGTACAGGGCACCCGTGATCGACTGTGAGGTCTCCACATTGCCGGCGACGACCGCGGCGGGCGGTTCGGGGGCGAGCATGGAACCGGGCGGCACGACGATGTCCAGTGGGCGCAGACAGCCGTCGTTGAGGGGGATGTCGTCGGCGACGAGGGTCCTGAACACATACAGGACGGCGGCGTTGACCACGGAGGAGGGCGCGTTGAAGTTGGTGGCGAGCTGGGGCGACGTACCGGTGAAGTCGATGGTGGCGCGGCGGCCGGGGCGGTCCGCGGTGACGCGGACACGGATGACGGCCCCTGCGTCGGTCTCGTAGGCGTAGTGGCCGTCGTCGAGGGTGTCGACGACGCGGCGCACCGCCTCCTCGGCGTTGTCCTGGACGTGCTTCATATAGGCCTGGACCACGTCGAGACCGAAGTCGTCGATCATACGGGCGACTTCGTCGACGCCCTTCTGATTGGCGGCGATCTGGGCGCGCAGGTCGGCGAGGTTGGTGCGGGGGCTGCGCGAGGGATGGGGAGCGTCGGAGAGCAGCCGCAGGGTCTCGTCCTCGCGGAGGCGGCCGCCCTCGGCGAGGAGCCAGTTGTCGAAGAGGATGCCCTCCTCGTCGATGGTGCGGCTGTGCGCGGGCATGGAGCCGGGCTGGATGCCGCCGATCTCGGCGTGGTGGCCGCGGGAGGCGACGTGGAAGAGGACCCGCTCCCCCGCCGCGTCGAACACGGGTGTGACGACGGTGACGTCGGGCAGGTGGGTGCCGCCGTGGTACGGGTCGTTGACGGCATAGGCGTCGCCGGGGCGCATGGCAGTCCCGCGGCGCCGGATGACCTCCTTGACGCTGGTGCCCATCGATCCGAGGTGGACCGGGATGTGGGGGGCGTTGGCGACGAGGTTGCCCTCGGGGTCGAAGAGGGCGCAGGAGAAGTCGAGCCGCTCCTTGATGTTCACGGACTGGGCCGTGGACTCCAGGCGGGCGCCCATCTGTTCGGCGATGGACATGAAGAGGTTGTTGAAGACCTCGAGGAGCACGGGGTCGGCTTCCGTCCCGGCCGCGGAACCCTCCGGCGCCGCCACCCGTTCCATGACCAGATGGCCGTCGGGGTTCACGGCGGCCTGCCAGCCGTCGTCGACGACCGTGGTGGCGCCGGCCTCGGTGATGATCGCGGGGCCGGTGACGGTCTCGCCCGGGGGCAGTTCCTCGCGGTGGTGCAGGGGTACGTCGCGCCAGGAGCCGCCGGTGTGGAGGCGGGCACTGCGTGCGGGGGCGGGGGTGGTGGAGTGCTCGGCGAGTGCGGACAGATCGGGGGGATCGGTGAGTCCGGTGGCTTCGACGGAGAGGGCTTCGACGACGACGGGCCTGTCGAGGGTGAAGGAGTAGGTGGCGCGATGGCGGTCCTCGAAGGTGCGGATCATCGCGGCCGGTTCGGCGAGTTCGACGGTGAGGGCCGTGTCGGTGCCGTCGTAGCGGAGCTGGGCGCGGCGGGTGACGCGGATACGGTCGACGGGGACGTCCTCGGCGAGGAGTTCCTCGCGGGCGGCGCTCTCCAGGTCCTCCGCGGTCTTGAGGACGTGGGGCATGGCGGAGGGCTCGAGGGCGGCCTCGACGGACTGTTCGCGCATGGCGGTCGTGTCGGCGAGGCCGATGCCGAGAGCGGAGAGCACGCCGGCCATGGGCGGCACGAGCACGGTACGGATGCCGAGCGAGTCGGCGACCTGGCAGGCGTGCTGTCCGCCGGCGCCGCCAAAGGTGGTGAGGGCGTAGCGGGTGACGTCGTGGCCCTGCTGCACGGAGATCCGCTTGACCGCGTTGGCGATGTTGGCCACGGCGATCCGCAGATAACCCTCGGCGACCTGCTCAGGGCTGCGGTCGTCGCCGGTGTGCTCGCGGATCTCCTCGGCGAGGGCGGTGAACCGTTCGCGGACGAGCGCGTCGTCGATCGGCTGGTCTCCGTCGGGGCCGAAGACCCGCGGGAAGTGGGCGGGTTGGATGCGGCCGAGGGCGACATTGGCGTCGGTGACCGTGAGCGGGCCGCCGCCCCGGTAGCAGGCGGGTCCGGGGTCGGCTCCCGCGGAGTCGGGGCCGACGCGGTAGCGGCTGCCGTCGAAGTGCAGGACGGATCCGCCGCCCGCGGCGACGGTGTGGATGTCCAGCATCGGTGCCCGCAGCCGGACTCCGGCGATCTGCGTGGTGAAGACCCGCTCGTACGCGCCGGCGAAGTGGGAGACGTCCGTGGAGGTGCCGCCCATGTCGAAGCCGATGACCCGGTCGAATCCGGCGAGCTGCGACATCCGGGCCATGCCGACGATGCCGCCGGCCGGGCCGGACAGGACAGCGTCCTTGCCGCGGAACTGTCCGGCTTCGGCGAGGCCACCGTTGGACTGCATGAACATCAGCCGGACACCGGACAGTTCGTCGGCGATGTGCCGTACATACCGGCGCAGCACGGGTGACAGATAGGCGTCGACGACGGCGGTGTCGCCGCGGGGCACCAGTTTCATCAGCGGACTGACCTCGCTGGAGAGCGAGATCTGCGGGAAGCCGATGCGCGCGGCGAGTTCACCGACGGCACGTTCGTGCCCGGGGTGCAGATGGCTGTGCATGCAGACGACGGCGACGGCGCGGATCCCGTCCTCGTACGCCTGCCGCAGCGGCGCGGCGAGGGCCTCCAGGTCGGGGCCGCGCAGTACCTCGCCGTCGGCGGTGACGCGCTCGTCGACCTCGATGACCCGCTCGTACAGCAGCTCGGGCAGGACGATCTCGCGGGCGAAGATCCGGGGACGGTTCTGGTAGGCGATGCGCAGGGCGTCGCGGAAGCCGCGCGTGATCACGAGGAGGGTGCGTTCGCCCTTGCGTTCCAGGAGGGCGTTGGTGGCGACGGTGGTGCCCATCCGGACGGCGTCGATCCGGGCGGTGTCCGCGGAGTCACCGAGGAGCGCACGGATGCCGGCGACGGCGGCGTCGCGGTACCGGGCGGGATGGTCGGAGAGGAGCTTGTGGGTGAGCAGACCGCCGTCGGGGCGGCGCGCGACGATATCGGTGAAGGTGCCGCCTCGGTCGACCCAGAATTGCCAGCCTGTCACGTCTGTCTCCGCTTCCGCACTGCTCAGAGTGCCCGGAGGCCATTGATCACGTCGCGCAGAATACTCTCGTCCGGTAGTTCGGCGGGCGGAACGGGCCGGGTGACATGCACCAGCCTGTCGGCGACCAGGTCCCCTATGAGGACGCGTATCACGCCGATCGGCAGGTCCAGCTCGGCGGCGAGCTCGGCGACGGACTGGGGGGTGCTGCGACAGCGTTCGACGATGTCGACGTGCTCCGGGGACAGGGTCTGGTCCGCCTCCGGGTCGCCGACCCGGGGTTCGGTGACGACCACGGCGATCAGGTCGAGGCGGTGCTGGCCCGCGGCCGTGGTGCGGCCGCGGGTCATGGCGTACGGACGCACCACCGGTCCGGCGTCGTCGTCGAACCAGTGGGGTGTCCCGAGACCGTCAGCTCTCATGCCATCCCACTACCCACCTGCGGGCACGTCGGCGCGTGGTGCCGTGGCCAGATGCGGGCCGACTCGCTTGACCAGCAGCGTCATCTCGTACGCCACCTGGCCGACGTCGGAGTCGGCGTCCGACAGGACGGCCAGGCAGCTGCCGTCCCCGGCGGCCGTGACGAACAGGAAGGCGTCGTCCAGCTCGACCACGGTCTGGCGGACGCTGCCCGCCTCGAAGTGGCGGCCCACGCCCTTGGCGAGGCTGTGGAAGCCGGAAGCCACGGCGGCGAGGTGCTCGCCGTCCTCCCGGGTCAGGTCCTTGGACACCCCGGTGGGCAGGCCGTCGCCGGAGAGCACCACCGCCTTGCGGATGCTGGCGACACGCTCCACCAGTTCGTCCAGCAGCCAGTTGAGCTCGCCGGTTGCTCCGGGCGTCGCGGTGTGGCCGGTGGCGTTCGGTGCGGTCATCGACCGTCCCCCTCAGATGTCGTTCCTGGTGCTGTGCCGTCGGGTGCGATGTCGCCCGCGGCGTTCTCCTCGCGGCCTCGCTGCCAGCCGCGCTGGAGCGAGGCCATCCGGCTGCGTACCTCGTCGGCGTCGCGCTCGACCGGGCCGGACAGCTCGGTGCCCGGGCCGGCCTCGCGGTCCGTGCGCCGGTCGGGGCCCGCCTTGAGCTGGGGTGCGAGGTTCGCCTGACGTACCCGGCGGGGCAGCCCTCCGACCCTACCCAGCGTGTCGTCACCGCCCCGGCCGCCGGTCCCTGCGTCGGTGGTGCGAACGGCCGCTTCGCCGTCCGGTGGCGCCGTCTCGGCGGCAGGCCGCGGGCCGCGTCGGCGCCTGGGCAGTTCCGGCGGCGTGCCGCCGCCGGGACGGCCGGGCTCCGGTGTGCCGCCGGAGAGCGCACGGCCCGGACCGCGCTCCGCGGGTTCGGGCGGACTCGCCCCTTCCGTGCCCCGGTCGGCCGGGTCCCTCTCCCGGGAGACGCCGTGGGAGACCGGGCGGCCGTGGGAACTGACCAGCTTCGGGGTACGGCGGCGCGGCAGCGGCACGGGGCCGTCCGCCGGACCGTCGGCACCGGGCCGTGCCGGGGGTCCGTGCGGCTCCTGCGCGTCGGCGGCCTGCTGGTGCTGACCACCGGGTGTCGCGGCGAAACCACGCGGGCGGAAGAGCCCACCTCGTTCGCTGTCCTCGTCGTCGATGGCACCCGGGAACTCGTCCAGGTCGACGGCGGCGACCGGGGCCTCCAGCTCCACCGGTCCGTCCAGGACGGAGGCGGGCAGGCCCGGCAGCCGTGCCGGCACCTGGGTGAGCGCGGCCCTGGAGGTGTCGCGGCCGGGGCGCTGCCCGGCGTCGCGGCCCGGCCGGTCGAGCCGGAACCCGGCGCCCTCGGTGTCGGGGGCGTCGGTGAGGAGCGCGTCCGGGATGAAGACGACTGCGGTCGTGCCGCCGTAGGGCGAGGGCTGGAGGGAGACACGGACGTTCTGCCGCTGCGCGAGCCGGCTCACCACGAAGAGGCCGAGCCGGTCGGTGTCGGAGAGTTCGAACTCGGGGGTCTCGGCGAGACGGAGGTTGGCGTCGAGGAGCGCTTCGGGCGGAATGCCGAGGCCGCGGTCGTGGATCTCCAGAGTGAAGCCGTTGGCGACGCGCTCGCCGAGTACCTGCACGGCCGTGTGCGGGGGCGAGAACACGGTGGCGTTCTCGAGGAGTTCCGCGACCAGGTGGGTGATGTCGGCGACGGCCGGACCGGTGATGGCCAGGCGCGGCAGCCTGCGCACCTCGATGCGCTCGTAGTCCTCGACCTCGGCGACCGCGGCGCGGACGACGTCCATGAGCTGTACGGGCTTGCGCCACTGTCGGGACGGGGCGGCGCCGGAGAGAATCACCAGGCCCTCGGCGTGCCGCCGCATACGGGTGGTGAGGTGGTCCAGCCGGAACAGGTCGGCGAGTTCGTCGGTGTCCTCGGTCCTGCGTTCCATGCTGTCGAGCATGGTGAGCTGCTTGTGCAGCAGCACCTGGGAGCGGCGGGCGAGGTTCACGAACACCTCGGATACACCCCGGCGGAGTTCGGCCTGCTTGACGGTGGCCTCGACGGCGGCCCGCTGCAGGGTGTTGAGGGCCTGCCCGACCTGTCCGATCTCGTCCTCGCCGTATTCGAGACGGGGGACCTCGGTCTCCACGTCGACCTGTTCGCCGGCGGCGAGGCGGCGCATCACACCGGGCAGCCGGACCCCGGAGGCCTCGTGGGCCTCCAGACGCAGACGGCGCAGGTCGCGCACGAGGCTGCGGCCGATGCGCACCGACAGGAACAAGGAGAACAGGAGCGCGGCCAGACCGAGTACACCCGCGACGGCCGCACGCAGGAGGACGCCCATCGCGACGGGCTGGACGCGGCGCTCGTACCGGTCGGTGGCCGCCTCGTCGCGGCGCGCGAGGTCGTCGAGGACCTTGCCCGCCGCGGGGTTCCAGCTCGCGCCGGTGACCTCGTCCGGAAGGCGTGCGGCCGAGCCGGTGATGGCCGTCTCGGCGTCCCGCAGCGGTGTGGTGTCCGGGCTCTGCCAGTAGCGCTCGTAGCGGCCGCGGTCGTCCTCGGGCAGGAGCGGCAGGTTCACGTCGTACAGGATGGTGCGCTGCGCGATCAGGTCCGAGACCTGCCGGACCTCGGCCCTGGTGATGCGATGGGCGACGAGCGTCGAGCCGATCAACGCGTCCTCGCGGGACAGCAGTTCACGCGCGAGGCCGACGCTGACGAGGGCGCGGCCCTGCTTGTCGAGCTCCGCGTCGTCGAGGCCGTGGAGCGCCGACTGGAAGCCGAAGCAGGGCTGGATCAGCCTGTCGTACATGTCCAGGGCGGTGGCCCTGCTGACGGTGCGCCGGCCGACGGCGCCGCGCAGCGACTTCATGCCGTCGAAGGCGTCGAGTATCGAGGTGAGGCGGCTGTCGGAGTCCGCGGTCAGCTCGTCACGGAGATCGGCGTCCGCGGCGTTCGCGCGGACCTTCGCCACGAGCCTGTCGGTGGCGGCGCGGCTGCGGCGGAGCGCGGTCAGTGCGTCGGAGGCGCGCGGATCGGCCAGATAGACGAGGCTCTGGCGGCGCTCCTGCTGGACGGCGCGGATCGTGTCCTCGATGGGGTAGCCGAACTTGTCGACGACCCGGGCCACACCGAAGAGCTGTCTCGCCTCCTCGCCGGTCACCACGGTGGCGAAGCCCCAGATCGCGGTCAGGGACACCAACGGGACCAGTAGCAACGCCACGATCTTCCGGCGGATGGACTTCCCGCGAAAGCGCATGGCCTCCCCCAGCTCGACCCCCTGCGGCCGGGGGTGCACGCGTGCGTCAACAAACGGCGTGAGCCTACTACTGACGTGGGACCAACTCGAAGACGTGTCCGGACGCTTTCGGGCCATGACCCAAAACCGTGGTCCCGAGTTGTCCACTCATTGGGGGAGATTGCATCCCCGGTGGTTGCACCTGACACGCGGCACCATCCGTCCGGCTGTTGAGACCAGTTGGCCGGAATTCTTCGCCGAACGGGAATCTTCCGCCCGACTCGTACGTCCATCCATACGGGAGTCGAGATCCGGATGGGGCGCGGGATGGGGCCACATGTACCTCATGCGGCTTCCGGGCGGCGTAAAGCGGCGGAAGCCGGGCAGCCACAGGGAGTCGGATGCGGTGAGCCGCCTGTCCGGTGCACCGGACGAGCAGTTGCAGGACGGTGGGGAGTGAATCAGTGATGGACAGGGTCGAGGACCGGGAGCACCCGGTGCCCCACAAGCCATTGTGGGTGGAGGAGCCCGCGCGTCGGTTCCGGATGCCCGATCCGGTACGGACCGCCGCGGTCCGTGCCGTGATCATCGTGGCCGTGACACTGATACAGGCGATGATCGCGTTCCTCTGCACGCTCGCCGGCTCGTGGCTGGCCTTCCCGATGGTGCTGAGCAGCGTGGGCTGCACCGTCGTCGCGACGTGGAGCGTGCTCGACGTCTGGATCACCCGCCAGGTGTGGAAGCAGCGGTACGGGGTCGTGTCGGCACCCAGCAGTACGGTCAGGCAGGCCCGCCGCGAGCGGCGGGCCACCCCTCAGGAGCGGGCCGCACCGGACGGCACGCAGGAGCACATACGCGGGCGGAGCCGGTCGCACCAGTTGTCGCACACGTAGTCCGCGCCAACGCCCCGGGTACGTGGTCCGTGCCACCGGCCCGGCCCCGCACACATCCGCCGGGACCGCCGGCGCCGGGACGGAGGCCGCGCCCCGCCGCCGGCGGCGCGGACCGTCAGGCGCCCTGGGCCGGGGGACGCTTGAACATCCGCGTAGCGGTGATCTCGCCGTGCACCGTCTCCCCGGCCGGGGCCTGCTGCGGGAGCCCCGGCCGCAGGTGTTCCTCCACGCTGATGTACTTCAGCCCGGCCCGCAGGTCGGCGTCGTTGCGCAGCCGAATGACCAGCGGGAACTCGGCTAGTGCGGTCGTGTCGAACAGGCCCGTCGTGTACAGCAGCTGCACACCGAGCGCGTCGGACACGGCACGCTGGAGCTCCAGCAGATACGTGGCGTTGGCGCGGCCGATGGGGTTGTCGAGGAACAGGGTGCCCGCGTGGCGGTGCTTGTCGCGGCCGCGGTCGTTGGAGCGGAGTGCGGCCATCGTGCAGTACAGAGCGATGGCGGCGGTCAGCAGCTGGCCGCCCGAGAACACGTCGCCCATCTGCCCGACGGGGACGCGCTCGGCGCGCAGCACCGCGTCCGGCTTGAGGATCTCGACGGAGACGCCCTTCGGCTGGAGTGCGGCGCCGACCCCGCGCAGCAGCAGCGACATACCGTCCCGGCGCAGGTCGGAGTTCTTCCGGACGGCGGCGCGGGTGGCCTCGTCGACGACCTCGCCGAGCCGTTCGGTGAGGGTCGCCTGGTCCGGCTCCTCGAAGCGGATGCGCAGGAACTCCTGCCCGGACCACTCGCCGAGACCCTCGGGCAGCCGGGACAGCCGCTGTGCCGAGCGGAGCGTGGCGAGCGCGGACTCCACCAGTCCGCGCATCCGGTCCACGATCGAGTCGCGGTTGCGCTCCAGCTGCGCCAGCTCGTCGGTCAGGACGCGCAGGCGGGGCGCGAACGCCTCGGCCCACTTCTGCGCATGCTCCGGAAGTGCGGAGGCCGGCAGTTCGCGGATCTGCTGACGGGCGGGTGTGCGCACCTGCTCGTAGCGGGTTGAGTTGGCGTGCCGGACGAGGATGTCGCTCGCCTCGCGGACCGCGGCCTCCGCGGCGGAGAGGTCGGCGGCGCAGCCGCGCAGGGACCGGCGGGCCTCCGCCGCGGAGCCCCGCGCCTCCTCGATGCCGCCGGGGTAGGCCTCGGGCTCCTCGCTGCCCTCGGCTCCCTCGGCGTCCTGGTGTTCCCGCAGCAGGTCCCGCAGCAGCGCGGCCGTCTCGTCGAAACCGCCGGCGGCGTCCTCGGTGGTGCGGTGCGCGGTGAGCAGCTCGGCGTGGGCCTCCCGCGCCTGGCCCAACGCCTCGGTGCGGGTGGCGAGTTCGGCGGTGGCGGTGCGCAGCAGCGTCTGGGCGTGTTCGGTGTCGGAGGGCACCAGGTCCTCCGGGAGCCCGGTGTGCTCCTCGCCGTCCTCGGGCGCGTGCCGTTCGGCCTCGCCGCGGAGCCGGCCGAGCTGTTCGGACGCGGTGGAGGTACGGGTCTCCAGGAGCTGGACCAGTTCCTCGGCGCGCGCGGCGGCGGCCTGCCGGGAGGGGCCGTCGGCCCCGTCGGGGGACTGGAGGAGCTGGGCCGCGCGGGTGCGCACCTTGTTGCTGAGCCGGTCCAGCTCGGCGAGTGCGGCGCTCTCGTCGCTCTCGGCCCGCGCCTGTTCGGCCCGCAGGTCCGCGCCGACGCCCACCTTCTCGTACACCTGGGACGCCGCCCGGTACGCCTCACGGAGCGCCGGCAGGGAGGCCCGGGGCTCCTCGGGGGTGTCGTCCTCCGGCACGTCGTCGGGGGCACCCGCGATCTCGGCGCGCTCGGCGCGCAGCGCACGGGCGGTGCGGCGGGCGTCGTCGGCGGCGCGCTGGGCGGCGCGGCGATCCTCGTCTGCGGCGCGGGCGCGCTCCAGACAGGCCTGGGCGCGGGCCTCCGACTCGACTGCCTCGTCGGCGAGTTCACGCAGCTTGACCTGCCATCCGGCGCGCTCGCGCAGCCGGAAGGCGAGCCCGGCGAGGGCATCGGCGGCTCGGCGGGCGCGCTGTGCGGCCTCCTGCCGCTCGTCGCGCACCCGTGCCGCGTCGGCGGCGGTCTCGTCGGCCTCGGCGCGTGCGGTGCGTGCCTCGGCCAGCTCCTCCTCGGCCTCGTCGGCGAACGCGCGTGCCGTCTGCGCCGCCTCGGCGAGCTCGGCGAGGCGCCCGGCGGGGCATCCGCCGCGCCAGGAGGCGAGGCGGGCTGCCAGCTCTCGGTCCTTGGCGAGCCGTGCGGCGAGCGCCCGGATCTCCTCGTCCCGCTCCACCGTCCGGGTGCGCAGCGCCTGCCGCTCCTCGTCGGCGGCGTGCTCGTCGTGCATGGCCGGGTTCGGCGGGACCAGGAAGACGTTTCCGGCGTCACCTTCGCCCGTGCCGGGGTCCGGTGCCGGGGCGAGGAGGGCGGCGGCGGTGCCGACGGCGACGGCGGAGCGGGGCAGCAGGGCGGCCTCGCTCAGCGCCTGGCGGGCGCGGGCGTGGGTGTCGGGATCGGTGATGATCACGCCGTCGACCAGTTCGGGGCGTGCGGCCAGTACGCGCGCGTGGTCGGCGGGGTCGACGGCCTGCGCGAGGTAGCGCCAGCCGGGCAGCGCCGGGATGCCGTGTTCGCCGAGGAACTCGACGGTCGCCAGCACGTCGGGGCCGGGCGGGAGCAGTCCGCCGTCACCCAGGGCGCCGAGGATGCGGGCGTCGTCCGCGGCGGCGGTCCGCAGCTCGAAGAGCTGCCGCTCGGCCGAGGCGACGGCGTCGTCGAGGAGCCGCTTGACGTCGTCGGCGTTGCGGTCGAGGTCTTCGGGGGCGAGCGCGCCGCCCTCCCGGTGCGCATCGTCGCGGTGCGGTGGGGCCGTCCCTTCGGCCGCACCGGAGGAGGTGCGGGGGTGCGGGACGCCGGCCACGGGGGCGACGGCACCGGCGAGACCCAGCAGCTCGGCCAGGCGCTCCTCCCCCGCCAGGGCCTCGGCCGCGCGGCGCTCCGCGTCGTGGGCGCGCTGCGCCGCTTCGGCGGCGTCCGCGGCGCGCGCGGCGGTCAGTTCGGCACGGGACTCGGCGGCCGCCGCCTCCCTGGCGGTCTCGGTGGCCCTGCGGGACGTCTCGCGCGCGGTGTCCCAGGTGGCGACGGCGGTCTTCTCGGCGTCGCTGGCGGCGAGCGCGGCGCGCGCGGGGTCGGCGTCGGGCGCGGAGTCATCGAGCCAGCCCGCACGGACGGCCTCGGCGGTCTCCTGCTCGACCTCGCCGAGGCGCTGGCGCAGATGCACCGATTCGCTGCGGGCGCGCTGTGCCTCGGTGGCGGCGGCGGTCGCGTCGCGGTGGGCGGCCTCGCCGGCCTCCTGGAGTGCGGCGGACCGCTCCTCGCCCTCGTTGGCGAGTCCTTCGGCGTCCTCGGCGGCGGCGTGCAGCGCCCGGACGAGGTCGGCCGCGGCCTTGGCGCGGGCGGCGAGGGCCGGTGCGGCGTCCCGCTCGGCCTCACGGATCGCGGCGGCCACGCGTGCGGAGCGGTCGGCGGCGGCCCGGTGCCGCAGGACGGTCTCGGCGGCTTGCCAGGCGGCGTACAGGGTGCGCGCGTCGGCGAGCTCCCGCTTCTGCGCGGCGGCCGCCCGCTCCGCTCCGGCGAGGGCCAGGGAGGCGTGCCGGTAGGCGAGTTCGGCGGCGACCAGGGCGCTGCGCTCGCGCGCCGTCTCCGCCTCGGTGACGGTGTGGGCGGCGGCGGTGACACGCTGGGCGAGGTCGGCGGCCCGGCCGCGCTCCTGCACGGCCCGCGCCGACAGCCGTCGCGCGAGGGTGCGGGTGCGCCGCTCGGCCCCGGCGTGGATGTCCCGGGCGCGGGTACGGGCCTCCGCGGCCTCGACGATGCGGCCCAGCAGGTCCACGGAGCCCGCGGTGAAGTCGCGTTCGGCGATGAGTTCGGCGCGGCGGCCCAGCTTGTTGCCGAAGCCGCCGACGAGGTCGGCGAGCCCGTCGGTGTCCCGGGTGTCGGTGACCGCGCGCAGCAGCAGGTCCGTGAAGTCGGAGTCCTTCTTCACGGCGAAGAGGCCGGCCGCCTCGCCCTCGTCGGCGTTCATCTCCCGCTGGTAGCGGAAGAGTTCGGGGTCGAGACCGAGTTCGCCCAGGTGCTCGGTCCAGCGCTCGTGGATGTCCTCCCAGTGCACGTCGAGGTGCGGATACGTCTTCCCGGCCTCGGTGAGCGCGTCGCGGAAGCCCTTCATGGTCCGGCGCCGGCCCTGTGCACCGGAGGCGCCCTCGACGGGCGGACGCACGGCGGTCGACTCGGCGACCGGGAGGTTGTCCAGGCTCAGTCCGGGTCCGGGCCGGAAGGAGTACCAGGCCTCCGCGAACTTCCGGGGATCGTTGGAGACCTGCCGTCCGCGCCACTCGCTGGCCTTGCCGACCACGACGCACTCACCGGTGAGCGTGTGCTGCCACTCCAGTGCCACGTGCCCGCAGTCGTCGGCGAGCAGGAACTTGCGCAGCACACCGGAGCTGGCGCCGCCCAGGGTGTTGCGGTGGCCGGGCAGCATCACCGAGAAGATCAGCTTGAGCAGCACCGACTTGCCGCCGCCGTTCTCCAGGAAGAGCACGCCCGCGGGCGCGGGGCGCCGCGGCGGCCCGACGGGCTCCTCCTCGAAGAACTCCGCCTGCGTCGGCGCGGGGTCGGGCACGGGCCCGCCGACACCCCGCAGGTCCAGCACGGTGTCGGCGTAGCGCGCACCGGCAGGCCCGATGGAGTAGAGGCGGACCCGGGACAGCTCGTACATGGCGGCGGACTCTCGTGACTTCGTGAGCGAAAAGGGGGTGCGGCGGTCAGGAGTGGAACGGCAGGCCGGAGTCGGCCACCAGTTCCAGGTCGTCGGTGTCCTCGGCGGGCAGCAGCGTCGCGCTGCCGTCGGTGACGGGCACGACGCCGAGTTCCAGCAGTTCGGCCATGGCGGCACTGCCGGCCATGTCGCGGACCTGGAGCTGGTAGCGCGCGGTGGTGCGGTACGTCCCTCCGGCGTCGTCGCCGGTGCGCTGGAGGAACCCGGAGTCGGTGAGGAAGGCGACGGCCTTGCCGACGATGCCCGTGGTGGAGCCGGCGAGCCGGCGCGCGTCCTTGGTGGCGCCGGTGGAGCTGCGCCGTGCCCAGATCCGCCAGGCCGCTTCGAGTCCGGGGGCGTCGGTGGCCGGGTCGGTGTTCTCGCCCTGCTGCGCGGCGCGTTCCTCCAGGCGGCGGCAGGCCTGCCGGACGAACGCGTCGACGCCGTTGACGGTGACGCGGCCGATGTAGCCGTCGTCGGCCAGGTCCTCCGGGCGCGGGAACGCGAGGGCGGCGACGGCGAGATGTGCGAGTCCGTGCAGGAAGCGGTCGGCGGAGTCGGTGGATGCGCGACGCGCGTAGTCGCCCATCCGGACGGCGAAGACGGAGTCCTCGGCGGCGGTCACGGCCATGCCCGCGCGCGGGGAGACCTCCAGGACGATCAGGCCGAGTCCGGTGGCGACTGCGTCGGCGAGCCGTGCGAACGGCGGGTACTCGCGGTAGCGGCGCAGCAGGTCGGCGTACTCCTGGTCCCGGGCGGGCTGGAGCTTGGGCTGCAGTCCGAAGGCGACGAGCCGCGCGGCGTCGGCGGCGTCGGCCGGTGTGACGGCGGCCGACGCGCGGGGCACCGTCGGGGTCTCCGGCTCGCCCCACGCGGCGTGCTCTGCGTGGTGCTCGGTCACGGCTGCTGCTCCTCACTGCGGTGGTGCTGGGTCACGGGGGACGGGGCGTCCTGCACTACGCCGCCTCCGTCCGGTCGGCGGCCATGCCGGCGGCGTCCAGCAGGGCGGTGCCGACGACGAGGTCGGCGCCGCCGAACTCCGGGTCGTCGAGGTCGGTTCCGTCGTCGACGGCGAAGAGCAGTTTCTCCTCGCCCTGGCGGTAGGCCGTGCCGACGGGCGGGCTGGCCGCGTGCACGGCCAGCAGGGCCACCAGGTACGGGAGTTCCGGGTCGCGGCGCCGGGCGTCGGCGAGGAGTCCGGAGAGCCGGCGCGGTGCGTCGGCGGGCAGGTCGAGCAGTTCCATGGCGCTCGCCAGCTGCTCCTCGCTGAACCTGCTGTCGTCGGGGGTCGCGATCAGATCGGGCTCGGGCATCTCCGCACCGAGGTGCTCGCGCTCGACGGGCGGCGTGAGCAGGATGTCGACGAGGTCGGCGACGCGGACGGACACGGGCGTGCGCAGTCCGGTGCCGTGCGCGAAGAAGGCGTCGGTCACCCGGGTGGCCTGTTCGGCGGGGAGGGGCAGCACGGGGGCGACGAGCTGTCCGTACAGGTCGAGTCCGGCGCGCGCGGTGGGCGTGGCGAACGCCTGCCGGTCCTGCTCGGCACGGAATAGCGGGCCGGCCTCGAGGAGCCGGGACTGCAACTGGGTGTGGCGGCGGATGCAGTCCTTGACGATGTCGACGAGCTCGGCGGCGCGGCGCTTGTTCTCCGGGTCCTCGGACTCGTCGCGGGCCTTGCGGATGTTCGTGAGGATCGCGTTCTCGTGGCGGTAGCGGTCGGCGACATGGTCGAGCGCCTCGGCGATCATGTCCGGTACGGCGTTCAGCCAGTCGACGGCGCGTACGTTGCGCCGGGTGGCGTCCAGGGCCCTGCGCAGCGTTTCGGAGTACTGCACGGTGCGGTAGCGGGCCTGCTCGGCGGCGAGCTGGGCGTCGGCGAGGCGGCCGCGGCTGACCAGCACCTCGAGCTTGACCTCGGCGGCGATCTGGGCGCTCGTGACGTCGGTGTCGAGGGCGCCCACGAGGACGTTGACGGCCTCGTCGGTGGTCCGCAGATAGACCCCGCCGCCGTAACCCGGCACTTCCTCGATCAGCTTGAAGTCGTAGTCACGGCGGACATAGGTGCCGTCCGGGGCGAAAGTCCCGTAAACCGCACGGAAGCCGCGGTCGACGCTGCCGACGTTGACCAGGTTTTCCAGCACCCAGCGGGCGACGCGCTCATGCTCGGCCGTGGGGCGCTGCGGGGCCTGGGCGGCGATGCGCGGTACGAGCCGGGCCACTATCTGCTCGTGGTCGGCGCCCGTGTCGAAGTCCATGTGGAGGGTGACGAGGTCGATGGCGGAGAGCGCCACCTCCGCCATTCCGTACACCGAGTACTCGCCCGCGAGGTTGGCCTTGCGCACGTCGAGGTCGTGCAGCGGCGCCGTGCAGGCGAGCGCGCGCAGCCGCCGCGCCAGGCCCTCGTCGGCGGCCGGGCCCGGGGCGGGCCGCGGCCCCGCGCTGAGCTGGGGCGGAGCGGTGTCCGAAGCGGCAGGCGAAGTCACGGTGCACAGAGTAGGTCCTCGGTCCGACAACGGTCGAAACGACGCAGATACGACCGGCGCCGGACCGGCACCCGAGCGCTGCGGAACGAGGGCGTCACGCCTCGGCGACGCGCTCCCCGTACACGGCGACGAGCTGTCGCCGCGAGTCGTCGAGGTACTCCGCGAGAAGCCGTTCCGCCTCCTTGCTCCGCCCGGCCTCGAGGGTGTGCAGGATCCGCTCGTTGCGCGCGAGGTAGGGCTCGTGGAGGAGCCGGGGGTCGTCCACCATGTGGAAGGCGAGCCGGAGTTCGGCGAACACGCTGCGCATCACCTCGTCGGTGCGTTCGCTCCCGGCGAGGGCGACCAGTTCGCGGTGGAAGTGGATGTTGGCGGTCGAGACGCCCTTCCACTCGCCCTCCTGCGCGGCCGCGCGGCCCGCGGCGACCGCGGCGGCCACCGTGTCCAGGGCGAACGGCGGCTCGCCGAGGCCGCGGACGACGGCGCACTCGACGAGCCGCCGGGTGCGGTAAATGTCCTCTACGTCCTGAATTGTCAAGACCCGTACGAATACGCCCCGGTTGAGCTCGTGGACGAGCAGCCGTTCATGGGTGAGCAGCCGGAAGGACTCACGCAGGGTGTTGCGGGAGACGCCGAGGGCGCCGCCGATGCTGTCCTCCGACAGCCGCGTTCCGGGCAGGAAATACCCCTCCGCGATGCGGCTCCTGAGGATGTCCGCGACGCGTTCCGCCGTGCTCGTGCGGCTCAGCAGCGCGCGGTCGTCGGCCAGTCCCGTCAGTTCTGACATAGCCGGAATTCAACCGCAGACATGAGATCGAAACAACAGGGGTATTGAGGGATCGTTCAACGATCCTCTACCTTGTCGGGTGTTCGCAAGCACCCTCCCCCCTTCTGCGAGGTGCCCATGAGCACAACCCCTCCGCCCCGATCCCTGGCGGACCACGCCCCACCCTCCGGTGGACTGCGCGGTGACGACGGGCCGTTCGGCTGGCTGCGCGCCCTCGGACCGCGCGGGCGCCGCGCCTTCGCGGGCGCCTTCGGCGGCTATGCGCTCGACTCGTACGACTACTTCACGCTGCCGCTGAGCATGGTGGCGCTCTCGGCCTACTTCGGCCTGAGCAGCGGCCAGACCGGGCTGATCACGACGGTCACCCTCGCCGTGTCGGCGGTCGGCGGCGCCGTCGCCGGAATCGTCGCGGACCGGATAGGCCGGGTGAGGGCCCTGCTCATCACGGTCGTCACGTACGCCGTGTTCACGGTGGCCTGCGGCTTCGCGCCCAGCTACGAGATGCTGCTCGTCTTCCGCGCCCTCCAGGGACTGGGCTTCGGCGGGGAGTGGGCGGTCGGCGCGGTCCTGGTCGCCGAGTACGCCACGGCCCGGCACCGGGGCCGCACCCTCGGGGCGGTCCAGAGCTCGTGGGCGGTGGGCTGGGCTCTGGCCGCGGTCGTCTACACGCTCGTCTTCCAGTTCCTGGACGAGGACATCGCGTGGCGCGTGATGTTCTGGACCGGCGCCCTCCCGGCCCTCCTGATCGTCTGGGTGCGACGCCGGGTGCAGGACGCCCCGGAGGCGGCCGAGCAGCGGGCGGCGAGCACCGACAAGGGCTCCTTCGCGGCGATCTTCAGGCCGGGCACGGCCGCCGCACCCGGTCTGCTGCGCACCACCGTCTTCGCGGTCCTGCTGTCGACGGGCGTCCAGGGCGGCTACTACACACTCGCCACCTGGGTGCCCACCTACCTCAAGACCGAGCGGCACCTGTCCGTGGTCGGCACGGGGAGCTATCTCACGCTCCTGATCTCGGGCGCCTTCATCGGCTATCTGACGGGCGGCCACCTCACGGACGTCCTCGGACGCAAGCGCAACATCGCCCTGTTCGCCTTCCTGTCCGCGGCCGCGATCCTCGCGTACACGCACATCCCGAGCGGCGCCGACACCCTCCTCCTCGTCCTCGGCTTCCCGCTGGGCTTCTGCATGTCGGCGATCTTCAGCGGATTCGGGTCGTTCCTGAGCGAGCTGTATCCGGCGGCGGTCCGGGGCACGGGCCAGGGCTTCACGTACAACACGGGACGTGCCGTCGGTGCGCTCTTCCCCACGCTGGTCGGTTTCCTGGCCGACAGCTGGGGTGTCGGCGGGGCTCTGGTGTTCGGCGCCATCGGCTACGGGCTCGCCGTGGTGGCGCTGCTCGGCCTGCCGGAGACCCGCGGCAGGGAGCTGCTGTGAGCGCCACGACGGAGCGCACGAAGGGACCCGCGGCGGAGCCGACGGCCGCCACGCGCGCGTGCAGCCCCGCGCAGGCGCGGGCGCGCTTCCGCGCGGGACTGTCGACGCCGACCGCCGGCTGGGCGGCAGGCCACACCCAGGCCAACCTGATCGCGGTGCCCGCCGACTGGGCCTACGACATGCTCCTGTTCTGCCAGCGCAATCCGAAGCCGTGCCCCGTACTGGACGTGACGGACGCGGGAGCCTGGACCACTCCCCTGGCGACCGGCGCCGATCTGCGCACGGATCTGCCTCGCTACCGGGTGTGGGAGCACGGCGAACTCGTCGACGAACCCACCGACGTCCTCGCCCACTGGCGCGGCGACCTCGTGTCGTTCCTCATCGGGTGCAGCTTCACCTTCGAGTGGGCGCTCACCGAGGCAGGGGTGCCGATGCGCCACATCGAGCAGGGACGCAACGTCTCGATGTACGTGACCAACCGTCCCTGCCGTCCCGCCGGCCGGCTGCACGGGCCCATGGTCGTCTCGATGCGCCCGGTCCCGCCCGAGCACCTCGGGACGGCCATCCGGGAGAGCTCCCTGCTGCCCGCGGTGCACGGCAGCCCCGTGCACTGCGGCGACCCGGCCGGGCTCGGCGTCACCGATCTCGACCGCCCCGACTTCGGCGATCCGGTGGCCGCGCACCCGGACGACATCCCGGTGTTCTGGGCCTGCGGTGTGACGCCCCAGGCAGCGGTGATGGCCTCGCGCCCGCCGTTCGCGATCACCCATGCGCCCGGGCAGATGTTCCTCACCGACGCCCGCGACGAGCAGTACCGCGTGGCCTGACCGCCCGACCAGGAGAACCGAATACCCATGACCTCGCTCCCGATCGACCTCAACGCCGACCTCGGGGAGGGCTTCGGCCGCTGGCGCCTCACCGACGACGAGGAGCTGCTGTCCGTCGTCACGAGCGCCAACGTCGCCTGCGGCTTCCACGCGGGGGACGCGGCCACCATGCGACGCGTCTGCGCGCGGGCGGCCGAACGCGGCGTACGCATCGGCGCCCAGGTCTCCTACCGCGACCTGGCGGGATTCGGACGCCGCGCGATGGACGTGCCCGCCGACGAGCTGGCCGCCGAAGTGGCCTACCAGATCGGCGCCCTGGAGGTCTTCGCGCGCGCGGCCGGCACCCGCGTGTCCTATGTGAAACCGCACGGGGCCCTCTACAACAGGGTGGTCCATGACGAGGAGCAGGCACATGCGGTCGTCGAGGGCGTCCTCGTCGCCGACGGCTCACTGCCCGTGCTGGGCCTGCCCGGGTCGCGGTTCCTGGACGTCGCGGCCGAGGCCGGACTGCCGGTGGTGCACGAGGCGTTCGCGGACCGGGCGTACACCGAGGAGGGAACCCTCGTGCCGCGCGGCACGGAGGGCGCCCTGGTCACCGACCCGGAGTCGGTCGTCGAAAGGTCGGTCGGTCTCGCACGGTTCGGCCGGGTCACGTCGCTGAACGGGCAGCCGCTGGCGCTGCGGGCCCGCTCGCTGTGCCTGCACGGCGACACCCCCGGCGCGGTCGGCCTGGCCCGGCGGGTCCGGGCGCGGTTGGAGGAGGCCGGGGTCCGCGTGGCGGCGTTCGCATGAGGGTTCTTCCCGTCGGTGAGCGGGCCCTGCTCGTCGAACTGGCCGACGGCGAAGGGGCGCAGGCGCTGCACGCCGAGGTGCTGCGCCGCCGCGCGTCGGGGGAGCTGCGCGTACGCGAGGTGGTGCCGGCCGCCCGGACGGTGCTCCTCGACGGCCTCGACGACCCCCGGGCCGTCGCTTCCCTGCTGCCCTCCTGGGACGTGCCGACGCAGCCCCCGCGCGCGGGGGACGTCGTGGAGATCCCGGTGCGCTATGACGGTCCGGACCTCGCCGACGTCGCGGCGCTGTGGGGCGTGTCCGAGGACGACGTGGTGCGGATCCACTCGGCGGCCGAATTCCGGGTCGCCTTCTGCGGATTCGCGCCCGGTTTCGGCTATCTGACGGGCCTGCCCGCCCGCCGCCACGTCCCACGCAGGGCGACACCGCGCACCGCCGTCCCCGCGGGCTCCGTCGCGCTCGCGGGCCCGTACACCGGTGTGTATCCGCGGTCGTCGCCGGGCGGCTGGCAGCTGATCGGCACCACCGATGCGGTGCTGTGGGACCCGGCGCGGGTGCCCGCCGCGCTGCTGGCACCGGGGGCGGCCGTCCGTTTCGTACCGGAGGGGCGGCCATGACCGACCGTGCGCTGGCCGTCGTACGGGCGGGGGCGCTGACGACCGTGCAGGACCGGGGGCGGCCCGGTCACGCCCACCTCGGGGTGCCCCGCTCCGGCGCCCTCGACGGGCCGGCCGCCGCCCTCGTCAACCGGCTGGTCGGCAACCCGCCGGACGCGGCCGTCCTGGAGACGACGCTCACCGGCTGTGCGGTGCGGCCGCGCTGTGCGGTGACCGTCGCGGTCGGCGGGGCACCGAGTTCCGTGACCGTGGACGGGCGGCCGGTGGCCTGGGGCGCGCCCGTCGCGGTGCCCGCGGGGGCCGTGCTCGACGTCGGCCCCGCCGTGCACGGAGTGCGCGGATACGTCGCGTTCGCGGGCGGAGTGGCCGTCGAACCGGTCCTGGGCAGCCGCGCCACCGATCTTCTGTCGGGCCTCGGACCGACGCCCCTGACCGACGGTGCCGTGCTGCCCCTCGGCCCGGTCGTGGGTCCCCGGGCCTGTCTGGACGTCGCTCCGCAGCCCGCCCCTCCCCGGGAACTCGTCCTGCGGGTCACGCTCGGACCGCGGCACGCGTGGTTCACGGACTCGGCCCTGCGCACGCTGACCACCCGCGCGTACCGGGTGTCGGCGGCGAGCAACCGTATCGGCCTGCGCACGGAGGGACCGCCCCTGGAGCGTGCGGTCCCCGGGGAACTCCCCAGTGAGGGCATGGTCCTGGGCGCGGTCCAGGTACCCCCGGACGGACGGCCCGTGGTGTTCCTCGCGGACCACCCGACGACCGGGGGGTACCCGGTGGTGGCGGTCGTCCGCGAGGCGGACCTGGCGGCGGCCGCGCAGGCGGTTCCGGGGACACCCGTGCGGTTCGTGCGCTGACCGCCCGCGTCGCACACGGTCGCCCGCAGGGGCGACCTGCGGGCGGCGCCGGCCGTACCGCGTGCCGGGGACGGCAGCCGGCCCCGCGCGTGCTCATGCCGCGTCCGGTGTCCCCGTCGGCAGGGCCGCCAGCGCCGCGGCCACGGCGTGCGAGGCCCGCAGGTCCAGCCGGGCACTGGTCCCCCACGCCCGGTGGCGCACCTCGTCCGCGGCCAGCGTGGCGAGCTGCGGCAGCAGGTCGGTGCAGCGCCGCACCACCCACCCCGTACCGGCGGTGGCGAGCCACAGCAGGCTCGCCGCCCGCGTGGGCGGCGGGAGTTGCGGCTCGGACGGGACGGGGTCGCCCACCGCGAATCCGGCGTCGGCGAGAGCCGCCTGGAAGCGCAGGGCAAGCACCCGGTGCCCGCGCTCGCCCGGGTGGAGCCGGTCGGCGCTCCACATGGCCCGGTCGGTGACCCAGTCGCCCTCGGCGGCATGCAGATGGACCGCGCCGTGGCGCTCGGAGAGCGCGTGCACCACGGTGTTGACGGCCCGCTGACGCCGGGCGAGCGGCCTGGCCAGGGTGCCGGGCAGCCCCAGCATCGCGCCCGGGTCCGGGAGGCAGGCGGTGAGCAGCACGGCGCCCCGGGCGGTGAAGGCGCCGTAGACGCGGTCGAGCCGGGCGGCCACGGAGTGGATGTCGAAGGTGCAGCGCAGGGTGTCGTTGACCCCGACGACGACCGAGACGAGGTCCGGGCTCAGGTCCAGGGCGGCGGGGGTCTGGTTCTCCAGCACCTCCCGGGTCTGTGCGCCGCTGACCGAGAGGTTGTGGAACAGCACCTCGGCGTCGGGGCGGGCGAGCCCGTCGGCGAGCAGTGCGGCCCAGCCGCGCCACCCGTCGCCGACGGGGTCCCCCACACCTTCGCTGAGCGAGTCCCCCAGCGCGACGAACCGGACGGTTCTCATGCGGCACGCTCCGGGCGCACCGGCGCGGAAGCGGCCTGCGGCCCGGGCCCGGCCGCCCGGCTCACCAGGACCTCCGTGTCGTGGGCCCGCAGGAACCCCTCCACCGCGGCGCCCCACCCGAAGCACTCGGCACGCGCGCGTGCCGCCTCGCGCCGCGCCGCCGCGGGGCGTTCCAGGACCTCCAGGACCGCGTCGGCGAAGGCCGCCCCGCTGTCCGCGGCCGTGGCGCCGCTCGCGCCGACGATCTCCGGCAGTGCGGACGACGCGCTGGCGACGACCGGCGTGCCGCACGCCATGGCCTCCAGGGCGGCGAGACCGAAGGTCTCGGCGGGGCCGGGAGCCAGGCAGACGTCGGCCGTGGCCTGGAGCGCGGCGAGAGCCTCCCGGTCGCGCACATGCCCCAGGAAGGTCACCGGGAGCCGCCGCTCCGTGGCCCGCTGTTCGAGCCGGGCGCGCAGCGGGCCGTCGCCCGCGGCGACGAGCTGCGCCCGCACACCGCGCCGGCGCAGCTCCTCCACTGCGTCCAGCGCCGTGCCGGGGCGCTTCTCGACGGACATCCGGGAGCACATCATGAGCAGCACCTCGTCCCCGCGCGCGTACGTCCCGCGCAGGCCCGGGTCCCCCAGGCCCGGGTGGCGGTCCGTCAGGTCCACACCCAGGGGGGCGCGTACGACGTTGCGGGCCCCGATGCGGACGAACTCGCGCTCGGCCCACTCGGTGGTGCACACGACGCGTGTGTACGCCCGCGCGGTGCGGGTGTTGAGCGCGTCGGCGGCCCGCTGCGCGACCGCCTCGGGCAGGCCCCAGGTGCGCAGCACGCCGTGTGCGGTCTCGTGCGAGACCATCACGGCGGGGACGCGTGCGCGGCGGGCCCATTCCCCGGTCCACCGCAGCGTGGTGCGGTCGGAGACCTCCAGGCGGTCGGGCGCGAGACGGTCCAGGAGCCGGGCGACGCGCCGCCGGTCGGTGAGCGCGCGGTAGCCGCCGGTGCCGGGCAGCAGCGGTCCGGGGAGGGTGATCACCCGGCCCTGTTCGGTGTCACGGTCGGTCATGTGCGGTCCGGGCACGACGAGCACGGGTTCGTGCCCGGCGGCGCGGTACCCGGCGCCCAGTTCGCGCAGCGCGGTGCGCAGTCCGCCCGACGCGGGCGCGACGAAGTTCGCGAGCCGCACGATCCTCATCGGGCCGCTCATGCCGCCACCGCCGTCCGCGCGGCGAGGACGTCGGCGTAGTGGCCGAGGAGCCGGTCGCCGACGGCCTCCCAGGTGCGGCCCTCGACGGTGGTCCGGCCCGCGGCCCCGTAAGCGGTGCGCAGCGCCGGGTCGGCGGCCAGGGTACGGACGGCCTCGCGGACGGCGTGCTCGTCGCGGGGCGGCACGAGCAGCCCGGTGCGGCGGTGGTCCACCAGGTCCAGCGGTCCGCCCGCGGCGGGCGCGACGACGGGGACGCCGCTCGCCATGGCCTCCTGCACGGTCTGACAGAAGGTCTCGAACGGCCCGGTGTGCACGAAGACGTCCAGCGAGGCGAAGATCCGGGCGAGTTCGTCGCCGGTGCGGCGGCCCAGGAAGACGGCGCCGGGCAGGGCGTCGCGCAGCCCGTCGCCGCTGGGGCCGTCGCCCACGACGACGACGCGGACGCCGTCCAGGCCGCAGGCCCCGGCGAGGAGTTCGACGTGCTTCTCGGGGGCCAGCCGGCCCACGTATCCCACGATGACCTCCCCGTTCGGGGCGAGTTCACGGCGCAGAGCAGGGTCACGCAGCTCGGGGCGGAAGCGTTTGGTGTCCACGCCGCGGGGCCAGAGCCGCAGCCGGGGCACCCCGTGCTCCTCCAGGTCGCGCAGAGCGGCGGTGGAGGGGGCGAGGGTGCGGTCGGCAGCGGCGTGGACGCTGCGGATACGCCGCCAGGCGGCGGCTTCGCCGGCTCCCATGTAGGTGCGGGCGTATCCGGCGAGGTCGGTCTGGTAGACGGCGACGGCGGGGATGCCGAGCCGGGAGGCCGCGGCCATACCGCGGACACCCAGGACGAAGGGGCTGGCGAGGTGCACGAGGTCGGCCTGGTGGGAGATCAGGGCCGCGGCCAGGCGGCGGCTCGGCAGAGCGACTCTGACCTGGGGGTATCCGGGGAGCGGGAGGGAGGGGACCCGGACCACGGGGCAGGGCGCGGAGGCGTCCGTGCCCGCCCCGGGTGCGGTGGCCGGGGCGACGACGAGCGGGTCGTGACCGCGTGCGACGAGGTGCCGGGCGGTCTGCAGGGCGCAGTGGGCCACGCCGTTGACATCGGGCGGGAAGGATTCGGTGACGAGGACGACACGCATACCGGTGTTGTCGTCGCGCCGGACGTGGCCTCGTCAACGTGGATCTTTCCGGACGAGGAACGTCCCATGAGCGTTCCGTCGTCTTCCGGCCAAACGGCGGGGACGTCCGCCGCACGGATGGTGGAGGCGCACCGCGGCATCCCGGTGCGCCTCCCGACGAAGAGCTCCCCGCAGCGGTCTGCGTCGCGGGTCGAGCCGGCGCCGCGGGGCGGACGGGGCTCCTGCCGGGTTTGCCGGAATGCGGGGCGGTGCCGGGCCGATCGCGGCCGCCTCCCGTCGGGGGGAGCGGGGGCACCCCGGGAATCCGTCGGGCCGGCCCTCGGGGGGAGCCGGCACCGGAAGCCACCGGTCGGCCCGGAGCCGTCCGCGGGCCCTGGGGCGTCCCTGGAGCTCGTACCGGACCCGCGGGCCCGGTACGCCCCGCCAGGACGCCCCCCGTTACTGGGCCGCCGGCGCGTCGGGCCCGACCATCCGGCTCCGTACCGCCGTCTGCACCTCGTCCTCCTCGGCCGGGTCCGCGGCCAGCCTGCGCAGCCGGTCGACCACGCGCGCATCGCCCGTCTCGGCATGCCGCGCGGCGACCTCGCGGGTGGATTCCTCGCAGTCCCACAGGCATTCGACGGCGAAGCCCGCGGCGAACGAGGGGGCGGTGGCGGCGAGGGCCCGGGCGGCACGGCCCCGCAGATGGGACGAGGCGGTCTCTCGGTAGATGTGCCGCAGTACGGGCGCCGCGCACGCGATGCCGAGCCGTCCGGCTCCGTCGACGAGGGTCCACAGCGTCGGCGCGTCGGGTCCCTCGCCCCGGACCGCCTCGCGCAGGGCGCCCAGCACCAGGTCGCGGTCCTGTGCGCCGCCGCGGCAGGCGAGGACGCGTCCGGCGGCGGCGCCGAGCGCGTCGGGCCGGTGGGCCCAGCCGCGCGCCCGGTCGACGGCGGCGACGCTGCGCATGCGTTCGAAGGCGTCGAGCGCGGCGTCGACGACGACGGCGGAGGGGGCCGACACGGCGGCCTCGATGAGGTCGAGCACCTCGGGGTCCTGGGTGTCCGCGAGGTAGCGCAGGGCGGTGCAGCGGGCGCCGTCGCCGCCGTCCCGGGCGGCCGCGACGATCTCCGGACGGTCCTCGGGTCCCGCTACGGCGGTGAGGCAGCGGGCGGCGGGGACGTGCAGCTGGGCGCCGCGGTCGAGGCCCTGCTGGGCCCAGTCGAAGACGGCGGCGACGCTCCAGCCGGGTCGCGGCCCGGTGGGGCGGAGCTGGCGCTGCCAGCGGTCGAATGAGCCCCGTTCGCCGGCGGCCCGCACCCGGGTGCCGACGGACGGGCGTGGATCGTCGGCCCACAACCGCCAGGGCCGCGGCTCGAAGGCGTCGCGCACGGCCGTGGCGAGGGCGGCGTCGCCCTCGGGGTTCTCGGGGAATCTGCCGAGGACGGGAACGGCGAGGGCGCGCAGTCCGGCGTCGTCGTCGCGCAGCGCCAGCTCGTCCAGGGCCCAGGCCCAGTTGGAGCCGGACGCCGCGTACCGCCGGAGCAGTTCCAGCGCGTCGCGCCTGCCGTACGAAGCGAGGTGGCCGAGGACGGAAAGGGCGAGGCCGGTGCGGTTCTCGTCGGTGTCGAGGGCGTCCTCGGGCTCGAACAGGTGCCGCTCGATCTCGCCGAGACCACCGTGCAGGTCCAGGAAGAGCCGGGCGTAGTACAGGGAGCGGTTCTCCACCTGCCAGTCGTGGCGGGGATCGCGCAGCACACAGTGGTTCAGGGCCGCGAGGGCCTCGGGCCGTGGTGCGGTGAGCGCATGCAGCGTGCCATCGCCGCGGCCCCTCTGGAGCAGGCCCAGCAGCGTGCCGCTGGGCGCTATGACCGGATCGAACATGGGAAACAGCCTCACATCAAGCGTCGACGCAACCGGGGATCGTGTGCACTACCTGGTCGCGCGACAACACGTCGGGGCACCCGTCGTCCGCTGCTCGTTGTAGACCATTTTCCTGCCTCTCGTCGGTGGCCCGCGTCGGGCCGGTCACGGGCCGCGCGGTGCGGCAACACCTGCCCAGCCGTCGCGTCCGTGAATCACGACGTCATGATGACCCAGCGGTTCTTCCCGCCGCGACCACATTTCGCGCGACCCGTCGCCCTGCCTGGTTCAACCCCCGTTCCCCCTGGTCAGCGGCGCTCCGGTCAGTGAGCGCCGAACAGCTCCAGCAGCTCGTGCCTGCCGAACATCCGGGCCGTGTCGACGGCGGACGGGGTTCCCGCCGCGGGGTCGGCGCCCCCGTCGACGAGGGCTCGGATCACCGCCTCCTCGCCCTTGAAGACGGCCCCCGCGAGGGGCGTCTGGCCACGGTCGTTGGCGCGGTCGGCATCGGCGCCGCGCTCCAGGAGGGCGCGAACGGCGTCGGCGTGGCCGTGGTACGCGGCGAGCATGACGAGGGAGTCGCCCCTGTCGTTCGTGAGATTCGCCGGAACACCTGCGTCCAGATACGCGGCGAGCGCTTCGGCGTCGCCCTGCCGCGCCAGGTCGAAGACCTTGGAGGCCAGCTCCACGACCTCCGGGTCGGGGGCTTCGCTCATCGCCGCAACCGCCTTTCCTTGCAGGTGGCCGCCCCTATGCGCGCTGTTCGCGCCGGGTGCGGCCGTACGAGTGAATCGACAGAGTACTGCCCTGCCGTACACACGGCGGGCCCCGTCCGCGGCAAGGATCGTCCGAGCGCCACGGGCCCGCCCGGACAGCGGCACGGACCGGACGGGCACGGCGCCCGGCGGACCGGAAGAGCCGGGCAGGCCTTCTAGTCGGGTGAAAACGTCAGAATTTCACCCATTTGCACCTTTTATCGTATGGATACATTCTGTGAGCCTGGAAGAACTCATGGTGACTGTCCCCCACCGACCAGGAGAAACCCCATGATCCTCTCCATGTCAGGCGTCGTGCTGCTCGGCATCATCGTCTTCCTGTTCTTCCGCAAGGACGGACTCAAGGGCTCGCACGCGACCGTCTGCGCGCTGTTCGGCTTCTACCTCGCGAGCACCGCCATCGCTCCGAGCATCAAGGCCGGCGGGGAGAGCCTCGCCAGCCTCATCGGCGGCATCAAGTTCTGACCGCATCAGCCCCCGTCGTACACACCTTCAGGAGACAGACGTGGCCCGGCGCCCCCTTCCCCGCATTCTGAGCAACGGCAGCGCGCAGCTCGCCCGAGGCCGGGAGCTCGCACGGACGGCGGCCGACAGCGCCACCGATGTCCTCCATCCGCTCATCACGATCAGTCGTGGACTGCGCCGGCTGGCAGCCGTCGGGCGGCGCAAGTGGGCCGAGACGCCGAAGGACCGGCGCGGGCCGCTGCTGTTCCTGGCGGCCTCCGTGCTGCTGATCGTGACGCTGCTGCCGTACGGACCGTCGCTCGCCCTCATCGCGCTGATGGGGGCGGCGGCCTGGATGGGGCGGGAGCGCACCCCGGCGGCACCCGAGGGGCCGGACGAGTCCCAGGTGCAACGGCTGCGATCGCTGTACGAGGCGCTCGTGCCGTTCTTCTCCGTCCCGGAGGACCCGACTCCGCTGTACGCACACGGCGGCGAGTGGGAGAAGGCCTTCGGGGCCTACGAATTCGACCGCACCGGGCGGATCTCGCTGCTCGTCGTGCGCTATCCCGCGTACTTCATGGACGGCGAGGGCACGGAGCGGGCCCGCATCGAGCACTTGCTGCGCGCCAAGTCGGGGCGGGGACGCGAGTACCACTTCACATGGGACGAGGAGGGCAACGAGCTCACCGTGGCGGTGCTGGCGCCCCTGCCCACCGACATCGCGGCACAGCGGTTCGTGACGGCGCCCGGCGAGACCGTGCTCGGGTTCACCGACGCGACCGGGGTGCAGCGGACCCTGCCCGTGCTCGGCGACGACGGCCCGCGCGATGTGCCGCCGGTCGTGTGGCGCACGGGGCCGCGGTCCACGGAACCGCATCTGCTGGCCGTCGGACAGCCCGGCACCGGCACCTCGACGCTGCTGCGGTCCATCGCCCTCCAGGCTCTCCAGCACGGCGACGTGCTGGTCGTGGAGGGCACCGGGAGCGGTGAGTACGCGTGTCTGACCGGCCGGCGCGGGGTGCTCGCCGTCGAGTGCGGGCTCGCCGGGGCGCTGGCCAGCCTGGAGTGGGCGGCGCACGAGACGGAGCGCCGGCTGATCGCGGCGAACCGGGCCCGGCAGGCGGGGCACCCGCCGCCGGACGACACCCGGCGGCCGCTGTGGATCCTGCTGGACAGGCCGAGCGTCCTCGGGCATCTGGCCGCGGCGGACGGACGCCGGGACCCGCAGGCCTCGCTCCAGGTGCCGCTGCGGCACGGGCGGGCGGCGAACGTGACGGTCGTCGTCGCCGAACAGTTCGACGGTCTGGGCTCGCTGAGCGACGCCGTGCTCCAGCACACCCGGGCGCGGGTCGTGCTCGGCGGCGTCTCGCCCGAGCACGCGGAGGCGGTGCTGGGCACGGCGCCGAACACGACGGCCGCCGTGGACACGCCGGCCGGCCGCGGGTACGCCCGGCTGGGCACCGGAGCCGTCCACCGGATCCAGGTGCCGGCCACGCCGGATCCGTACGACGACGCCACGTCCGAGGCGCACCGGAGGGCAGTACTCGACCTGCTGCCGGAGCGCTCCGGCAGCACCGCCCCGACGCAGACGGACCCGGTGCTCGAGGCCGCGCCGGAGTTCGTGGAGGCCGAGCCGGCCGGCGCCGGCCAGTCGCGTGAGACCACGCCGATGCGTGCGGTGGCCGCCGAGGGCTGACCCCGCCGGGCCCCCGGCCGCGTTCCCTCCGGGCGTACCCGGCCGAGCGGCTCGCGGACCGGGGGACCAGGTGTCCGGGATCCCCCGCGAGGGGCGGGAGGATGTCCCACCCGAACCGCCACCGGCTCCCCGGCCCCGTGACAGGCCCGCTCGCCGTACGGCGGGCGGGTCTCGCCGTACGGCGGGACCCGGCGCCGTCGCCCGACGGGGCCCCCGGTGGCTACGCCACGAACGTCCGGGGCGGCTCCCCCGACCCGTTCGCGCCGCCCTCGACGAGACGGGCGGCCGCCGCGAGGCGGGTCGCCGCCTCCTCGGCCACGGCTCCGCCGACCGTGAACGGCAGCCGCACATAGCCCTCGAAGGCGCCGTCGACGCCGAAGCGGGGACCGGATGGGACCCGGACACCGACGCGCTCGCCGACCTCGGCGAGCCGCGAACCGGACAGTCCGCCGGTGCGGACCCAGAGGGTCAGCCCGCCCGCGGGGACCTCGAACTCCCAGCCGGGCAGCTCCCGCCGCACCGCGGCGACCAGCTCGTCACGGTTCTGCCGCGCCTGCTCGCGCCGCATGTCGACGGCCTTCTCCCAGCCCCCGCCCGAGAGCAGCCAGTTGACCGCCAGCTGCTCCAGCACCGGGGTGCCCAGGTCGGCGTAGGCGCGTGCGGCGACCAGGCTGCGGATCACATCGGGAGCGGCCCGCACCCATCCGATCCGCATGCCCGCCCAGAACGCCTTGCTGGCCGAGCCGACCGTGATCACCGTCGACCCGGCGGGGTCGAATCCGCAGACGGGCCGCGGCATCTCCAGGCCGGGGTCGAGGTGCAGCTCGCTCATGGTCTCGTCCGCGACGAGCACGGTGCCCGCGGAACGCGCGGCCTCGACCAGCCGGCGCCGCTGGTCCTCGTCGGCGAGGGCGCCCGTGGGGTTGTGGAAGTCGGCGACCACGTAGGCGAGGCGCGGTGCCGCCTCGCGCAGCACCTGGCGCCAGCGGTCCAGGTCCCAGCCGCTCAGCCCCTCGGCCATGGCGACGGGCACCAGCCGGGCCCCCGCCTCGCGCATCAGCTGGAGGATGTTGGCATAGCTCGGCGACTCCACGGCGATCCGTTCGCCGCGTCCGGCGAAGAGATGACAGATGGCGTCGATCGCCCCCATCGCCCCGGTGGTGACCATGATCTGTTCCGGCATGGTCGGGATGCCGCGCGCGGTGTAGCGCTCGGCGAGCATCTCCCGCAGGGCAGGGAGCCCCGCCGGGTAGTCGCCGTGCGTGTGCGCATAGGGCGCGATCTCCTCCAGAGCGCCCTGGACGGCCCGGGTGAGCCAGGGTTCGGGTGCGGGCAGCGCCGCGCAGCCGAGGTCGATCATGGAGCCGAGGGCCTCGGGCGGCAGCGGTTCGAGGCCTCGCGCGGGCAGCGGGTTCCCGGCGGGCACGGAGGTCCAACTGCCCGCGCCCCGACGGGACTCCAGGAACCCTTCGGACCGCAGCTCCTCGTACGCGGCGGCCACGGTCGTACGGCTGACCGCGAGCGCAAGGGCGAGCTCCCGCTCGGCGGGCAGCCGGGCGGCGACGGGGACCCGGCCTTCGAGCACGAGCAGCCGGATGCCGTCGGCGAGCGCACGGTAGGCGGGCGGGCGCCGGGTACCCGGGCCCGCCGGGCGGGCCTGCTGCGAGTTGAGGAGCCGCGCCAGCTGAGCCGAGCCGACCGCCGAAGTCCACTGGGCCATTGCGTCCAGTCCACCTTCCCCGAATTGGCCATGGATGGCTCTAGTTTCCAAGCCACAGAGTGACATGGCCAGGGCCACTACCACCATATGGGGGGACCATCTTGTCCACGACGTCCATGTCCGATGCAGGTGAGATCCCCGTGACACGGGCGGCGCCGCCGGCCACCCGCAGGCTCGCACGCCGGCTCCTCCAGCTCTACCTCGGGCTGGCCCTGTACGGCGTGAGTTCCGCGCTCCTGGTGGAGGCGGGGCTCGGCCTGGAGCCCTGGGGCGTACTGCACCAGGGTCTGGCGAGGCTGACGGGGCTGACCATAGGGGTCGTGTCGATCGTCGTCGGCGCCGCGGTGCTGCTGCTGTGGATCCCGCTGCGCCAGCGTCCCGGGCTCGGGACGGTGTGCAACGTGTTCGTGGTCGGTGTCGCGATGGACGGCACCCTCGCCGTCGTCCCGGGCCTGCACGCATTCGCCGTGCGGATTCCCCTGATGGCCGCGGCGATCGTGCTGAACGGCGCGGCGACCGGCCTCTACATCGCCGCACGCTTCGGCCCCGGCCCACGCGACGGTCTGATGACCGGACTGCACCGGCGCACGGGCCGCTCGATCCGTCTGGTGCGCACAGCGATCGAGCTGGCCGTCGTGGGGACGGGCTTCGCACTCGGCGGCACCCTCGGCGTCGGCACCGTCCTGTACGCGCTCGCCATCGGCCCGCTCGCCCAGCTCTTCCTGCGCCTCTTCGCCGTCCGGCCTGCACCGTCGCGCAGCACCGTGGTTGCCGGTGGGTCACCCGTTCGGGCGATACTGCGGCCGTGACCACGCAACGACGCCACCCCTATCTCGACCACCCGGGCCCGCTGGCCTTCGCCCACCGCGGCGGCGCCGCCGACGGCCTGGAGAACACGGTGGCCGCCTTCCGGCGGGCGGTCGACGCGGGCTACCGCTACATGGAGACGGACGTGCACCTGACGGCCGACGGCCGGCTCGTCGCGTTCCACGACGAGACGCTCGACCGGGTCACCGACGCGTCCGGCCGGATCGCCGACCTCCCGTGGTCCGAGGTGGAGCAGGCGCGCGTGGCGGGCACCGAAGGGGTGCCACTCTTCGAGGAGCTCCTCGAAGCGTTCCCCGACGTCCGCTGGAACATCGACGTCAAGGCCGAACCCGCGCTGCTCCCGCTTCTCGACCTGATGCGCCGCACGGACACCTGGGACCGGATCTGCGTCGGCTCGTTCTCCGAGGACCGGGTGGCCCGCGCGCAGCGCATCGCCGGGCCCCGGCTCGCGACCTCGTACGGCACCCGGGGCGTCGTGGGCCTGCGCCTGCGGTCGTACGGCGTACCGTTCCCGCTGCGCTCCTCCGCGGTCTGCGCACAGGTTCCCGAGGTCCAGTCGGGCATCCGGGTGGTCGACCGCCGCTTCGTGCGTGCCGCCCACGCGCGGGGGCTTCAGGTCCATGTGTGGACGGTGAACGAGGAAAAGCGGATGCACCGGCTCCTCGACCTCGGTGTTGATGGCATCATGACCGACCACATCGACACGCTGCGGGCGGTGCTGAAGGACCGGGGCACCTGGGTCTGAGGGCCGCCACGCGCGCGGGGGCGTTCAACGGGGAAGCGAGGGCACGGGTGGGGACCGACACCGTGCGGGCACGGACAGAGGCCGGCGACGAGACGGCCGAGCGGCGGCGCGAACAACGCGGCTGGTACTTCTACGACTGGGCGTGCTCCGTCTACTCGACGAGCGTCCTGACGGTGTTCCTGGGCCCCTACCTCACGGCGGTCGCCGAGTCGGCCGCCGACCCGGAGGGCTACGTCCATCCGCTGGGCGTGCCCGTCCGCGCGGGCTCGTTCTTCGCGTACTCCGTGTCCGCGTCGGTGATCCTGTCGATCCTGGTGATGCCGCTCGCGGGCGCCGCCGCCGACCGCACGGGCCGCAAGAAGCCGCTGCTCGGCGCCGCCGCCTACGTGGGTGCGGCCGCGACCACGGGCATGTTCTTCCTGAACGGCGACCGCTATCTGCTGGGCGGCCTGCTGCTGATCGTCGCGAACGCCTCGCTCGCCGTCTCGATGGTCCTCTACAACTCCTATCTGCCGCAGATCGCACCGCCCGAGGAACGGGACGCGGTGTCGTCCAAGGGCTGGGCCTTCGGATACGGGGCCGGATCCAGCATGCTGCTGGCGAATCTGCTGCTGTTCACCGCCCACGACACCTTCGGGGTCTCGCAGGGCACGGCGGTGCGGATCTGTCTCGCGTCGGCGGGCCTGTGGTGGGGCGCGTTCACCCTGGTGCCGCTGCGACGGCTGAGGGACCGGGGCCGGCCCGCGGCGAGCGGGGACGCACCGACGGCCGCGGGCTGGCGGCAGCTCGCGGCGACCGTGCGGGACATGCGCCGCCACCCGCTCACGCTCTCCTTCCTGCTGGCCTACCTCATCTACAACGACGGCATCCAGACCGTGATCTCGCAGGCGTCCGTCTACGGTTCCCAGGAGCTGGGGCTCAGCCAGTCGACGCTCATCGTGGCGGTGCTGCTGGTGCAGGTCCTGGCAGTGGTCGGAGCCCTCGGCATGGGCCGCCTGGCCCGGATCTACGGCGCGCAGCGCACGATCCTCGGCTCGCTCGTCGCCTGGACGCTGACCCTCGGGGCGGGGTACTTCCTGCCTGCCGGTGCGCCGGTCGGGTTCTTCGTGCTGGCCGGCGGGATCGGGCTGGTGCTCGGCGGCTCCCAGGCCCTGTCGCGCTCGCTCTTCTCGCATCTGGTGCCGCCGGGCAAGGAGGCGGAGTACTTCTCGGCGTACGAGATGAGCGACCGGGGGATGTCCTGGCTGGGGCCGCTGCTCTTCGGCCTGACCTACCAGCTGACCGGGAGCTACCGCGACGCGATCATCTCGCTGGTGGCCTTCTTCGTGATCGGATTCGCCCTGCTCGCGAGGGTTCCGGTGCGGCGCGCGGTGCGCGACGCGGGCAACCCCGTTCCGGACCGGATTTAACAACTGGGGCCAAAGGCCGGTAGTGTACGCCTTTGGCCTGCCAGGCGTACCGTTACTGCGCGCCAAAGTACGATCAGCGTTGGGTGACATCTCCTGCCAGATGTGACAAACCGGGCGTCGGTGGGTAGAACAAGGGGCGGCTACGACGGCGACGCATGACCCGGAACGGGAATCTTTACCGCCGACCGGACGTTGACCGGATGACGACGACAGCGACACCTGTCCTGTGGGCGACAAGCCCGGGAGGCACGATTCATGAGTGAGCGAGCTCTTCGCGGCACGCGCCTCGTGGTGACCAGCTACGAGACGGACCGCGGCATCGACCTGGCCCCGCGCCAGGCCGTGGAGTACGCATGCGAGAAGGGGCACCGCTTCGAGATGCCCTTCTCGGTCGAGGCGGAGATCCCGCCGGAGTGGGAGTGCAAGGTCTGCGGGGCCCAGGCACTCCTGGTAGATGGCGACGGTCCCGAGGAGAAGAAGGCGAAGCCCGCCCGAACGCATTGGGACATGCTCATGGAGCGGCGCACCCGTGAGGAGCTCGAAGAGGTCCTCGAGGAGCGTCTTGCCGTCCTGCGTTCCGGCGCCATGAACATCGCCGTACATCCGCGGGACAGCCGCAAGTCCGCATAGCCCCCTTTCCGGGGCCGGGCGGCATACGTCAATACCGCGGGCGCCGCACACTTCGTGTGTGCGGCGCCCGCGGTTTTTCACGTCTCCGCCGTGCCGTCGGCGTTCCGTGCCGGCCGGTTGTCCGCCGACTGCAGCAGAGCGGCTGCGGTGCATCCGGTCGTCCCCCGGCCGGAGCATGGCTGCTGCGGCACGCGACGCGGTGCCGTGCCGCATTCCCAGGGCCCGGGGAACGTGATTCCCGGGGCCCCCGGCCGGCCGGGCCCCGGTGCGACGCTCCGCTACGGGTTCAGCGGCGGCCGAGAATCGGCCTCGCGCCATGCCGGCGGTGCGTCGTCGCGGATGACCTCACCCTGGACGACCTTCCCGTCGGGACGGTGGATGCGTGCCTGCTGGAAGGCGTTGCCCAGCGTGCCCGGCGAGGCGCCCCGCATCCCGCGCTCGACGGCGCGCCCGGTGAACCGCCCCGCCACCGCGCGCACCGGCGGCAGGAGCAGCAGCAGACCGAACAGGTCCGAGATCAGCCCCGGAATCATCAGGAGCAGTCCGGCCAGCATCAGCAGGCCGTTGCCCTCGCCCTGTCCACCGCTCTCGGGGGCCGTGCCCCGCTGCTGCGCCTGGAGGGTCTCCGTCAGGTTCCGGAAGGCCCGGCGCCCGGCCCGCTTGATCACGGCGGCGCCGCCGACACCCCCGGCGACCAGCAGCAGGAAGACGGTCGGCCCGCCGGCCGCATGTGCCACCAGGGTCAGCAGCCAGATCTCCAGCACCAGCCACGCGGCGATGCCGAGCGGCAGGAACGTACGGACACGGGATCGGGGGCGGGGCTGGGGGCGGACGGAGGATGCGCCAGTCGTCATGCTCCCAGTGTGCCTGGCTCCGTCTCAGTGCCGCGTAAGCAGGTGCTCGTCCCGGCCGGGCGGGGAGCCCGTGCGGCGTGCGGTCAGGTGCGCTTGTGCCCGAGCAGCCGGCCCGCCCGCTCCCCCACGCCCCAGGCCGTGACCCTCCACAGGGCCTCGACCACGATGTCGCGGTTCATCTTGGAGTCGCCGCGCTCGCGCTCGACGAAGGTGATCGGCACCTCGACGACGTGGTAGCCCGCCCTGACCGCGCGGCGCGCCAGGTCGACCTGGAAGCAGTACCCCTGCGAGGCGACCTCGTCGAGGCCGAGCCCCTCGAGGGTCTCGCGCCGGAAGGCGCGGTAGCCGCCGGTGACGTCGCGCACGGGTACGTCGAGCATCAGCCGCGAGTAGGTGCTGCCGCCGCGCGAGAGGAACTCGCGGTACTTGGGCCAGTTCACGATGCGCCCGCCGGGCACCCAGCGGGAGCCGAGCACCAGGTCGGCGGTCTTGAGCGCGGTCAGCAGCCGCGGCAGCTCCTCGGGCTGGTGGGAGCCGTCGGCGTCCATCTCGACGAGCACGCCGTAGCCGTTCTCCATGCCCCAGCGGAAGCCCGCCAGGTAGGCCGCGCCGAGGCCTTCCTTGCCCTTGCGGTGCAGGACGTGCACATGGTCGTCGCCGACGGACAGCTCGTCGGCGAGCTTGCCGGTGCCGTCGGGGCTGTTGTCGTCCGCGACGAGGACGTGCGCCTCCGGGACTGAGGTGCGCACCCGGCCGACGATCTGCTTGATGTTCTCCGCCTCGTTGTAGGTCGGGATGATCACCAAGGTCGTGCCGAGCGGGCCGAACTGCCTCGTCCGGGTCTCTCCCGCCGAGGCCGTGGAAGCCGCGGGGGTCCCGTCGCCGTCGTTCACTGCTGCCCCTTCATGTCGTACGCAGAGCACCACCATAGTGGCCACGGCCTGCGGTGTTGCCGCGGCACGACGGGAACGGCCGACGTTCTGCGGATCGGGGCCCGGCGCCCTTCGGGCCGACCTGGTACCCGCTGGCTGCGGATCGACCGAGAGCCGTTGTCTACTGAGCGTCCGGGCCCGACCCGGGTCACACCTACCCCCAGGCTCCCGAGGAGCAGGAGGGACCCCCGAATCGGCCGGAACGTTCCCTCGCCCCCGTGGTGCGGGCGCTGGGCCTGGCTCCCAGCGGTGGTGCCCCGGTGCGGTGCACCACCCCATGACCCAGCCGCTTTCGACGACTGCGTGGAGGTTCCCCGGTCGGACGTCCAGTGGTGGACCCGGCCGAACCTACCGGCCGACGGCTGCGTTCTGTCAACAGCCCCTTGAACTGCGACGATTCGGAAAGTCTCCTGGTCAGGGCCCAGGACACGCAGGTCGCGCGACGGGGCCGCGGACCGCGTTCGGCGGTACGCCGCCCCGGCACATCACTCGTCCGGGCGCACGAAGACGGTCCGGCCGCCGACCACGGTGCGCAGGCAGACCGGAAGCGCGGTGTCCGGGGTGAGATCGGGCAGCCCGGGCGTGCCGGAGCGCGGGTCGGTCGACCAGCGCGCGACCCGGTCGTCCGGGGCCTGGACCACGAGGTCGCCGGTGCGCCACACGGCGTAGTCGGCGGGCGCGCCGGGCACGAGGACGCCCGCGTCGTCGCGGCCGATGGCCCGCCAGCCGCCCCGCGTGTGCGCGGTGAACGCGGCGCGCACCGACACCCGGTGCTCGGGCGTGCGGTGGAAGGCTGCGGCGCGGACGGTGCCCCACGGGTCGAGCGGCGTGACGGGGCTGTCGGAACCGAAGGCGAGCGGCACTCCGGTGCGCAGCAGGGCCGCGAACGGGTTGAGGGTGCGGGCCCTTTCGACGCCGAGCCGCTGGGCGTACATACCGTCCTCACCGCCCCACAGGGCGTCGAACGCCGGCTGTACGGAGGCGGTCAGGCCGAGCTCGGCGAACGCGGCGATCGTCTCGGGGCTGAGCATCTCGGCGTGCTCGACCCGGTGCCGGGCGGCGCGGATACGGGCCGTCCCCAGCTTGTCGGCGGCGGCCCGGACCCCTTCGACGACGGCCGTCACGGCCGCGTCGCCGATGGCGTGGAAGCCGGCCTGCAGCCCCGCCTCGGTGCAGGCCGTGACATGGGTGGCGATCGCGGCGGCGTCGAGGTAGGCGGTGCCGCGGTGGCCGGCGTCGGCGTACGGCTCGTGCAGACAGGCGGTGTGCGAGCCGAGGGCGCCGTCCGCGAAGAGGTCCCCGGCGGCTCCGATCGCCCCGAGTTCGCGGATGCGGTCGGCGTCGGCCGCGCTCGCCAGCTGTTCGGCCCAGTAGCCGACCACCCGGGGCCCCGGCTCATCGGCTGCGAGCTTCAGCAGGCCCGTGAAGTCGTCCTCGCTGGAGATCTCGGGGCCGCCGCACTCGTGCACGGATCCGATGCCGAGGGAGGCGGCGTGCCGCAGGGCGGCGCGCTGGGCCTCGGTGCGCTGCTGCGGGGTGATCGCTCCGAGGGCGGCCCCGCGGACGGCGTGGTGGGCGTCGCCGGTCAGCGGACCGTCCGGCCGGTACCCGGCGCGGTCCGTGATGCCGGGCACGAGGTCGAGCAGCGCCGTGGTCACGACCGCCGAGTGGACGTCGATCCGGGACAGGTACAGCGGGCGCCCGCCGGTGGCCGCGTCGAGCTCGGCGCGGGTCGGGGGGCGGCCGCCCGGCCAGCGCGATGCGTCCCAGCCGTGGCCCAGCAGGACACGGTCGGAAGCGCGCTCACGGGCGTGCGAGCGGACCAGTTCCAGCGCCTCGTCCGGGGAGCTCGCGCCGGTCAGGTCCAGTCCGGTGAGGGCCAATCCCGTCGACGTCGTGTGGACGTGTGCGTCGGTGAACGCGGGGGTGACCAGGGCACCGTCCAGGTCGACGACCTCGTCGGCTCCGCCGGCGAAGGCGTCGGCCGCGCCCTCCGATCCGACCCAGGCGATATGGCCGCGCTCCACGACCATCGCGGTGGCGAAGGGATCGGCGGGGCTGTGGATGTCGCCCCCGCGGAGGAGGACCGTGCGCTCTGTCATGGACAACAGTGTCCCGCCCCGCCCGCGGTGGTCCGTACGCAGGTCACCGCGGTGACGTCCGGCGTGCGGTCAGATGCGCGGCGGACGGGCCTCGTACGGTGTCGACAGCACCACGGTCGTCCGTGTCGACACGCCGGCGAGGGCACGCAGCCGCGCCAGCAGGAGTTCCAGCTCGTGCGGTGTGGCCACCCGGACCTTGAGGATGTAGTTCTCTTCGCCGGCGACGCTGTGGCAGGCCTCGATCTCGGGCACGCCGGCCAGGCGGTCGGCGATGTCGTCGGGGGCGCTGGGGTCGAACGGCTTCACCGAGATGAAGGCCGTGAGCGGCAGCCCGACGGCCTCGGGGTCGACCACCGCGGCGTACCCGCGGATCACCCCGCGCTGTTCCAGCCTGCGCACCCGCTGGTGCACTGCCGAGGTGGACAGGCCCGTGGCCTTGCCCAGGTCCGTGTAGCTCATCCGCCCGTCCTTGACGAGCAGCTCCACGATCTGTCGATCCAGCTCCTCCATGGCGCTGAACCTACCGTGCATACGATCACTCGGTATAGCCGATCCTGCTCCGTGGGAGCGGGCCGCGCCGGGCCGTTCCGCCACTCGCGCAAGGCGGCTCCGCGCGGGCGGCGCCGGGGCCCGGGGAGGGCGCGCTGCCCGCGAGCCGGGCATCTGCGACTGTCATGTGACGAATGCCACAGCACTCCGGCGGTGTCCTTCGGAATGGCGCGATTACCTCGCCGACCGGACGGGAAATGCTTGCTGTGGTCGAGGCCGCAGCGCCTGGTCGGCCCACCCGAGGGCCTTCATCGGCCCACCCGAGGGGGAGAGTCCCATGCAGAGTCTGAAGCGTCCCGGTCGTCCTGCCCGCACACGGCAGCAACCGGTCGTCGAGCCCGAGCCGGAGGGCGTCGAACCGGCCGACGAGGAGTTGGACCCGTACGACACCTTCGACATGTACCGGGTGATCTGCCCGGACTGCGCGCAGCCGATCGGGCTGCTCGCCGACGAGGACGTGCTGCCCGAGCACGCGATGTGCCCCACTCCGTGGAACCCGTTCGGCCTCCAGGTGTGTGCCGGTTCGGGCCGCGCGGCGGCCGACGCCCGCCCCGCCGACGAGACACTGGAGGTCCAACAGCAGGACACCGCCCTGCTGTTGACGCTTCCTCAGGGCCTGGACTGGCGCACGCAGCCGTTCTCGCACGTCGGCGGTCCCGGCTCGCGGCCCCTGCGGGTGCCGGACATGAGCCGGCCGGCCGCCTGACCGGCCGTCGGCGGACCGCTCAGGAATCCCAGTAGCTGCCCTGCACCATCGCGGCCAGACTCGCATGGTGCAGGATCAGCGTGTCCGGGTCCGGCGGGAGCGCCGTCTCCCCGAAGTGCACCTGGCGGTGGGCGATGCGCAGCATCACGATCGCGTGCCGCAGCGCCGCGTACAGCGTGTAGAAGTCCATGTCGCGGGGGGTGTGCCCGGTGAGGGCCGCATAGCGTGCCTCGACCCGGTCGCGGCGCAGGAACTCCGGCAGACCGGGCTGTCCGAAGCCCACCGTCAGGTCCTGGAAGAACCGGTGCAGGTACACGGTCCAGCCCAGGTCGACCTCGCGGGGCGCGAACGACGCCATCTCCCAGTCCAGGACGGCGACGGGCCGGAAGCCGTCGTAGACGATGTTGCCGATGCGGGCGTCGCCCCAGTTCAGCACCGGTGCGCTCGTCTCGTCGGGCCAGGTCTCCTCGAGACGGTCGAAGGCGCTCTCGATGAGGGGTGAGCGCGGGCGGCCGTCCACCACCCAGGCGTAGTAGGCACGTTGGTCCGCCACATGGCGGCGCAGTGGGCTGCCCATGCCGGGTGCGGCCAGGAACTCGGCCTCGTCGGGGGGCACTTGGCCGTGCAGCCCGGCCAGCAGTCCGATCGTCGCCGCCTCCAGGCTCTCGCGCTCGGCGTCGCTCGCGGCGTACAGCCAATTCCCTTCGTACGTATAGGGCATGACGTCGGGCGGTACGCGTCCGGCGGCACGCTCCATGACGAAGAACGGCGCGCCGAGCGGCCCCGGGTCCTCTTCCAGCCACAGCACGCGCGGCACCGGTACGTCGGTGCGCTCGGCGACCAGACGCATCGTGCGGTACTGCCGGGGCATGTCGTAGACCGGGAAGACCGTGTACGCGGCAGGGTCGGCGGCCAGGCGCAATGCGCAGGAACGGGCCGGGGGTTGGGGGTGCTCGATGTCGAAGAGCAGGGTCTCGCTCGACATGCCGTTGGACTCGGGCACCGACAGGTTCACCGCCTTCGCGCCGGGCAGGCGCGCGGAGAGCCACGAGGTGAGGCGGCGGGCGAGCTCCTCCGGATCGCGGGTGGTGGTGCGCGGGCGGGGTGCCGTGGCCATCCGGGGCCTCCTCTGCTCAGGGCGCGACCGAGTCGAAACCCGTGAAACCGCTGGGGTCGTGGCGGCCGAAGCTGCCGTGCTCGAAGATCCCGTGCCCGACCCGGCCGTCCAGCGTGAAGCGGGCCGCGTGATCGGTGACGCCGTAGGCGGCGAGGGGGTGCTCCGCCGGGTCGGACAGGTCGTAGGTGCGCCGGTCGGTCCAGCCGGGTCCGTGCCAGGTGCCGTGCTGCCAGTCGTCGGCGGGCGGGTATCCGGCCCCGACCGCGAGCGGTGAGGACGCCAGCACCTCGACCTCCAGCTCCAGCGGTTTGCGGCTGTGCGGGTCGGTGAGGTGCACGGTGGCGCGTTCGGGGTGGCGGGTGCCGGAGCGGTAGGTGATGTCGGCCTGGGGCCAGCCGAGTTGGACGTCGCGTGCACCGTGGCGGACGAGCGTGGCGTCGTTCAGGGTGCGGTAGCCGTCGGCGTCCTCCTGGACGATCACCACGAGGAAGCGGTCGTCGAAGCGCACCGGGCACCAGATCCAGTGGAACCCCTCGGCCGGATGCTCCTCGGCGAGCCGGCCGCCCTCCTCGCCGGGCAGCGGCCGCACGCCCCAGCTGCGGTCGCGGGTCCCCGTCCACTCCCCCGCGCCGACGGCGATCTCCTCGCCCCCGGCCCGGATCACGCCCTCGACGCTGCCGGCCTGCACGAAGCGCCGCCCTTCGAGGGTGAGCCGGCCCCCGCGCCGCTGGAGGTGGTGGGGCTCCCAGAGGGCGGGGAAGTCGGCGGTCCAGGTGAGGTCGTACGCGAGTGCCGCCGCGCCCTCGCCGGTGCACTGCAGACGCAGCGTCCGCAAGGGCTCGTCGACGAGGATCCGCAAGGGGCCGACCGAGAGGTCCGTCCGGTCCTCTCCGAGGGCGTCCGACGCACGCACGGCGTGCAGCGTGTCCCCGAGCCGCAGGGTCGCATAGGCGTCGATCACGCCCATGTTGGGGTACACCCCGAGGCCGAGGATCAGCAGGGCCCGGCCGTGGTGGTCGAAGACGTGGAAGATGCAGCGGTCGTAGGCGTTGCGGTCACCGGTCGCCACCTGGCTCATCGACAGCGGCACCTGGTGGACGGGGTATTCGTCGAGCGGTACGGGGCGGTCGTCGGCCACGGCAGGCCTCCCTGGACACGGCAGCGATGACGTTCCCCGGAGGGGTGCGGCCCCCGGCAAGGAGATGACGGTACGTCAGATGAACTGTCGTGACCAGATGCGGTGTGCCTCCGGGCGGGCAATCCGCGAACTCACGCCCGAATTCCCGGGCCGGTGTCCTGCACCTTGCCCAAAACGTTGGCCGGGCATGACCTCCCTTTACCCGGAGACCGGCCACCGGCGGCGCCTCCTGGCACCCGGCCCGGCAGAATCGGTTCCCCATCCGCCCCAGCCACCCGTGCCCCAGGACCCGCCCATCTACAAGGCGCTGCTCGACCAGTGGGCCGACCGGGGCAGGACGCTGCCCGGGCGCCACGACCCGGAGTGGGTCCGGCTCGTGGCGCCCCTGGTGCGGGTCGGGCAGTTCAGCTCCGGGACTCGGGGCCCGCGAGGTGACGGGCGATGACCATGCGCTGGATCTGATTGGTGCCCTCGACGATCTGGAGCACCTTGGCCTCGCGCATGTACCGCTCGGCGGGGAAGTCCACGGTGTAGCCGTAGCCGCCCAGCACCTGCACGGCGTCCGTCGTGACCTTCATCGCCGCGTCCGTGCAGAGCAGCTTGGCCATGGCGGCCTGCTTGGAGAACGGTTTCCCCGCGTCGCGCAGCCGCGCCGCCGCCAGGTACAGCGCCCGCCCGGCCTCGATCTGGGTCGCCATGTCGGCGAGCATGAAGCGCAGCCCCTGGAAGTCCGCGATCTGCCGCCCGAACTGCGTACGCGTGCATGCGTACGCGACCGCCTCGTCCAGCGCCGCCTGGGCCACGCCGATCGCACAGGCCGCGATGCCGAGCCGTCCGGAGTCGAGCGCCGCCAGAGCGACGGTGAACCCCTGCCCCTCCTCGCCGATCCGGCGCGCATCGGGTACGCGTACGCCGTCGAAGTGCAGCTGCGCGGTGGGCGAGCCCTTCATGCCCATCTTCTTCTCCGGCGCGGCCGCGCTCAGACCCTCCGCGTCGCCGGGCACCAGGAACGCCGTGATGCCGCGCGCACCGTCGCCGCCCGTGCGGGCCAGCACGGTGTAGAAGTCGGCGACGCCGCCGTGCGTGATCCACGCCTTCGTGCCGGTGATCACCCAGTCGTCGCCGTCCCGCTCCGCCTTGGTGCGCAGCGACGCGGCGTCCGAGCCGGAGGCGGGCTCCGAGAGGCAGTAGGCGCCGAGCAGGCCTCCACCGAGCATCGCGGGCAGATGCTCGGTCCGCTGCTCCTTGGTGCCGAAGGTGGCGAGCGCGTGGCAGGCCAGCGAGTGGACGCTGACGCCGAGGCCGACGGTGAGCCGGGCCTGCGCCAGCTCCTCCAGGACCTGGAGGTACACCTCGTACGGCTGGTCGCCGCCGCCGTACTCGGAGTCGTACGGGAGGCCGAGCAGGCCAGATTCGGAGAGCAGCGTGAAGAGCTCACGGGGGAACTGCCCGGCGTCCTCCTCCTCGGCCGCCTTCGGTGCGATCTCGCGCTGCGTGATGTCACGTACGAGCGAGAACAGATCCCGGGCCTCGTCCGTGGGCAGCTGACGGTCCACCGGCTGCGGGGCGATGTCGGGCATGGCGACGCTCTCCTCCCTTTCGGGCGCTGCGGCGGGCGCGCGCAGGGGTGGCGGCGCCGCCGGGTCTTGGCACTGCCTCGCCGATGGTGCCCTTCCGGGTTGCGAAAGAGCCTCTGACCAGCGGCTGTGGCGCTGTGAGTATGCCCGATCGGAGGCAGCCCGTCACTGGTTAACGAACGCTTACTCACATCGTAATCGATTGGTCCGAACCTTTGCCCGGCCAAGATCCACCCCTCCCGGGCGCCGTGAGGCGCCCGGATGCGTGCATGCCGAAGCCTTCGCACGCGCGGCGGGCGATACGGGCGGGGCGGGCCGCCGCGCCCCCTCGTCACGACCTCGGCGGCGCCGGGCAGGACGGCTCGAAGCTCTCGATGACGACGAGCGTGGAGCGGAGCGTGCCCACCAGCAGATGACGCACCACGTCCCGCGGCGGCTGTCGGCCGGCCACCCAGTCGAGCGTGATCCCTTCGACGCTGCACAGCCAGCCGAGCAGCGCGAGGCGGGCCACCCGGGGGATCAGCCGGCGCCCGTACGCCCCTTCGGCGATCGCCCCGATCATCGCCTCACGCACCCCGTCCCGTACGGCGTACACCTCGGCGTCGAAACCCACACCGCCCGAGATGATCGCGCGGTAGGCCTCCTGGTGCTGCTCGGCGTAGCGCAGATAGCTGTCGATCGTCCGGTGCAGCCGCTCGACGCCCGGCAGGTCGGTGTCACTGCGGGCACGGGCGACGAGTTCGGCGACGGAGTCCTCGATGATCGCGAGGTAGTACCCTCGCTTCGACCGGAAGTAGTAGTAGATCAGGCCCTTCGCCACGCCTGCCTGTCTGGCGATGTCATCCATCGACAGGGCGTCGTACGACGTGTCGGCGAACAACTTCCGGCCGACGGCGATGAGTTCGGCGCGGCGCGCCAGGGAGCGTTCGGTGCCACGGGCGCGGGGGCGCTCCGCACCTCGTTGTTGACCAATGTTCAATTTCCGCCCAAGTCGTCAACTGCCAGCGGGACATGCGCAGTATGGCAGCTCGCCACGGGCACGTATGCGCGTGGGGACGGGGCGGCGCCGGGTTACAGCAGGCCGGCCTGCGTGACGAGCATCGCGAGGACCACGACGAAGGTCCAGCCGAGCAGGTGCTCCAGCATCGACGGGCCGTCCTCGTCGGGGCCACCGGTCCGGGTGCGTACGGCGGTGAGGGAGCTCGCTGTCATGGCATCTCGCAGACGTGATCGGGTGGGGGGACCCGTCCACTTTGCCACCCGAATGGGACTTTTCGGTACGAGATGTCGGTCACGTGGAACGATCCCGTCGGGCCGTGCGCCGACCGAAAGGTTCCCGATGAGCTCCCCCCGGACACCCCACCGCACCACGCGGCTCACCCTTCTGGCCGTGGCCACCGCGACGGTGGCCGTGGCCGGCCCCCTCGCCTGCAGCGCTCCCCCCACCACGTCCGCCGCACCGTCGCCGGGCGCGGCCGGAGCCCGTGCCGCGAAGCCGTCGCCGGGCGCGGCCGGGCTCGGCGATCCGCTGTTCCCGCTGGACGGGAACGGCGGATACACGGTGACCCGCTACACCCTCGACTTCGACTGGCGGGCCCCGCGGACGCCGTTCGGGGCGACGGCCACCATCTCGGCACGGGCCACGCAGGCACTGTCCCGCTTCGACCTCGACTTCGCGGGCAACACCCTGCACGGCGTCACCGTCGACGGGCGGGCGGCGACCGCCACGCGCGACGGCGACGAACTCGTCGTGACGCCCCGGACGGCCGTCGACGAGGGCCGCGCCTTCACGGTGAAGGTCGACTACACCGCCGACCCGACCCTGATGCGCCACCGCGGCGACGCCATTGCGGACTACGGCTGGATCCCCACCCCCGACGGCACGGTCCTCTACCCGCAGCCGGACGGCGCCAAGATGATCTTCCCGGTCCAGGACCACCCGAGCCTGCGCGCACCCGTCACCTTCCGCATCACCACGCCACCGGGCCTGAGCGCCGTCGCCAACGGCAGGCTGGTCGACCGTGCGCAGCAGGCCGACGGCCGGGTGCGGTGGACGTACAACTCCGAGCAGCCCGTGGCCGCCCAGCTGGTGCAGCTCGCGATCGGGAAACTCCGGTTCGTCGACGGCACCGGGCCGCACGGTCTGCCGATCAGGGACGCGGTGCCGGAGGACCTGGTGACCCCGACCGCGCGGTACCGCGCGCTCACGCCCGACCACATCCGGTGGCTGGAGGACCGGCTCGGGCCGTATCCCTTCCACCGCTACGGCCTGCTCGTGGGCGACACGGACCTCGGGGTCGCCCTGGAGACCCAGTCCCTCTCACTGGTCCCGAAGGCGGACCTGCTCGGCTCCCGGGAGGACGCCGAGCGCAATCTCGTCCACGAGCTCACCCACCAGTGGACCGGCGACAGCGTCGCGATCAGGACCTGGTCGGACCTGTGGCTCAGCGAGGGCCACGCCCGCTTCTACGACCGGCTGTACTCCGAGGAGCACGGCGGCCCGGCGCTCGAGGACGCCATGCGGACGGCGTACGAGCACCACGACCAGTGGCGCCACGACGACGGCGCCCCCGCCGAGCCCACCGCGTCCGGACTCTTCAGGAAGATGCGCTACGACGGCTCGGCGCTCGTCCTCTACGCCCTGCGCGAGTACGTCGGCGCCACGGCCTTCGGGAGCATCGAGCGCGCCTGGGTGACGCAGTACCGCGGGAAGGCCGCCGGCACCAGGGACTACATCGCGCTGGCCTCGAAGGTCGCGGGGAAGGACCTCACGGGCTTCCTCACCCCCTGGCTCCACGGCGACAGGACCCCGCCGATGCCCGGCCACCCGGACTGGGAGGTCGACCCGGTGGAGGACTGAAGGACGATGCCTCGCGGTCGGGCCGGCCCGACCGCCATGACATCTCCTAGCGCACCCCAACCGCCGCCAGCGCCAGTCGCTGCCGGCCCGTGGGCCGGTACGGGAAGTACAGGTAGCAGACCCCGCCCGTCCCGGAGACCACCTTGCCGGCGGCGTTGTAGCGCTTCGTCCTGAGCCAGATGTTCTCGAACTCGCGTCGCCGGTAGACGCGCCGCACCGCGGGGTCGTCGGGCGATGCCGGATCGTTCGCGATCACGTCACCGTCCGCGGTGAACCCGATCACCGTCATCAGATGCCCCGAGGTCCCGTACCCGGCGCCGGTCAGCTCGGTCTTGAGGAAGGACTGGGAGGTGATGACCGGAATCCCTGCGCCGACCAGCTCCTCGGCGTCGGTGAGCGAGCCGAGGCGCGTGACGACGCCCTGGAGGTCCCGGTAGGTGGCCGCGTAGGCGGCGTTGAAGGGCCAGTTGCCGCAGCCGCCGTACTGGTTGTCGTACGTGAAGCGGGCCGCGTGGCACACCTGCGGATCCGCGTAGTCCGGGTTCACCCAGGCCAGGTCCTCGGGGGTGGGCCCCCGGCCCCAGTACTCGATGATCATCTCCGAGGAGGTGGGGCTGCACCAGGCCTCACCGCCGCTGTCGTACTCCGGGTACTGACCGGCGTGGATCTCCTGCGAGTAGCGGGGCACCGACAGTTCCCGGGCGACACCGGGCGTCGACTCCGGCACCGTGAAGCGGTCCGGGACGTCCGAGCCCATCGCACCGAGCCTCCACACGCGCGGCGTGGCCGTACTCCCCGGCCTGCGGTACAGCGTCAGGCGCAGCCGGTACGCCACGAGGCGCAGGCCCGACGCGGCGTCGTCGATGGAGAAGGTGTCCGTCCAGATCGTGCTCCTGCCGTCGGTCTGGCCGTCGACGGAGGTGCGCTTGATGTCCTGGTCGCCGGCGGCCCAGCGGCCCATCACGTACCAGGGCGTCGCGGTGCCGTCGCTGTACGTTCCCGTCAGCTCGATCTGGAGCCAGGTGCCGTCCGGGGTGTGCGCGTTCCAGGAGGCGATCGCCTCGGTGGACGGCACCGCGAGCCGGTGCTCGGGCGAGGTCCACCGGGCGTACTCCCAGGTGGCGGTCGTATGGGTGTGCGGATCGGTGTAGTCGGTCCGGCCCGCCGGTACGGAGATCTCCAGGCCGGGACGGACGCCGGGGACGGCACGGGTGCCCTCGGCGGAGCCGGAGCGCCAGTCGGCGTACGAGGTCCAGGCCCGGTTGTCGACGGTTCGCCCCTTGGTTCCCCCGGCGCGGCGCATCGCGGTCTCCTCGGTCCGCTCGGCGGCGAAGGCCGGGGTCGCTGCGGCGAGTGCGACGCCCGCGGCGGCGGCCAGCACGGCTCTGCGGGACGTATCGGCTGCTCTGGTCATGGACGGGGAACCCCCAGTCGACTCGAGTGCGGACGCGACGGGTCAGGTACACGACAGTGGGCCAACTATGGCCGCTGCATGCCGAGTTCTGCCAGCGTTTCGGACCCGGTCGCGGCCACCAATATTGGCGCAGACCACTGGCATGACCTGCGGAGGCGCGCGGGGGCGGCGCGGACCCGGGGCCCACCGGTGTGCATGCCGGACCGGCCGGCTGCGTAGGCTGGTCGCGATGATCGCGCCCACTCCGCTCCCCCGGCTCGCCGACACGCTGCGACGACTGCCGCCCTCATGCGGCCCCGTCCGGCTCGTCGGCGTCGACGGACACGCGGGCTCCGGGAAGTCCACCTTCGCCGGGAGGCTCGCCGACGCACTCGGCGGGGCTCCGGTGCTGCACCTCGACGACATCGCCACCCACGAGGAGCTCTTCGGCTGGACCGGCCGGCTGCGCCGGGAGGTCGTCGAACCGCTCGGCCGCGGCGAGGCGGGGCACTACCTCCCCTACGACTGGCACGCCCGGGCCTTCGGGCCCGCACGCACGCTGCCGGCCGCGCCGGTGATCGTCGTCGAAGGCGTCGGCGCCGGCCGCAGGGAGCTGCGGCCGTGTCTGGCGCAGCTGCTGTGGATGGAGCTGCCCCGCGAGGAGTCCTGGGACCGCGGGCGGCTGCGGGACGGGCCGGAGCTGAGTGAGTTCTGGCACGGCTGGGTAGACGCCGAGCGTCGGCACTTCGCACAGGACCCCTCGCGCCCCTTTGCCCACTTTTTGGTGCGGCAGTGTCAGGAGGGATACCAGGTGCAATCGGGGCCTGGTGTGACACAAGGAATGAACAACTCCATCACGGACCGTGATGGATGCACGGCCATGTGGTGAATCTGTGAAAACCCACTCGCAGGACTGACTCAACTCGGCTTGACCCAGGGGCCGTACAGGTCTTACGTTCTCAATGTGCGGTCATTCGACCGCCCGCAGACGCGAAGCCCCCGGTTGTTCCCCCGTGATCGGGGGCTTCGTTCTGCCCTCCGGACCTTTTCCGGCTCCTTCCGTGCAGCGATTCGCTCACCGTCGGTCACCACGCAGCGTGCGCCCCGTGTGCTCCCACCTCGCGGATCCTCCCCTGCCGCGCCCTTCGGCCGACCGCACCCCCGCAGGTACGATGCGTTGCGGTGCGACATCGGACGGCTGCGCTGCGCACCGGCACAACTCCCGTCCACGGCACAGCGGTTCGACGAAGGATGCCGGCGGGCACCTGTCCGGCGGCCCACCACGGGGGCACGGTTTGTGGGGGACCTGATGGACTTCGGCAGGCAGGGCGCACCGGCCCCGGCGGACCTCGCCTGGCTGCGGGGCGTCGACGCCTACACGATGGGCGCGTACCCGCAGGCGGAGGAGGAGTTCCGGGCCGCCGTACGGATGGATCCGGGCATGGCCGACGGGTGGCTCGGGCTGCACGCGCTGCGCATCGACGCGACGACAGCGCTGCTCAAGATGCACCGGCACCGCGAGCGCTTCGGCGAGCAGCGCCAGCGGCATCGCCGCACCCTCAACTCCTGGTACTGGCTGGGCTGGTGGGTCCAGCCGGTGCTGGAGTACCCCCGTGACCTGCTGCTCGCCCACGCCTCGCACTGGCTCGACGGGCGTCATGTGCCCGAGCTGGACCGGGCACTCGCCGGTCTGCCGCCCGTCGACGCCGACCCCCAGGTGCGGTTCCTGCATGCGTGCCGCGCCTATCTGGTGAAGGACTGGGAGCAGCTCGTCCGGCACACCGACCCGCTGATCGAGGACCCCATGCTCGGCATAGAGGCGGGCCTGTTCGGCGGGATGGCGCGGGTGCGTCTGGAGATGTTCGGGCAGGCGGAGCCGCTGCTGTCCGGTGCGCTGATGCGGTGCCGCAGCGAGCAGCCGCAGCGCAAGGAGCTGCGCTACTGGCTGGCCCGCGCCCACGAGGGGACCGGGCGCAGTGCCGCCGCGCTGCCGCTGTACCGGGCGGTGCACCGCGTCGACCCCGCCTTCATGGACACCTCGGCCCGGCTCGCCGCGATCGGCGAGGGCGACGGGTACGACGAGGTGGCCGACCTCGCCGCCGCGATCACGCTCACCGGCGTCGGGCAGGACACCGCCGAGGGGGCGGACGGTGCGGACCCGATGGTCGGGGAGGGCCGCGATCTGAAGGTCGGCGACCCGCAGCTGCAGCCGCCGGTGCCGGACGAGACGGACGCGGTGCGCGAGAAGGCGGTGCTGCCGGTGCAGTCCGGGCCCCAGCAGCTGCCCGCAGGGCCGGCGGACCCGGCCCTGCTGGAGGAGGCGCTCGCCGAGCTGGAGCGCATGGTGGGCCTGGAACCCGTGAAACGCCAGGTGAAGGCGCTGTCGGCGCAGCTGAACATGGCGCGCCTGCGCGCCGGTCAGGGCCTGCCCGTCCAGCCACCCAAGCGGCACTTCGTCTTCTCCGGGCCCTCCGGCACCGGAAAGACCACGGTGGCCCGCATCCTCGGGCGGGTGTTCTACGCGCTCGGGCTGCTCGGCGGTGACCATCTGGTGGAGGCCCAGCGGGCCGACCTGGTCGGCGAATACCTCGGCCAGACCGCCGTCAAGGCCAATGAGCTCATCGACTCCGCGATCGGCGGCGTGCTCTTCGTCGACGAGGCGTACGCGCTGTCGAACTCGGGCTACGGCAAGGGGGACGCCTACGGGGACGAGGCGCTTCAGGTGCTCCTGAAGCGGGCCGAGGACAACCGCGACCACCTGGTGGTGATCCTCGCGGGCTACCCGGAGGGCATGGACCGCCTGCTCGCCGCCAACCCCGGGCTCTCCTCCCGCTTCACCACCCGTGTCGACTTCCCGTCCTACCGGCCCCTCGAACTCACCGCGATCGGCGAGGTCCTGGCGGCCGAGAACGGCGACGTATGGGACGCCGAGGCCGTCGAGGAGCTCCGCTCCATCAGCGGTCATGTCGTCGACCAGGGCTGGATCGACGAGCTCGGCAACGGCCGCTTCCTGCGGACGCTGTACGAGAAGAGCTGCGCCTACCGGGACCTGCGGCTCTCGGGGTACCCCGGCATCCCGACCCGTGACGACCTCGCCACCCTCCGCCTGGCGGATCTGATGCAGGCCTACGGCGAGGTCCTGTCGGGGCGCGGTCCCGGCGAGTCGCCTCACAGGTGACCAGGCTCCGGCCGTCCGTGGCCCCCGCCACGGCGGCGGCCACGGCGGGTCCTCCCGTGCCCCGGTGGCACCGCGGCCGCCGTGATGGCGGCCATGCACCGGGGCGGGGAAACGGACGGTGCCCCCGGAGACCGGGGGCACCTCATACCGCCACAGCGGAAGAACGCTCGTGCCCCCGGCAGTGCGGGACACCCGGCCTCAGGCGGTCAGTGCCCCCTCGGGGGAACCAGTCCGCGGCTCGGCCACCCGGGCGGAGGGCGCCTGGGAGGTGCGGTGCGCAGGATCGCGCACCTCGCCCACCAGGAGCTCCAGCACATCCTCCAGCGCCACCAGACCGAGCACCCGGCCGCCCGCGTCGGCGACCTGGGCGAGGTGGGTCGCGGCGCGCCGCATGACCGTGAGGGCGTCGTCGAGCGGGAGCTCGGAGCGCAGCGTGGTCATCGGCCGCCATATCTGCTGCGGCACGGCACGGTCGCTGTCCTCCAGGTCCAGGACGTCCTTGACGTGGAGGTAGCCCATGAACGGGCCGCCGTTCTCGGCGCGCACCGGGAACCGGGAGTAGCCGGTGCGGGCGGTGAGTGCGACGACCTGGCCGGGGGTGACCGACGGCCCGACGGTGACCAGCGACGCCCGGTCCAGGAGCACGTCCGTCACCGGGCGGGAGCCCAGCTCCAGCGCGTCCTCGAGACGTTCCTGCTCCTCGGGCTCCAGAAGGCCGGCCTGTCCCGCGTCCTCGACGAGCCGGTTGAGCTGCTCGCTGGTGAAGACGGCCTCGACCTCGTCCTTCGGCTCGACCCGGAAGAGCCGCAGCACCAGACGGGCGCAGGCGCCCAGCGCCAGCGTCACCGGCTTGCACAGCCGGGCGAAGGCGACCAGGCCGGGGCTGAGCCACAGCGCGGTCTTCTCGGGCGCCGCCATCGCCAGGTTCTTCGGGACCATCTCGCCGATGACGAGGTGGAGGAAGACGACGAGGGCGAGCGCGATGACGTACCCCAGCGGGTGGACCATCCCGGCCGGGAGGTGGACCGCCTCGAAGAGCGGCTCCAGCAGGTGGGCCACCGTCGGCTCGGCGACCGCGCCCAGCGTCAGCGAGCAGACGGTGATGCCGAACTGGGCGGCCGCCATCATCTGCGGCAGGTTCTCCAGGCCGTACAGGACCTGGCGGGCCCGGCTCGTCCCCAACGGCTCGATCTGGCTGCGGCGTACGGAGACCAGCGCGAACTCGGCGCCGACGAAGAAGCCGTTGGCGAACACGAGGAGCGCGGCGAACAGCAGTTGCAGCAGACTCATCGGACGGCCTCCGCCGTGCCGGCGGCGGCGACCGGGTCCGCCGTCCTGACGATGCGTACCCGCTCGGCGCGGTAGTGCTCGACCTGGCGCACCGACAGCCGCCAGCCGGGCAGCTCGGCCCGGTCACCGGCGGCGGGAATGCGGCCGAGGAGGTCGGCGACCAGCCCCGCGACCGTCTCGTAGGGGCCCTCGGGGGCCTCCAGGCCGATGCGCTGGAGCAGGTCGACCCGGCAGCTGCCGTCCGCGTCCCAGGCAGGCCTGCCGTCCTCGGACGGGGCGGTGGCGAGTTCGGGCAGATCGTGCCCGTCGTGCTCGTCGCGGACCTCGCCGACGAGCTCCTCGACGATGTCCTCCAGCGTGACGACACCGGCGGTGCCGCCGTACTCGTCGACGACGACGGCGATCGGTTGCTGACTGCGCAGCTGTTCGAGCAGCGGCTGTACGGGGAGGGTCTCGGGGACGAGGAGCGGGGCCTGTGCGATGCGGCCCACGGGGGTGCGCAGCCGGTCGTGGACGGGCACCGCGAGGGCGTCCTTGAGGTGGACCATGCCGACTATTTCGTCGATGCGCTCCCGGTAGACCGGGAAACGGGACAGGCCCGTGGCGCGGGTGAGGTTCACCACATCCTCCGCGGTCGCCGACGACTGCAGGGCGCTGACCTTCACCCGCGGGGTCATCACGTGCTGCGCGGTGAGGTCGGCGAGGGAGAGGGTGCGGACGAACAGGTCGGCGGTGTCCTGTTCCAGGGCACCGGCCCGCGCCGAGTGACGGGCGAGCGAGACCAGTTCGCCGGGGGTACGGGCGGAGGCCAGCTCCTCGGCGGGCTCCACTCCCAGGGCGCGCACCAGCCGGTTCGCGACGGCGTTCAGCGCGGAGATCACCGGGCGGAACAGCCGGGCGAAGAGGTGCTGCGGTCCCGCGACGAAGCGCGCGACCTGCAGGGGCCGGGAGACGGCCCAGTTCTTGGGCACGAGCTCACCGATCACCATCTGGACCGCCGACGCGAGCAGCATGCCCACGACCACGGCCACGCCGGGCGCGGCGCCCTCGGGGATCCCGATCGCGGTGAACGGGCCCTCCAGCAGCGCCGCGAGCGCCGGCTCGGCGAGCATGCCGACGACGAGCGAGGTGATGGTGATGCCGAGCTGGGTGCCGGAGAGCTGGAAGGACAGCTCCTTGAGCGAGTCGACGACGGTACGGGCCCGTCGGTCGCCCCGGGCAGCCGCCTCCTCGGCGTCCGGCCGCTCGACGGTGACCAGGCCGAATTCGGCGGCCACGAAGAAGCCGTTCGCGAGGATCAGCACGAACGCCGCTCCGAGGAGCAGCAGGGGGATGGTCATGCCACCGCCTCCGCGTCGGCGTGGACGCGGTCCACGCTATGTCGGGAGGGGGTGGCGCAGGTACTACAGGACGATCCGTCCATCGCCGGAGGGAGTCACTCCTCGGGTAGCAGGAGCCCCTGCTCGGGCCGGGCTGGCCGATACAGGGGCGGGGCGGCACCGGACGTGCGCCCCGCCAACAGATTAATCAACCGGAAGCCGGATGCGTCAGGGTGGAGCACCCCGAGCCGACCCCTGAGTTGCACGGTCTCACCCCTGATGCTGCTCCGGGTGGCCGGTGCCGAGCGCCTCGGCGAGGTCCCGCAGGGCACGGGCGTCGCGGATGGCGCGTTCCCTGGCAATACCGGGCTGGATGCCCATCGCGGGCAGGCTCGTGCCGTCGCTGAGATTGAGGAACACCCACGCGTCACCCGGGCGGAGGTTCACCTGGACGATCTCGGCCCAGGCGAGGCGCCGCGAGGATGCGATGTTCACCACAGTCACGCCGGACGGTTCGGCGACGACCCTGGGCCGGCTCAGCAGCACCAGGACGCCGGCGAACAGCGCGGCGGTGAAGACGAAGCTGAGGCGCTCCCCCGGGCCGAGTCCCGGCAGCAGCACCGCCACCGCCGTGATCACGACGAAGATCGCGACAGCGGCGGTCAGCAGCACGGCCCGGGTGCGGCCGGGGCGGAAGGTGACGGGCAGGGCGGGCAGATCCGGGTGGGAGCCGCCGGGCCGGGTCTGTTCCGTCATCGTGGGGTCCGCCATCAGAGCCGGCAGGCGTGGATGGCGGTGGTGAGGATGGCCCGCGCGCCCAGCGCGTACAGGTCGTCCATGATCCGCTGCGCGTCCTTGGCGGGGACCATGGCGCGGACGGCGACCCAGCCCTCGTTGTGCAGCGGGGAGATCGTCGGGGACTCCAGGCCCGGCGTGAGCGCGACGGCCTGCTCCAGGTGCTCGGCCCGGCAGTCGTAGTCCATCATCACGTACGTCCGGGCGACCAGGACGCCCTGGAGGCGGCGCAGGAACTGCTGCACCTTGGGTTCGTCGGCGTCGGCTCCGACGCGCCGCACGACGATCGCCTCGGACGTCATGATCGGCTCGCCGAACACCTCGAGCCCCGCGTTGCGCAGGGAGGTGCCGGTCTCCACGACGTCGGCGATGACCTGCGCGACGCCCAGCTCGATGGCGGTCTCGACGGCGCCGTCGAGGTGCACGACGGACGCGTCGACGCCCCGGTCCGCAAGGTGCTTGTCGACGATGCCCTCGTAGGAGGTGGCGACCGTCGTGCCGCCGAGGTCGTCGACGCCCGTGGCGGTGCCGGGCTTGGCGGCGAAGCGGAACGTGGAGCGGGCGAAGCCGAGCGGGAGGATCTCCTCGGCGTTGGCGCCCGAGTCGATCAGCAGGTCCCGGCCGGTGATGCCGATGTCGAGACGCCCGGAGGACACGTAGATCGCGATGTCCCGGGGTCGGAGGTAGAAGAACTCGACCTCGTTGACCGGGTCGACGATGCGCAGTTCCTTGGACTCCCGCCGTTGCCGGTATCCGGCCTCATGCAGCATCTCCGCCGCAGGGCCGGAGAGTGAACCCTTGTTGGGGACGGCGATGCGCAGCATGAGGACGGATTCCTAACGTGAGTTCTCGGACGTACGGGATCTGGAGGGCGTGCGTTACAGGTGGGCGTAGACGTCGTCGAGCGAGATGCCGCGGGCGACCATCATCACCTGGACGTGGTACAGGAGCTGCGAAATCTCCTCGGCGGCGGCTTCCTTGCCCTCGTACTCGGCGGCCATCCAGACTTCGGCGGCCTCCTCGACGACCTTCTTGCCGATGGCATGGACCCCCTTGCCGACGAGTTCGGCGGTACGGGAGGTCGCGGGATCGCCCTGGGCGGCCTTGTGCTGGAGCTCGGTGAAGAGCTCCTCGAACGTCTTCTTGGACATGGTGGTGCCTACTCTACGCGGCCCGTGTCCCTCACTCAGTGCCAGGGTTCGTGGACGGTGCGCAGCGTGGCCGCGGTGGCGACGGCGGCGGTGACGGCCTCGTGGCCCTTGTCCTCGTTGGAGCCCTCCAGGCCGGCCCGGTCGAGGGCCTGCTCCTCGGTGTCGCAGGTCAGCACGCCGAAGCCGACGGGGACGCCGGTCTCGATGGACACCTGGGTGAGGCCGATGGTGACGCCCTGGCACACATAGTCGAAGTGGGGGGTGCCGCCGCGGATCACGACGCCGAGGGCGACGATCGCGTCGTAGCCGCGGCCCGCGAGGTCCTTGGCGACGACGGGCAGCTCGAAGCTGCCGGGCACACGCAGCACGGTCGGCTCCTCGATGCCGAGCTCGTGGAGGGCGCGCAGGGCGCCGTCCACGAGTCCGTTCATGACCTTCTCGTGCCACTGGGCGGCGATGACCGCGACCCGCAGGTCGCTGCAGTTGTTCACGCTCAGTTCGGGTGCGCCCTTGCCGCTCACGCGCTTCTCCTCGTAGGTGGGTGCTCTTGGGGAACGTACGGGGTGGTGGTTACTGGTTGCCGCAGGGGGAGGTCGTCGTCGGGGCCTCGTCGAGCCACGGCAGGTCGTGGCCCATGCGGTCGCGCTTGGTGCGCAGATAGCGCAGGTTGTGCTCGCCCGCCACTATCGGCATGGGCTCGCGGCTGGTGACCGTCAGGCCGTGCCGGACGAGCGCGTCCGTCTTGTCCGGGTTGTTGGTCATCAGCCGCAGGCTGCGCACGCCGAGGTCGACGAGGATCTGGCCGCTGGCGCCGTAGTCGCGGGCGTCGGCGGGCAGGCCGAGTTCGAGATTGGCGTCGAGGGTGTCGCGGCCGCGCTCCTGGAGTTCGTAGGCGCGCAGCTTGGACAGCAGGCCGATGCCACGGCCCTCGTGGCCGCGCAGATAGACGACGACGCCGCGGCCCTCGTCGGTGATCTTCTGCATGGCCGCGTGCAGCTGGGGGCCGCAGTCGCAGCGCTGGGAGCTGAAGATGTCACCGGTGAGGCATTCGGAGTGGACGCGGACGAGGATGTCCTCGCCGTCGCCGATGTCGCCGTGGACGAGGGCGACGTGCTCGACGCCGTCGGCGGTGGAACGGTAGCCGTAGGCGGTGAACTGCCCGAAGGAGGTGGGCAGGTTCACCTCGGCCTCGCGGTGCACGGTCGGCTCGGAGGTGCGCCGGTAGGCGATCAGGTCCTCGATGGAGATGATCGTCAGACCGTGCTTGCGGGCGAACGGGACCAGCTCGGGAAGGCGCAGCATGCTGCCGTCCTCGCCGGCGATCTCGACGATCGCGCCGGCCGGCCGCAGGCCCGCGAGCCGGGCGAGGTCCACGGCCGCCTCGGTGTGGCCGTTGCGGGTGAGGACGCCGCCGGGCTTGGCGCGCAGCGGGAAGATGTGGCCGGGCCGCACGAAGTCGGCCGGGCCCGCCTCGCCGCCGGCGAGCATCCGCAGCGTGGTGGCGCGGTCGGCGGCCGAGATGCCGGTGGACACGCCGTGCGCGGCGCTCGCGTCGACGGAGACGGTGAACGCGGTCCGCATCGACTCGGTGTTGTGGTCGACCATCTGCGGCAGTTCGAGCCGGTCCAGCTCGTCCCCCTCCATGGGGGCGCAGATGAGACCGCGGCACTCGGTCATCATGAAGGCGACGATCTCGGGCGTCGCCTTCTCGGCCGCGATGACGAGGTCGCCCTCGTTCTCCCGGTCCTCGTCGTCGACCACGACGACGGGCCGGCCGGCCGCGATGTCGGCGATCGCCTGTTCGATGGGGTCGAGTTCGAACTCCTCGACGCCGTCGGTGTACCAGATGGGTGCCGCAGTCATGCCGGGGCTCCTTCCAGAACGGGCCGGGCAGCTGCGCGGGAGCGCAGCCACCAGTCGCGCATGCCCCACAGGACCAGGGCGAAATAGATGACGTAGACAAGACCGGAGAAGGCGAGCCCGCCGCTGAAGGCGAGCGGGACGCCGACGACGTCGACGAGCAGCCAGGCGAACCAGAACTCGACGAGGCCGCGTGCCTGGGCGACCATCGCGGCGAGGGTGCCGACGAAGATGTACGCGTCGGGCCACGGGTTCCACGACAGGTCGGGCATCGCGGTGAACAGCCCGCCCACGGCGAGGGTGCCGAGCGCGGTGCCGCCGATCAGCACACCCCGCTCCTGCCAGGTCGCGAACCGGACGGCGATGGAGCCGTCCTGCGCCTGCCGGGTGCCGCGGCTCCACTGCCGCCAGCCCCACAGCGCCACGCCGATGACGAGGAGCTGCTTGCCCACGCCGCCGGACAGGTGGGCGGAGGCGTAGGCGGCGACGAGGACGACGCCGGAGAGGAACTGGGCGGGCCAGGTCCACACGGAGCGCCGCCAGCCGAGCGCGAGCGCGACCAGGCCGATGGTGTTGCCGGCCATGTCGGACCAGATGACGTGCTGTCCGAAGACGGTGAACGCCTCGGAGTTGAGCCAGGTCAGGGCGCTCACTTCGCGGACCCCTCGGCCTGGGCGCGGGAGCCGAGCAGCCGCTCGACGTACTTGGCGACGACGTCGACCTCGAGGTTGACCGGGTCGCCGGGCTGCTTGAAGCCGAGCGTGGTCAGTTCGAGGGTGGTCGGGATGAGGCTGATGGTGAAGTAGTCGGGGCCCGCGTCGACGACCGTGAGGCTGATGCCGTCGACGGTGATGGAGCCCTTCTCCACCACGTAGCGGGACAGCTCCGCGGGCAGTGAGATCCTGACGATCTCCCAGTTCTCGGACGGCTTGCGCTCGATGACCGAGCCGGTGCCGTCGACGTGTCCCTGGACGATGTGTCCGCCGAGCCGGGCGCCGACCGCGGTGGGCCGCTCCAGGTTGACGCGGGAGCCGACGGCGAGCGCGCCGAGGCTGGACCGGTCGAGGGTCTCCGCCATGACGTCGGCGGTGAACTCGTCGCCCTCCTGCTCCACTACGGTGAGGCAGACGCCGTTGACGGCGATGGAGTCGCCGTGCTTCGCGCCTTCGGTGACGACGGGCCCGCGCAGCCGGAAGCGCGACGCGTCGCCGAGGTCCTCGACGGCGGTGATCTCGCCCAGCTCTTCGACGATTCCGGTGAACACTCAGTGCTCCTTCACTCGGAGGGTGGCGGTGATGCGCAGATCGGGGCCGATGCGTACGGACTCCGTCACGTCGAGCCTCAGCGCATCGGCGATCGTGGTGATTCCTGCGTGGTCCAGCACGGCGGGTCCGGCGCCCAGCAGGACGGGCGCGAGATAGCCGACGACGCGGTCGACGGCTCCGGCGGCGACGAACGCGCCTGCCAGGGTCGGACCGCCTTCGAGAAGGACGGAGCGGACGCCGCGGGTGTGCAGGGCGTCCAGGAGGGCGGAGACGTCCAGGCCGCCACCGGCCGCGCGCGGCAGGCGCACGACGTCGGGCAGATGACCGGCGTCCGCGTCATCGGCGACGGCGATCAGGGTGGGGGCCGCGTCGTCGAGGACGCGCGCGCCGGGACGTACGGCCGTGGCGTTGCTGTCGAGGACGACGCGCAGCGGCTGGAGGGCGCCGTCGACGCCGCGGACCGCGAGGTGCGGGTCGTCGGCGCGGGCGGTGCCGGAGCCCACGACGACGGCGTCGCTCTCGGCGCGCAGCCGGTGCACGTCGGCGCGGGACTCGGGCGAGCTGATCCACCGGCTGGTGCCGTCGGCCGCGGCGATCCGGCCGTCCAGCGTGGCGGCGTACTTCCAGGTGACATGGGGCCGGCCGAGCCGCATGGCGGTGAGCCAGGCGATGTTGCCGGCCTCGGCCTCGGCGCCGAGCGGCCCGCCCTCGACGTCGACTCCGGCGGCGCGCAGCGTGGCGGCTCCGCCGGTCGCGGTGGGGGTGGGGTCGGCGACCGCGTACACGACGCGGGTCACACCGGCCTCGATGAGGGCCTGCGCGCAGGGTCCCGTGCGGCCGGTGTGGTTGCAGGGTTCGAGGGTGACGACCGCGGTGGCGCCGCGGGCCTTCCCACCGGCCGCGCGCAGGGCATGGATCTCGGCGTGCGGGCCGCCCGCGCGCTGGTGGAAGCCTTCGCCGACGACGGCGCCGGTGGCGTCGAGGAGGACGCAGCCGACGACGGGGTTGGGGCTGGTGGAGCCGAGTCCGCGCGCGGCGAGCGCGATCGCGCGCCGCATGGCGTCTGCTTCGGCTGCGGTGGCCACCGGGTCCTCCTGCCTCTTCGGGCACGGACTCCGGGGCCTGTCGATGACGACAGAATGAACGGGCACGGACGCCGGGAACGACGCCGGAAAAGGTCCGTCCGCATGGACGAACCGTCGGCGGCGTGCATGGCTGCCCGCCCGCCGCGCACTGCCTCCCATCCGGACTTTAACCGTCGGTCCAGGAATTTCACCTGGTCAACCGGCCACTGGATGCGGCCGGGTCGCGGACTGTAACCGCCGGTTCGGACTTTCACCGACCCCGGAGTGCGCTGCTTCTGGTACAGGGCCAGTCTGCCACGGTCCGTCGCACCCATGCGGGTGAATTCCTGTGTACTGGCTCACAAGCCACCCGACCGCCGCCCGGCCGATCCCGGGGGGCCGGTGCGCTGCGGGCGGCCGGACGCCCCTCTGGCACGCTGATCTCCGTGAACCGTGCACTCGCCGAGGAGTTCCAGACCCACCGCCCGAGGATGTTCGGCCTGGCCTACCGGATGCTGGGCTCCGCGCACGAGGCGGAGGACGTGGTGCAGGACGCGTATCTGCGCTGGAGCGGCGCGGACCGCGCCGCCGTCGTGCACCCGGCGGCCTGGCTGGCGAAGGTCGTCACGCATCTGTGCCTGAACCGGCTCACCTCGGCGCGTGCGCGCCGCGAGGAGTACCCGGGGCCGTGGCTGCCGGAGCCGGTGGTCACGTCGGACGGCACGCTCGGCCCGCTGGAGTCGGCGGAGCAGCGCGACGCCGTGTCGACGGCGCTCCTCCTCCTGCTGGAGCGGCTGACGCCGACGGAGCGCGCGGTGTACGTCCTGCGCGAGGCGTTCGCCTACAGCCACCGTGAGATCGCCTCCGTACTGGACATCGGCGAGGCCAACTGCCGTCAGCTGTACCGCAGGGCGGTGCGGCACGTGACGTCCGGCGGGACGCGGTTCACGCCGGCGCCCGAGCTCCGGCAGGGGCTCGTCGAGTCGTTTCTGTCGGCCGCCCGCGAGGGTGATCTGGCGGGGCTGGAGAAGCTGCTCGCCGACGACGTGACGTGGTGGGGCGACGGCGGCGGCAAGGTCTCCGCTGCCCGGCGGCCGATCCTGGGCCGCGCGAAGGTGCTGCGGTTCCTGGCGGGCGGGTCGACGAGGTTCGCCACGGGCCTGGAGTACTCGGTCGCGGAGATCAACGCCGCACCGGCCCTGATCGCGCGGGCGGGAGAGGCACTTGTCGGCGTCGCGACGTTCGAGCTGCGGGACGGCCTGATCGCGGAGGTGCACGCCGTGGTCAATCCGGACAAACTCGACTTCGTCCGGCGGCAGCTGGCCGCCGTCTGAGGAACCCCCGGCCGGTGTCCGGGGAATGCGTGCGCTCCGGCTGTCACATTTCCGGGCGCCGCTCGGTTCTCAGCGGGCGACGGGCGCTCCGCACGGGAGCGCCGACCGTTCGAAGGGGCTGAACCGCATGAGCGTCGTACTGGTGACCGGAGGCACGGGCACACTCGGCAGGCTCGTCGTCGAGAGGCTGCGGGACCGGGGCAGCGAGGTGCGGGTGCTGAGCCGGCACGCCGAGCCGTACGCCGTCGACCTGATCGAGGGCTCCGGCCTGGACGCGGCGGTGGCGGGCGTGGACGTGGTCGTGCACTGCGCCAGCAACCCGCGCGGCGGGGACGAGCAGGCCGCGTCGCATCTGATCGAGGCGTGCCGCAGGGCGGGCGTCGCCCATCTCGTCTACATCTCGATCGTCGGCGTGGACGTCGTACCCCTGGGTTACTACCGGTCCAAGCTCGCCGTGGAGCAGCAGATCGAGGAGTCGGGGCTCGGCTGGACCATCCTGCGGACCACGCAGTTCCACGATCTTGTCGTGACCCTGCTCCAGGGCCTGGCGAAGCTTCCGGTGATGCTGCTCCCGGCGGGCGTGAGCGATCAGCCCATCGAGGTGGCGGAGGTCGCCGACCGGCTTGCCGAGCTGGCCGGCGGCGCGCCCGCGGGACGGGTGGCGGACATGGGAGGCCCCCAGGTGCGGTCGTTCCGGCAGCTGGCCCGCTCCTGGCAGCGGGCCACGGGCAGGCGCCGGCCGCTGCTCGACGTACGACTCGCGGGCAAGGCCTACGCGGGCATGCGGGCCGGCGGTCATCTGACGCCCGAGCGGGCCGTGGGCAGGGGCACGTTCGATGAGTACCTGGAACGACGGTTCGGCAGCACTCTGTAGGAGGCGGTGGGAGCCCTCCGGCCGGAGGGCTCCCGCGGACGGCGCGCGGGCGTGGTGCGACCCACCATCGAGGGAGACCCGGGGAGGGATGTCCGTATGGGAGAAGAGGTACACGACGGGGGCGCGGTGCGGCGTGCCCGGTACGCCGTCGCGGCCGTGTTCTGTGTGCACGGTGCGGTCACCGGTTCGTTCGCGACCCGTGTGCCCTGGGTGCAGGACCACTCCGGGGTGAGCGCGGGCCTGCTCGGCGTAGCGCTCGCGTTCCCGGCGATCGGTGCCTCGCTGGCGATGCCGTGGGCGGGCCGGGTCGCCCACCGCTTCGGCAGCCGCGCGGCGCTGCGCGGCCTGCTCGCCCTGTGGACGCTGTCGCTCGCGCTGCCCGCGTGCGCGCCGAACCTGATCGCGCTGTGCGCGGCGCTCTTCGTGTACGGCGCGACGGCGGGCATGTCGGACGTGGCGATGAACGCGCTCGGCGTCGAGGTCGAGAACCGCCTGGGCAAGTCGATCATGTCCGGGCTGCACGGTATGTGGAGTGCGGGCGCCCTGATCGGCTCCGCGTCCGGGATGCTCGCCGCGCAGCTCGGCTCGGACGCACGGCTGCACCATGCGCTGGCCTCGGCGGTGCTCACCCTGGCCGGTCTTGTGGCCTGCCAGGGCGTGCTGGACCTGCGGCCGGCGCGCGAGGAGGAGCCGCCGCCGCGGTTCGCGCTGCCGCCCAGGTCCGCGGTGCTGATCGGCGCGCTGGGCTTCTGCGCGGTGTTCGCCGAGGGCGCCGGCCTCGACTGGTCGGCGGTCTATCTGCACGACGTCCTCGGCACGTCGGCGGGGTCGGCCGCCATGTCGACCACGGGGTTCGCGCTCACGATGGCGATGGCCCGGATGGCGGGGGACGCGGTGGTGGACCGGTACGGGGCGGTGCGGACGGTACGGATGAGCGGGGTACTGGCCGGGCTCGGCGGGCTGCTCGTCGTGATCGCCCGGCACCCTGCCGTGGCCGTGACCGGATTCGCGCTGCTCGGTCTCGGCATCGCGGTCGTCGTGCCGCTGGCCTTCGCGGCCGCCGGGCGCAGCGGGCCGCATCCGAGCCGGGCGATCGCCGGCGTCGCCACGATCACCTACACATCGGGGCTCGTCGCTCCGTCGGTGATCGGGTCGATCGCGCAGACCACGAGCCTGGTGGTGTCGTTCGGGGTGGTGGCGGTGCTCGCCTGCGGTCTTGCGGCCGGGGCGGGGGTGCTGCGGACCGGGGAGCGGATCCCGGCGCAGACCGCGGCGACCCGGGCGGCCCCCGCGGAGCCGCGGCCCTGACACGCGGGCCGCCTGCGCGCATGGGGCTCCGACGCACGCGGCCATGACGAGCGCGTGGCTTGGCGCACGGGCTGCCCGACACCCGGGCGGCCTGACACCCGGGCGGCCTGACGCATGCGCGCCCTGACACGCGGGCGACCCGAGGCACAGGCGGTCGACCGCACGCGCGGACGGGACCCCGGCATGGCCGGATTACCATGGTTGGCCGATCGTCAACGGCCCCTCCGGCGCCCCCGCCCTCCCGGCGCGTCCCGCCCGGCAGACAGAAAGCAGAACGTTTCCATGGATCTCGGCGTGCGCTGGAGGCTGCACGGCGACGGGCGCACCCCTGCGCCCGGTGCCGTCGTCCGACCCGACGAGCGGCTGTCGTGGCCGCGCACCGTCGGACTCGGGGCCCAGCACGTGGTGGCCATGTTCGGGGCCAGCTTCGTCGCGCCGGTGCTGATGGGGCTCGACCCGAACCTCGCCATCATGATGTCCGGCGTCGCGACCGTGATCTTCCTGCTGGCGACCCGTGGCCGGGTGCCGAGCTATCTCGGCTGCTCGCTGTCGTTCGTCGGCGTCGCGGCGGTGATCCGCGCGCAGGGCGGCACCAGCGCCACGGTGACCGGCGCGGTGTTCGTGGTCGGTGTCGCGCTGTTCCTGGTGGGGCTCGCGGTGCGACGGTTCGGGGCGCGGATCATCCACGCCACGATGCCGCCGATCGTCACGGGCGCGGTGGTCATGCTGATCGGCTTCAACCTGGCGCCGGTCACCGCCTCGACGTACTGGCCGCAGGACCAGTGGACCGCGCTGCTCGTGATGCTGTTCACCGGCCTTGCCGTGGTGTGTCTGCGCGGCTTCTGGTCCCGGATCGCGATCTTCCTGGGGCTGCTCTTCGGCTACGGGATCTCCTGGGTCTTCGACCGGATCTTCGGCAGGATCCACTCGGTGAACGGCGGGACGCAGGCCGTCGACCACTGGCGGCTGGATCTGTCGGGGGTCGGCAGGGCGGACTGGTTCGGGCTGCCGTCCTTCCACGCCCCGAGCTTCCAGTGGTCGGCGATCCTGGTCGCGCTGCCCGTGGTCATCGCGCTGGTCGCGGAGAACGCGGGCCATGTGAAGGCCGTCGGCGAGATGACCGGCGACCCCCTCGACGACGAGCTCGGCACCGCGATCTCCGCGGACGGTGCCGCGTCCATGCTGTCCACCGCGGTCGGCGGCCCGCCCAACACGACGTACTCCGAGAACATCGGTGTGATGGCCGCGACCCGCGTCTACTCGACGGCCGCGTACTGGGCCGCCGCCGGTTTCGCTCTGCTGTTCGGGCTGTGCCCGAAGTTCGGCGCGGTGGTCGCCGCGATCCCGGGCGGCGTCCTCGGCGGCATCACCGTCATCCTGTACGGCATGATCGGCCTGCTCGGCGCCCAGATCTGGATCAACGCCGGGGTCGATCTGCGCAATCCGCTGAACCTGGTCCCGGCCGCCGCGGGCATCATCATCGGTATCGGCAACGTCAGCCTGAAGTTCACGGACACGTTCTCGCTCAGCGGCATCGCGCTCGGCACCCTGGTCGTCATCACCGGCTACCACGCGCTGCGGGCCCTCGCACCCGCCCATCTCAAGACGCAGGAGCCGCTGCTCGACTCGGGTACGTCGGCGTACGACGAGCGGACCCCCCGGGCCGAGGAGACGAGCGCGGACGGGCACCCCGGCGAGCGCGGCGGGGCATGACCGGCGCCGGGCGGCCGCGCTCGTGACCGACAGGGCGACGCGGCGCGCGCCGTCCATCCGTTACCCCGTTCCGGGGAACCCCCGTTCCGGACGGCACACGGGCCGGGCCGGGGCTGGGACCCTGCCCGCATGGCGCAGTTGGAACAGTCCACCGGCCCGCGACAGGGCGTCGACGGGGTGATCACCCGGATGCGGGCGCTGGCCGCGGGCTGGCCCGCCGGTGACGGGGTCGCGGTCTTCAACCGCGTCTACCTGACCGTCACGGAGGAGACCGGCCGGCGCATCGACGCGGGCGGTCTCCCCGACCGCAGGGCCGCCGCGACGCTGGACGTACGGTTCGCCGAGCACTACCTGACGGCGGTCGCCGCGGTGACCGCGGACCGCCGCGCGCCCGCCTGCTGGCGGCCCCTGTTCCAGTACCGGCGCCACCCCGGCGTCCACCCCATGCAGTTCGCGCTCGCGGGCATCAACGCCCACGTCGGGCACGATCTCGCGCTCGCCGTCGTGGACGCCTGTCATGCACTCGGCTGCGAACCCGCAGGCCTGGAGGACGAGTTCGAGGACGTGGGCGACGTCCTCGTCGCCCTGGAGGAGCGCATCCGCGAGGACCTGGTGCCCGGGCCCGACGTCCTCCGGATCGCCGATCCGCTGACCCATCTGCTGGGCTCCTGGAGCCTGGAGCACGCGCGCGCCGGTGCCTGGTCCGCCGCGCGGGCGCTGTGGGCGCTGCGCGGGGCACCCGCGCTCGCGGACGAATGCGCGCAGCGGCTGGACGCCGCGGCCGGCCTGGTGGGCCGCATGCTGCTCACCCCGCTCCCCGGCTGATCCGGGTTGGCGGATGCGGACGGCCCGGGTCCGGGACCCGGGCCGTCGCACCGATCCGGCCAGTCGGGTTCGTTGCATGCGGAACTTCCCCATGAGCGCTGTACGTTGGCCGTCCCGGACGCGGCGGGACGCGCCCACCTCGATCCGGACAGCGGGACACCGACAGCACGACACCGACTGTGAAGGAGCACGCGTATGGCGACTCGACTCGGGCTGGGCCTTCCGCAGATGAAGCAGTACGACCTGGGGCGTGACGTCCCCGAGGTGGCGAAGGCGGCCGAGGAGATCGGTTACGAGAGTCTGTGGGTGTTCGAGCGGGTCCTGTTCCCGGAGTCCACGACACAGGGCCTGTACGGCATCCCGGGCCTGCCCTGGCCGGACGAGTACCGCTCGGTCGCCGACCCGCTGGTCACGCTGACGCTGGCGGCCGGCGCCACCGAGCGGGCCCGGCTCGGCACCAGCGTGCTGATCGCGCCGCTGCATGTGCCGTTCCAGCTGGCCCGCACGCTGGCCTCGCTGGACGCGGCGAGCGGCGGCCGGGTGGTCGCGGGCATCGGCACCGGCTGGTCCCACGACGAGTACGCGGCGGCGTCGGTCGCGCCGTTCGAGGAGCGCGGCCGGGTCCTGGACGAGCTGATCGACGTCTGCCGGGCCGTCTGGGGGCCCGACCCCGTGTCGTACGAGGGGCGGCTGACGACGATCGCCCCGTCCGAAGTCGGCCCGAAGCCGGCGCGGCCCATTCCCATCCTGCTGCCCGCGAACAGCCCGCGTGCGCTGCGACGGCTCGTCGACCGCGCCGACGGATGGATGCCGGTCGGCATGGGGGCGCCGCAGCTGGCCGCGCAGTGGCGGCAGCTCCAGGACCTGGCCGCCGAGCGGGGCCGCACCGAGCCGGTGCAGTCGGTCGTGCGGGTCAACGCCCAGTACATGCCCAAGCCCTTCGATGGCGAGGGCAGGGCGCCGTTCCAGGGCAGCGTGGAGCAGATCGTCGAGGACCTCGTGGCGCACGCCGAGGTGGGTCTGCAGGAGATCCTGATCGACCTCCAGGGCACCTCGCGGGACGCGCAGGAGCTGAAGGACGTGGCCGCCGAGGTGTACACGGCGGCGCGGGCGGCCGGGGTCTGACGGCCGCCGGATGTTGATGCGGGCCGCCGGGGTACCTCGTGGGTTCCCCCGGCGGCCCGGGTCGGAAGGCGGCGCGGCCCCGATGGGGGCCGCGCCTCGTCGGCAGGCCTCGGTCGAGGCCCTGCCTCAGTCCTCCGGCAGCTCGACCGGCGCGATCTCGTCGTACACGTCGCCGGGGCCCGGGTTCGTCGGGTCGGTGGTGCCGCCGAGCTGGTGCATCACGCCCCAGACGGCGTTGAGGGCGGTCTGCACAGCGCCCTCGGCCCAGCCGGCCGTCCAGGAGATGTCGTCGCCCGCGAGGAAGATGCCCCGCTTGTCCTCGGGGAGGCGCTCCTGCATGAAGTGCGTGTACAGGCGCCGCTGGTAGCGGTAGTGGCCGGGCAGGTTGGCCTTGAACGCTCCCATGAAGTAGGGCTCGTTTTCCCAGGACACGGTCACCGGGTTGCCGATGATGTGCTTGCGGATGTCGACCTTCGGGTAGATCTCGCCGAGCGACTTGAGCATGACCTCCATGCGCTCGTTCGCCGACAGCGGCAGCCACTTCAGGCTGTCGTCGCACCAGGTGTAGGACAGGCAGATCACGGCGGGCTTGTCCGGGCCGTTGTCCAGCAGGTACGTGCCGCGGGTCATGCGGTCCGTCAGCGTCATCGACATGACGTCACGGCCGGTCGGGTTGCCCTCGTCGTCGACGGCCTTGTCCAGCCAGAACGGCCGGTCGACGGGCACGAAGAGCTTGCTGGACTCCATGTAGTGGGTGCGCTCGATCGCCGTCCAGTGGTCGATCGGGAACAGCTCGTCGTCGCAGGCGATCTTGGACAGCAGCATCCAGGACTGGGCCGTGAAGACGACGGCCTGGTAGGAGCGGATGTCGCCGGAGGCGTCCGTGACCGTGATGCGGTTGCCGGCGGTGCGGTGCAGCCGGGTGACGGCGGGGCGCGGCGTGCCGTCGTGCAGCGAGGCGAGCGACGTGCCCTGTGCCCAGTGGACGATCTTCTGCGGCTCGCGCTCCCACAGGCGCATCGGCAGCTGCTGGGAGCCGCCGACGATGCCGCGGTGGTGGTCGTCGGCCTCGGTGTAGACGACGCGCAGGATCTCCAGGATGGAGTTGGGGAAGTCGGTGTCCCAGCCGCCGGTGCCGAAGCCGACCTGGCCGAAGATCTCGCGGTGGCGGAAGGACTTGAAGGCCTCGGAGTCGCAGAGGAAGCCGTAGAAGGTCTGGTTGTCGAGCTTCTCGACGAGCTTGGCCCAGATCGCGCGGATGCGCGGGACGTCGCGCTCGCGCATGGCCTGGTTCATGTCGGAGAAGTCGGCGCCCTCCTCCAGGCAGGCGTTCCACGCCTGGGCGACCTGGCGGTAGACCTCGGGCAGGTCGTCCACGGTCTCGGCGTAGTGCGACTCGCCCTTGAGGTCGACGACGGTCGACGGGGTGGCCTCGGCGAGCGGGTTCGGGAACGGACTGGTCTCGAGACCGACCAGGTCGATGTAGTGCTGGAGCGCGGTCGACGACGGCGGGAAGCGCATCGCGCCCAGCTCGCAGTTGAGGCTCTCGTCGCAGCCGTCGAAGCCGACGGTGCGCAGCCGGCCGCCGATCTGGTCGGCCTCGTAGACGACGGGCTTGAGGCCCATCTTCATCAGCTCGTACGCCGTGACGATGCCGGAGAGGCCGCCGCCGACGATCGCCACCTCGGTGCCGTGCTCGGTCGCCGGTATCTGGCCGAGGCCCGCGGGGTGGGCGAGGAAGTCGTCGTACGCGTAGGGGAAGTCCGGGCCGAACATGGTGATCGGCGGCTGCGCGTCGTTGTGCGGGACGGCGGGGGGCACCGTGGACGTCATGGGGTACGGACTCCTTGCAGATGAAGCTGGGGGCGGGGCGGGGCGGCGAAGGTCAGACGAGGGACGCGTACAGTCCCGGGCGGCGGTCGCGGAGGTAGGGGTTGTTCTCCCGCGAGGCGGCCAGGAACTCCGGGTCGGCGTCACCGAACACCAGCTCCTCGCCGCGGCCCGCACGGGCCCGGGCGACACCGTCGGGCCCGGCCAGCGTGGAGAGCCCGACGAACTCGAACTCGCCCTCGGGGCCGGTGCGGTTGACGTACGCGACGTACATCTGGTTCTCGAAGGCGCGCACCGGAACCAGCGACTCGGCGACGAACTGGAACGGGTGCATCTGCGCGGTGGGCACCAGCAGCAGGTCGGTACCGGCGAGGGCGTGGGCGCGGACGTTCTCGGGGAACTCCACGTCGTAGCAGATCATCAGGCCGATGCGCAGGCCGCCCAGCTCGGCCTGGACGACGGGCCGGTCGCCGGGCGTGAACCACTCGCGCTCGAAGCAGCCGAACAGGTGCGTCTTGCGGTAGGTGGCCAGGCGCCGGCCGTCGGCGTCGACGAGCTGGACCGCGTTGTAGACCGTCTCCCCGTCCCGCTCGGGGAAGCCGTAGGCGACGGCGATGCCGTGGCGTGCGGCGATCTCGGCGACCGCGTCCGCGGAGTCGCCATCTGCGGGCTCGGCGAGCTTCGGCACGGCGTCGCCGATCGCGTACCCGGTGAGGAACATCTCGGGTGTCACCAGGAGGCCGGCGCCTGCCGCCGCGGCCCGGCCGGCGGCCGCGTCGAGGACCTTCAGGTTCTCGACGACGGAGCCGGGGGTGCCGGAGCTCTGGAGCAGGGCGGCGCGCAGCGCGGGCATGGGCGGGACCTCACCGGTGCGTAAGTTGCGGGGACGCATAGACGGTACGGTCCGGTCTTCAACCAGGACAAGGCGCCGATGTTGCGCGCCACTGTGCGATCCGTTGCGCGTGTCAGGCCTCCTGCGGTGATTCCTTGCGCGATGTCGCCGTCCCGGCCGGTCGCAGGCCGAACGTGGTGACCACCGCCGCGTGGTCGGATGGCCACTCATTGGCAGCGACGTCCGGCCAGTGGCGGACGTTTCCGCTGGTCAGAGCGGTGGAGTCGTTCACCTCCAGCCGGTCCCCCGCACACAGCACGAAGTCGATGCGGTCCTGCGGCTCGGGACGTCCGCTGCCGTCCTCGTGCACCGGATGGATGGGCGACCAGGTGACGCCCGGGTCGAGCACCGGATCGGGGTGGGCCTCCCGGTAGGAGTCGCGCAGCCCGGCCGCCTCGGCGGCCAGGGTCACGGGCCACGCGACGGGGCCGCGACCGCCGTGCGCGGGTGCGGCGGCGGCCGTCCAGTCGAGGTGCGAGGGGGCGTTGAAGTCGCCGACCAGCAGGACGGGCGTCGTGGCGCTGCGAGCGAGGTCGGGGGCGAGGTCGCGCAGGATGTCGCGGATCTGGCCGAGCCGTCCCGACTCCTCCTCACGGGCGATGAGCCGGTCCTCCTCCAGCCCGTCGAAGCAGGCGTCGTACGGGCCGTACGGGGTGTACCCGAGGTGGGCGGACCACAGGACGATCTCCTGCGGGGCGGCGTCCGCGCCGTGCTGCCGGTCGTCGAGGCGGATACGGGCTCCGGTCGCGCCGTAGAAGCCTGGGTCGGGAGCGCCGAGGCGGCCGGTGATCGGGTAGCGGGAGAGGATGCCCAGGTTGTCGCCCGCCCGGTGGTGGTCCCAGCCGAGCGCTTCGGCCAGTTCCTGGGCCGAGGTGGCGAGAGTCTCCTGGAGCCCGACGACGTCGACGTCCGCGTCGAGGAGCACCTTCAGCTGCTTGTCCCGGTGCCCGTCGATGCTCGTGCCGCCCAGCCAGAGGTTCCAGCTCATGACGCGCAGCGAGCGGACCAGGGGCTCGTCGGCGGCGGCGACGGGCACGCGGGCCGTGATCAGGGCCGTGCCGCCATGGGGGTCGGTGGCGGTGACGGTGACCTCGGTGTCCCCCGCCTCGGCGGGGATGCCGGTGATCGTGCCGTCGTCGCCCACCCGGGCCCACTCCGGTCCTTCCGCCTTGGCGAAGGTGACCGGGTGCGTGCTGCGGACGAGACCGGCGACGGTCATGTGGAAGGGGTCGCCGACGCGGGCGCGGCGGGTGGTGAACGCCTCGACCGGGAAGCGGGGGCCGAGGGCCTGGCGCGGGATTCCCGCCCGACCGTCGGGGAGTCCGGCGGCCGGCCCGAGCAGCGAGCGGAGCCGGTCGGGCGAGGTGTCGGCCAGGCTGGCCAGCACCGTGCGCCCGGGCGCCGGGTCGATCGGCGCGAGTGACGGCACGGCAAGGACCTGGCAGCCCGCCGCCTCGGCCGACGCGACACCGGTCGGGGTGTCCTCGACGGCCACACAGGCCTCCGGCGGCACACCGAGGGCGGCGCAGGCGGCGAGGTAGGGGTCGGGGTCGGGCTTGGTGCGGGGGGTGTCGTCGGCGGTGACGGTGGTCGTGAAACGGCCCGCGCCCAGCCGGTCCAGCGCGTCCAGGACGATGTCGGCCACCTGGCGCGGGGACGCGGTGACGAGGGCGGTGGGGACGCCCTCGCTGCGCAGCGCGACGAGCAGGTCGACGGCACCGGGGCGCGGCACGACCCCGGCGCGCACCCGGGCCGCGAACTCCCGGTGCAGTGCGCCGGCGACCTGCTCGACGTCCGCGCCGACGGCCCGGCCGAGCACGGCGGCCGTGTGCTCGACGGGCCGGCCCAGCACATCGGGCTGGTCGCCGTCCGTGAGGCCGTACCCCAGCCCCGCCGCCACCTTGTCGACGGCCTCCCACCACAGCTGCTCGGTGTCCACGAGGGTTCCGTCCATGTCGAACAGGACGGCCTGCAGGGACGGTGCGGGGGCGGTGCGGTGGGTCACGGGGCTCTCTTTCACGACGTGCAGCGGATACGGGCGTGGGGTCGCACACGGCTGCGGGGCGTACTGCGGCGCACGGGCGCCACAGGGGGCACAGGGGCCGTCCGGTCGGTCATCCGGGATCCGGGGGATCCCGGCGTGATCGACCGGACGCTCCCCGCGGGGTAACGAGGGACGGTGCATCGGGGGCCCGGGCTCAGCGCTCACGCGCGGCAACCAGGACCGGCCGGTCCGGCAGGGTCACCGTCGCGGCCGTGCCGGAGGCGAGGGCCGCGGCCTCGTGCGTGGGCAGGTCCGCCTTGGCCTCGGTGCCGTCGGCGAGGCGGACGGTGACGCGGGTCGCCGCGCCGAGGAAGGCCGTGGCGACGACCCGGGCGTCGCCCTCGGGGTCGGCGGCGACCCGGAGCGCCTCGGGGCGCACGAGGACGTCCACGGTGGGGCCGTCGATCGGCTCGCCGTCCACGGGCAGCCGTCGGCCCAGGACCTCGACGGTGGTGCGGTCCTCGCCGAGCACACCCGGGATCCGGCTCATCGTGCCGACGAACTCGGCGACGAAGGCGGTGGCGGGGCGGCCGTAGAGCTCGGCGGGTTCCGCGCACTGCTCAAGGCGCCCGGCGCGCATCACCGCGACCCGGTCGGCCATGGACAGTGCCTCTTCCTGATCGTGCGTCACGAACAGCGTGGTGATGCCGAGTTCCTGCTGGAGCCGGCGGATCTCCTCACGGAGCGTCAGCCGTACCTTGGCGTCCAGCGCGGACAGCGGTTCGTCGAGCAGCAGCACGCGCGGGCGCAGGGCGAGCGCGCGGGCCAGCGCGATCCGCTGCTGCTGGCCACCGGAGAGCTGGTGCGGGTAGCGCTCGCCCTTGTCGGCCAGACCGACCAGTTCCAGCAGTTCGGCGGCGCGGGCACGTCGTTCGGCCGTGCGCACCTTGCGCATGCGCAGCCCGAACGCGACGTTGTCGAGCGCGCTCAGATGGGGGAAGAGGCTGTACGACTGGAAGACCATGCCGGCGTCGCGGCGGTGGGCCGGTACCCGGGTGACGTCCTCGCCGTCGACGAGGACCTCGCCGGAGTCGGGGTGCTCGAAGCCGGCGAGCATCCGCAGCGCGGTGGTCTTGCCGCAGCCGGACGGGCCGAGCAGGGCGAGGAGTTCACCCGGCCGCACGGTCAGATCGAGGCCGTCGAGGGCGACTGCCTGGCCGAAGGCCCGGCGCAGGCCGCGGAATTCCACGGTGGCGGCGTCCGCGGCGGGCCGCCGCTCGCCGGTTTCGGGGGCGGTGAGCGTCATGGTGGAGGTCATCCCTGTGAGGCGGTACGAGAGGAGGCGCGCCGGCCGCCGAACGCGGTGAGCGCGAGCAGGAGCGCCCAGGTCACGAGGAGGCTGAGCACGGACACGGCGACGGACATCTGCGCCTGCGATCCGCTGACGTCCACGATCCACACGGCGAACGGCCTGAAACCGAGGAGCTGGGCGACCGTGTACTCGCCGAGTACCAGCGCCAGTGTGAGGAACGCGGAGTTCAGCAGCGCCCCGCGCAGATTCGGCAGCACGGCGCGGACGAGCGCCTGGGGCCAGCCGGCGCCGCAGCTGCGGGCGGCCTCGACGAGGGTGCGGACGTCGACCGCGCGCAGTCCGGCGTCCAGCGCCCGGTACACGAAGGGCAGCGCCATCACGACGTACGCGAGGATCAGCACGACGGGGAAGTCGGGGTTCTGCAGCGCCACGAACGTCTGGAAGAGCGGGGTCGCGGCGAGATGGTCCGGGCCCCACTTCAGGACGGTGCCGATCCCGGCGACGAAGGCGATGGGCGGGACGACCAGCGGCAGCGAGCAGACGACCTCGACGACGGGGCGCAGCCGGGGCGCGCCGAGCCGCAGGGCGACCATGGCGGGCACCATCAGCAGCAGCACCACGGCGATGGTGGCGGCAGCCAGTTCCAGTGAGAGGAGCAGGCTCGCGGTGAAGCCGTCGGTGCCGAGGATCTGCGTGTACGCGTCGAACGTCAGCCCCTGTCCCGGCACGTCGACGGTGAAGATCACCGAGGCGACGAGCGGGACCAGGAAGTACACGGCGGTGCATGCGAGGACCGCGCCCCGCCAGGGGCGGAAGGGAGTGTTCAGGCGAGCCATCGCGCGCTCCGTCGTTGCAGGGGCAGATACACGGCCATCACCAGGCCTGCGACCAGGACCATGTCGAGGCTGAGCGCGAGGGCCACGTTCTCCTGGCCGACGAGGACGTTGCCGGAGATGGCGTCGGCGATCTGCAGCGTGACCAGCGGGATCGAACTGCCGACGATCGCGGCGGCGGTGGCGTACGCGGCGAACGCGGTGCCGAACAGCAGCACGAAACCGCCGAGCAGGGACGGCGCGAGCACGGGCAGGGCGACATGCAGCCAGTACTGCAGGTGCGTGGCGCCGTTGTTCTGCGCGGCCTCGCGCCACTGGGCGCGCAGGCCCTCGAGCGCGGGCGTGATGGTGAGCACCATCAGCGGCACCAGGAAGTACAGGTACACCAGGGTCAGGCCCCAGAAGGTGTACAGGCTCCAGCCCTTGTCGGCGAGGCCGAAGTGGCGGGTGAGGACGCCGGAGTTGCCGAGGGTCGCGACGAACGCGAAGGCGAGCGGGACGCCGCCGAAGTTGGCGAGCACTCCTGAGGCGGTGAGCACGGCCTCGCGCAGCGCCCGGGACCGGGAGGTCACCACGGCCTGGGCGAGCGGCAGTCCGAGGACGGTACCGATGAGGGCGGAGGCCGCGGAGAGCTTGATGCTGCCGAGCAGGGCGGTGAGATAGGCCCCGTCGAGCGAGGCCGTGACATTGGCGGTGGTGTAGGACGTGGCGCCGGTGGCCGGGTCCTTGGCGGTGAAGGCGCCGTTGAGCATGGCCAGGGCGGGGATGCCGAAGGCGATCGCGACGAAGGCGAGCAGCGGAACGACGGCCAGCCAGTCGGCGGCGCGGCGCCGCCGCCCCGAGGGGGCGGCGGGCGCCGTGTCGGCACGCGGGAGAGCGGGGGCGACGGTCATGTCGGTCGAGGTCACCCGGAGACGGCCTTGCCCCAGCCCTGGGCGATGACGCCCTTGGCCTTGGTCTGCTGGGCCTCGGTCGGGAAGGTGGCGGTGCCGGAGACCTTGGGGAGCTTGGCGGCGGCGGCCTTGTCGAGGGTGCCGGCCTTGTCCATGGCGGGCATCAGGGCGGGGCGGGCGTAGCCCTTGAGCCACAGGTTCTGGCCCTCGGTGCTGTACAGGTACTCCTGCCACAGACGCGCGGCGGCCGGGTGCGGGGCGCCCTTGTTGACGGCCTGCGAGTAGTACTGGGCGTACTGGCCGTCGGAGGGGACGGTGACCTTCCAGTCGAGGCCCTTGCTCTTGAACTCGTCGGCGTAACCGGCGTTGAGGTAGTCCCAGTCGATGCTGATGGGCGTCTCGCCCTTCTCGACGGTGGCCGGGGTGGACTCGACGGGCGTGTAGTTGCCGTTCTTCTTCAGCTTGGCGAAGAAGTCGAGGCCGGGCTGGATGTTGTCGAAGGAGCCGCCGTTCGCGAGGGCCGCCGCGTAGACGCCGCCGAAGGCCGAGCCGGACTTGGTCGGGTTGCCGTTGAGCGCGACCTGGCCCTTGTACTCGGGCTTGAGGAGGTCCTTGAAGGTGGTCGGGCAGTGCTTGACCCGCTTGGCGTCGCAGCCTATGGAGATGTAGCCGCCGTAGTCGTTGTACCAGCGGGCCTTCGGGTCCTTCTGCCCGGCGGGGATGTCGCCGAAGGAGGCCACCTCGTACGAGGCGAACAGCCCCTGCTGGGCGCCGCTCAGGGCGAAGGAGCTGCCGAGGTCGAGGACGTCGGGCGCACGGTCCTGGCCCTTGCGCGAGGTGACCGCGTTGACCTCGTCCTGGCTGGTGCCGTCCGGGTTCTCGACCTCGACCTTGATCCCGTACTTCTTGTGGAATCCGTCGATCAGGGCGCCGTAGTTGGCCCAGTCGCGGGGCAGCGCCATGGCGTGCAGCGTGCCCTCCTTCTTCGCCGCTGCGACGAGGGCGTCCATGCCGCCGAAGTCCTTCGCGGAGGTGGCGGCCGCAGCCTTCTTGCTGTCGGCGGTGGCGGACTGGTCGGTGGCTGCGCCACAGGCGCTGAGGGTGAGGGCGGCGACGGCTAGGCCGCCGGTGAGGACGGCGGTCCTCGGCAGGGACACGGTCACGATCTCTCCTGGGGTGCTGTCCGCGTGGCGCTCCGCGCCCGGGCTCGACAGAGAACTTGTTTGAACAAGTTCGCCATAGTAGGCCCGTCATCGATGTCGTGATGGTGAACGGAAGGTCAACTCTGTCCCCTGATTCGCCGGACAATCGACAGTGGAACAGCAGTCGAAACGATCTGCTTCCGCCCTCGTCTACGCTGATTCATCTGCGCACACGGAGCAGGGCGCGAAAGGGGGATCATGGCGGCACGGCACGAGGAGATCGCCGAAGAGCTGCGGCAGGCGATCGACCGCGAGGAGTACACGGTGGGCAGCAGGCTGCCCCCGGAGACGGAGCTCGCGGCCCGCTTCGGTGTCTCGCGCGGCACCGTCCGCCAGGCCGTCGCCGCGCTGACGTCGGAGGGACTGATCGGCTCCCGGCAGGGGGCGCGGCGCGTGGTCCTGGCCAGCCGCCGCAACCAGACCTTCGCGGAGCTGCGCAGCTTCGCCCAGTGGGCGCGCGCCATGGGCCGTACGGCGACGGGCCAGGTGATCACGTCGGAGTACCGTCCGGCGACCGCCCAGGACGCGGTACGTCTGCAGGTCCCCCCCGGGAAGCCCGTGCTGCACGTACTGCGCGTGCGTGGCCTCGACGGCGAGCCGGTGCTGCTGGAGCGGACGGTGTACGCGGGCTGGATCGCCCCGGCCGTGGAGCGTATCGAGCCGGACTGCCCGTCCGTGACCCAGCGGCTCTACCAGGACACGGGGCTGGTCTTCGCCTACGGCGAGCACCTCATCGACGCGGTCGCGGCGGGTGCGCAGGACGCCGAACTGCTGGGCGTGCGCAGGACCAGTCCGCTGCTGCGGGTGCGCCGGGTCACCACGACACGCGAGGGCCGCCCCGTCGAGTGGTCGGACGACCGCTACCGCTCCGACACGGTGAGCTTCAGCGTCCACAACTCGATCGGCAACAACGCGCTGGCCCGGCAGACGGGTCCGGGGCTCGACGCGGCGGACGGCTGAACCCCGGCCGCCGGCTGTGAGGCGCCGCCCGATGAGGGAGTCCCGGGCGCGTCCGAGTCGTAGAGGTCAGGTCGCCGTCCCGCGTCGTACGTCCCCTCAACCCCGGGGTGCAGCAAGGGCGTCGGGACTCCGCCGCACGGCGGAGGGGTGGTGCAGTCCCCGGTCCGACGTGTCCGGACCCCGTCCACGGGAGGCTGAACAGGCCCGGAAGGACCGGGTGTTCATCACCTCGATGGGGGCTCACATGAGTCGTCTGTTCACCCCTGCGCGCGGCGCCGTCGCGGGCGCCGTCCTGCTGATCGCCGCAGCGGCCGCCGGATCGGCCGCGGCCGTCGACGGATCCGCGTCCGCGCACCCGGGCGCGGGCCAGGTACGGGAGGCGGCGGCCCTCACCGGTTCCGCGAAGCTCTACCGGTCGGCCGGGGACGACATCACCTTCACCTTCGATGCGCACCTGGCGGCGAAGGACAACGCCGACCCGTCGAAGGCCACGGGCACGTTCCGCTTCAGCCACTACCTCAACGGCGAGGGCGCCTGGGCGAAGGCCCGGGTGGACTGCCTGGTCACGGGCGGCAAGGTGGCGGTCGTGTCGGGTGTCATCACGGACTCGGCCCTGCCGGGCGCCAAGGGCAAGCGGGTCGGCGTCACGGTCCAGGACACCGGGCGGCACGACCGGCTCGGCTACAGCTGGGCCTCGACGGGCAGCCCCGCCGAGACGAAGGGGCTGCCCAAGTGCGTGAGCTCCGCCCCCTTCGAGAAGGTCAGGAAGGGGACGGGCGACTTCAAGGTCCTGCCCTGGCGGCCGAAGCTGTAGGGATTCAGGCGGGGGAGCCCGAGGAGAAGCGCCGCAGCAGCGGCGACAGCACCAGCACCGACTTGGTGCGCTCCACGAAGGGCTCCCCCGCGATGCGCTCCAGCACCCGCTCGAAGTGGCGCATGTCGGACGCGAAGATCTGGACGAGCGCGTCCGCCTCACCGGTGACGGTGGAGGCGGCCGCGACTTCGGGGTACCGCTCGAGGCCACGCTGGATGGCCTCGGGCGAGGTGTTGCGGCGGCAGTAGATCTCGATGAACCCCTCGGTCTCCCAGCCGAGGGCGGCGGGGTCGACCCGGACGGTGAAGCCGGTGATGGCCCCTTCCGCCCGGAGCCGGTCCACCCGCCGCTTCACCGCGGGGGCCGAGAGCCCCACCAGGGAGCCGATGTCGGCATAGGAACGCCGGGCGTCCTCGGCGAGGGCATGGACGATGCGTTCGTCGAGATCGTTCAGTCGCACAGGGGATGGATCACTTTTCTGCTGTGGCCTCGTCGGCGACGGCCTCGGTGGCCAGGCGGGAGCGGCGAATGCCGTAACCGAAGTAGATTACGAGGCCGACGGCCATCCAGCCACCGAAGACCACCCAGGTGTCCGTGCCCAGGCTCTTCATCATGTAGAGGCAGAGCAGGAAGCCGATCACCGGGCAGACCCACACCAGCGGCACGCGGAAGGTGCGCGGCATGTCCGGGCGGGTGCGGCGCAGCACCATGACCGCGATGTTGACCAGGGCGAAGGCGAAGAGCGTGCCGATGCTGGTCGCGTCGACGAGGTCGCCGAGCGGAATGGCCGCGGCCAGGACACCGCAGAACAGGGACACGATGATCGTGTTGGCGCGGGGCGCACCGGTCTTGGCGTGGACCTTGCCGAAGATCTTGGGCACCAGGCCGTCGCGGGACATCGAGAACAGGATGCGGGTCTGGCCGTAGAGCACGGTGAGCACCACGCTGGCGATGGAGATGACCGCACCGGCCGCGAGCAGCGTGCCCCAGAAGGCCTGGCCGCTGACGTCGTTCATGATGGCGGCGAGGGTGGCCTCGCTGCCCTCGAAGGTCTTCCAGTTGCGGGCGCCCACGGCGACGGCGGCGACCAGGACGTACAGCGCGGTGACGATGATCAGCGAGAGCATGATCGCGCGCGGCAGGTCGCGCTGCGGGTTCTTGGCCTCCTCACCGGCGGTGGAGGCGGCGTCGAAGCCGATGTACGAGAAGAAGAGCGAGGCGCCGGCCGCACTGACGCCGGTCATGCCGAGCGGCATGAAGTCGGCGTAGTTGCCGGACTTGAAGCCCATGACGCCGATCGCGCAGAACAGCACGAGGGCGACGATCTTCACGGCGACCATGATGGTGTTGGCGCGGGCCGACTCCTTGGCGCCGCCGAGCAGGAACACCATGGCCAGCAGCACGACGATCAGCGCGGGCAGGTTGAATATGCCGCCGTCGCCGGGCGGCGCGGACAGCGCGTCCGGGATGGTGACTCCGATCGTCCCGTTCAGCAGCTCGTTGAGGTACTGGCCCCAGCCGACGGCGACCGCGGCGACGGACACGCCGTACTCGAGGATCAGGCACCAGCCGCAGACCCAGGCAATGAGTTCGCCCATCGTTGCGTACGCGTACGAGTAGGAGGAACCGGCGACGGGGATGGAGCCGGCCAGCTCGGCGTACGACAGCGCCGAGAACAGCGCCGTGAGTCCGGCGAGGACGAAGGACAGCGTGACCGCGGGGCCCGCCTGGGGGACGGCGTCGCCGAGCACGACGAAGATGCCGGTGCCGAGCGTGGCACCGATGCTGATCATGGTCAGCTGCCACATGCCGAGGGAGCGGCGGAGCGAGCCGCCCTCACCCTTGCCGCCCTCTGCGACCAGGCGTTCCACCGGCTTGCGGCGCATGAGCCGGGCGACCGGACCAAGGGGCCGCGGGGTGGTGGAGACGGGGGTACTGCGGTGTTGCGTGGGTGCGCCGGGTTCGAGCACGCGCGGGGCTCCTTGATCACTGCCGGTCGGGGGACGGGCGGGCACCACGGAGGACCGGCGAGACGACGGACCACCGAGCAGGCGGTCCCGCCACGCTACGTATAGGGCACGACCTTACGAGCCGCGCGTTCTCGATCGTAATGCAGCAACCTTGTGCATCACCAATCGAACGTTGCGCACATCGAACCGTTGCGGATCTTTGTTGCGCGAACCCGAACAACCGTTGCACGCGTCTCATATGTCCGGATTTTTACGGTGCCGGTGTACGGCCTCCTCCCGCGGCCCCGGAGCGGCCTCGCTCCCCCGCTCCGGCAAGACGCCGACGGCCCCGTGGTCACGGGGACCACGGGGCCGTCGGGGCGGGCCGAGGAGATCGGCTCCGGCAGTGTGCGGCGATCAGCTCCAGCTGTTGTGGAGCGGCTTGCCCTCGGCGTAGCCGGCCGCGGACTGGATACCCACGACGGCCTTCTCGGCGAACTCCTCGAGGGAGCCGGCACCCGCGTAGGTGCAGGAGGAGCGGACACCCGCGATGACCGAGTCGATCAGGTCCTCGACACCCGGGCGGGAGGGGTCGAGGAACATGCGGGAGGTCGAGATGCCCTCCTCGAATAGGGCCTTGCGGGCACGGTCGTACGCGGACTCGTCGCTCGTGCGGTTGCGCACGGCGCGCGCGGACGCCATGCCGAACGACTCCTTGTACAGCCGCCCGTCGGCGGTCTGCTGGAGATCGCCGGGGGACTCGTACGTGCCTGCGAACCAGGAACCGATCATGACGTTGGACGCACCGGCGGCCAGCGCCATCGCGACGTCACGCGGGTGACGGACACCGCCGTCGGCCCACACGTGCTTGCCGTACTTCTTCGCCTCGGCGGCGCACTCCAGCACGGCCGAGAACTGCGGGCGGCCCACGCCGGTCATCATGCGTGTGGTGCACATGGCGCCCGGTCCGACGCCGACCTTGATGATGTCGGCGCCGGCCTCGATCAGGTCGCGCACGCCCTCGGCGGCGACGATGTTGCCCGCGACGATCGGCACGTGCGGGTCCAGTCCGCGGACCGCCTTGATCGCGGAGATCATCGACTCCTGGTGGCCGTGCGCGGTGTCCACGACGAGCGTGTCCACACCCGCGTCGAGAAGCTGCTTGGCCTTGCCCGCCACATCGCCGTTGATGCCGACGGCGGCGGCGACGCGCAGCTTGCCCTGCGCGTCGGTGGCCGGGGTGTAGAGGGTCGCGCGGAGGGCGCCCTTGCGGGTGAGGATGCCCGCGAGGCGGCCGTCCTCGTCGACGGCGGGGGCGTAGCGGCGGTTCGCCGCGTCGAGGGTGTGGAAGGCCTCGCGCGGGTCGATGCCGGCGTCGAGCAGCAGCAGGTCCTTGGACATGACCTCTTCGAGCTGCGTGAAGCGGTCCACACCGCTCAGGTCCGCGTCGGTGACCACGCCGACGGGGCGCTGCTCGTCGTCGACGACGACACCCGCGTTGTGCGCGCGCTTGGGCAGCAGGGCCAGCGCGTCGGCGACTGTCTGGTGCGGGGCCAGCACGATCGGGGTGTCCAGCACGAGGTGCCGCCCCTTGACCCAGGAGATGACGTCCGTGACGACGTCGATCGGGATGTCCTGGGGGATGACGACGAGGCCGCCGCGCCGGGCGACGGTCTCCGCCATGCGGCGGCCCGCGATCGCGGTCATGTTCGCGACGACGAGCGGGATGGTGGTCCCGGTGCCGTCCGGGGTGGCGAGGTCCACGCCCTGCCGGGAGCCCACAGCCGAGCGGCTCGGCACCATGAAGACGTCGTCGTACGTCAGGTCGTACGGCGGCTTGATGTCATTGAGGAAACGCACGTGCTGCTCATCCCAGTCGATCGAGGCGGCCCCCGAACCGTTCGCCCGGGGGAAAAGCACGTACTTCATTGTCCCATGTCAGGGGGACTGTGATGCCCGGGACAATCATCCAGCGGCAGCTGGGTGCCCCTCGTCGGATCCTCCAAGCGCCAGCACCACTTCGAGGGCCGGACCGGTGGTGCGCCAGTAGTCCGCCGCGTCCGAGAACACCTCCTGGGCCACCTGCCACTCGTGCGGCCGCGCCTCGGCGAACCCGCGCCACCCGGTGACCAGGAGGAGCCGGCCGCGGGCCGGCTCGGCCCAGGACAGGTCGGTGAGACAGTCGGCGAGGGCGTCCCAGTTGCGGCCGAACCAGCCGGGCAGCTCCAGGGTCCCGGAGACACGCGCCATGAAGGCGTCCTTGTCGGCGACGCCCGTGAGGTCCAGGCGGGTCGTGGTCCAGCCGCCCATCGCGAGCGCCTGGGCGAGTGAGGGTCCGTCGGTCATCGCAGCACCGCCTTGAACGACGCGTAGTGGTCGTCGGTGTAGTAGGTCTCGCCGCCGGTGCCGGTGACGATGCGGCGCGCGCCGCGGTCCTGGGAACCCGGGGTGCGGACCGTGTACTCGTGGTAGTAGCCGCGCGGGTGCTGCGGCAGGCGCCGCTCGAAGTTGCCGAAGACGACGCCGTCCTTGGCGTACGGGAAGGGGCCGCCCCGGTCGATCAGGCGCAGCGTCTCCCTGGCCTCGGGAGGCAGTGCACCGACGGCCACGGTCCGCATGCCGCGGGCCCACCCCGGGGTCGGTACGGCGGCCGCGGAGGCTGCAGAGCCCGCGGAGGCCGACCTGCCGCCGGTCGCCGGATGCGTCGTCGCCGTCGGGGAACAGCCGGAGAGCAAGCCGGAGAGCAAGCCGGTGAGCAGGGCCGCGAGGCAGAGGACCAGTGCGGCGCGCCCGCGCGGGGCGGGCCGGAGCGGCGCGGGGCACACACGCCGGGCGGGCCGGAGCAGCATGGCGCCGATGCTGCCACAGCCCGGGCCGGTGCACGACGACACCGTGCCGGTCGTGAACCGTCCGGGCGCCCCGTGCCGACCGGGTCCCTACGCGCTCTGCGGGCTCCGTGCCGTGCGCCGAGGCGGTCCGCAACGGACGCGGTCCCCGGGGCGCAACCCGCCGGCCCGGGCGCGCGGACGGCACGCCCCGTGCCCCGGGCGTGCGGGGCCGCACCAGCTCGGCCGGCCGTGCCGCTCCCCCTGGCACCGCCGGCCGTACGGATGCGGGGTCAGGAACCGTCCGGGTCCCCGCGGTCCAGGGCGGGGCGGGGCGTGGGACCGGCCGTCATCAGGAAGTCCGCCGCGGCCGTGTCCGTGACGAGGCTCGTGACCAGGCCGGAGCGGAGCACCGCGTCGATGGCGGACGCCTTGCGCTGCCCGCCCGCGATCGCCACGACCTCGGGGATGCGCCGCAGCCGGTCGGCCTCGACCGTGATGCACCGCTCCCCCAGGTCCCGCCCGACCCGACGGCCCTGGCTGTCGAAGAGGTGCGCGGACATCTCGGCGGCGACACCGAGGGACGCGTAGTGCGCGCGCTCCTCGTCGCTGAGCATGTCGTGCACCGTCGAGATGCCGGGCTCCCAGGATCCGATGGAGACGCAGGCGACCGTCACCTTGTCGAAGTACTCGAAGGCGCGGGCGATCCCCGTCTGGTTGCGCAGTGCCGCCGCCGTGGCCGCGTCGGGCAGCAGCATCGGCGCGTAGATGGGGTGCGCGTCGCCGCCGGATACCTGTGCGGCACGGCGGACGGCCTCCACCGAGCCGCGTTCGGCGGTCCCGGCGTCGTACACACCCGTGAGCTGCACGACGGTGCAGGGCGGCAGCCGGTCGAGGGCGGCCGCCATGTGGATGGTCGAGCGGCCCCAGGCCAGGCCGAGGACATCGCCTTCGTTGACGAGTTCGCCGAGCAGGTCGGCGGCGACCTCGCCGAGGTTCTCGGGGTCGGGAGACTCCTCGGCCTCGGCCGGGGACTCGACGACGACGGCGTGCCGCAGGCCGTAGCGGGCGCGCAGCGCGTCGGAGCGCTCCGCGTCCAGCTCGGCGGGCACACGGATCTCGATGCGCACGAGATCACGCTCCAGGGCCGTCTCCAGGACCCGGGCCACCTTGAAGCGGCTCACGCCGAACTCCTCGGCGATCTGGATCTTGGACTTGCCCTCGAGGTAGAAGCGGCGGGCCATGGCCGCCGCCTGCACCAGCTCCGCGGGTCCCATCCGCAGGGCTGACCGACCTGCCGACATACCCGACACGGCGATCTCCTCACTGCTGTTCACATTCTGGATTCGCCGTTCATCCTTGCAGATCCGGCGTGCTTGATCAGCCCTGATGGGCGGCGTTCACGTTCCCGTGGCTCAGTGGTCGCATGCCCACGCCGCCGACCGGGTCACGGTCTCCGCCTGGGTGCGCAGTGCACGTACCGCGGCCGCCGGATCGGCTGCCCCGTACACGGCGGAACCCGCCACGAAGACATCGGCGCCGGCCTCGGCGCACCGCTCGATGGTGGAGGCCGAGACTCCGCCGTCGACCTGGAGCCACATCTCGAGGCCGTGCTTGCTGATGAGCTCACGGGTACGGCGGATCTTCGGCAGCATGATGTCGAGGAACGCCTGCCCGCCGAAGCCCGGCTCCACGGTCATGATCAGCACCATGTCGAGCTCCGGCAGGATGTCCTCGTAGGGCTCGATGGGCGTCGCGGGCTTCAGCGCCATGGACGCGCGGGCGCCCTTGGCACGGATCTCGCGGGCCAGCCGGACCGGCGCGGCGGCGGCCTCGGCGTGGAAGGTGACCGATCCGGCACCCGCTTCGACGTACTGCGGGGCCCAGCGATCGGCGTCCTCGATCATCAGGTGCAGGTCCAGCGGCGTGTCCGTCGCACGTGCCAGGGACTCTACGACCGGCACCCCGAGCGTGAGGTTCGGGACGAAGTGGTTGTCCATGACATCGACGTGGAGCCAGTCGGCGCCCTCGACGGCCCGTGCCTCCTCGGCAAGTCGGGCGAAGTCGGCGGACAGGATGCTGGGGTTGATCTGCACGGCCATGCCCCAAGCCTGCCATGCCGGAGGCGGGTTGCTCTCATTGGTCCATCCCCCGGACCGGCCCGGCGCCGGGAGTGCGCACGGAAGAGTGCGGAGCGTGACGCTGCGGTCGCGCTCGGCACCCGGACCCCCGGGCAGCCGGGCGTCAGTCCGTGCGGCGCAGCAGGGCCAGATACATGGCGTCCGTGCCGTGCAGATGGGGCCACAGCTGCACGTCGGGACCGTCGCCGAGGGCCGGGACGCCGGGCAACAGCGGGCGGGCGTCGATGAGTTCCGCGCCCGCGTACCGCTTGAGGACGTCGTCGACGACGGCGCGGGTCTCCGCGAGGTGCGGGGAGCAGGTGGCGTAGCCGACGACACCGCCCGGCCGGACCGACTCCAGTGCCGTGTGCAGCAGCGCGCGCTGCAGCGGAGCGAAGCCCTCGAGGTCCTCCGGGCGGCGGCGCCAGCGGGCCTCGGGGCGGCGCCGCAGGGCGCCGAGCCCGGTGCACGGCACGTCCATCAGGACGCGGTCGAAGGTGCCGGGCTGCCACGGCGGCCGGGTGCCGTCGGCGGTGATGACCTGGTAGGGGCCGGGGTTGCCGGCCAGGGCCTTGGCCACGAGGCCGGCACGGTGCGGCTGCTTCTCCGCTGCGAGCAGCATCGCCCCGCGCTCGGCGGCGAGCCCGGCGAGCAGCGCTGCCTTGCCGCCGGGGCCCGCGCAGCCGTCCAGCCACCGCAGGTCGGGCCCGTCGAGCGGCGCGTTGGCGAGGGCCGTCGCGACGAGCTGGCTGCCCTCGTCCTGCACGCCGGCGCGGCCCTCCCGCACGGCGTCGATCGCCCCGGGCTCCCCGCCCTCGATGAGCCGCACCGCGTACGGCGACCAGCGGCCCGGCAGCGAGGCCTCCTCGCCGAGCGTGTCGAGCAGCTCGGCCGCGGTGGCGCGGCCGGGGCGGGCCACGAGGGTGACCTCGGGCCGCTCGTTGTCCGCTTCCAGCAGGTCCTCGATGCCGGCCCGGCCACCGCCGAGCGAGTCCCACAGGGCCGAGACGATCCAGCGCGGATGCGAGTGGACGACGGCGAGATGGTCCTCGGGGTCCTCGTCGTACGGGGGCGCGACCTGCTCCAGCCAGGCGTCGAGGTCGTGCTGCGCCACCTTGCGCAGGACGGCGTTGACGAACTTCGCGCGCCCGTCGCCGAGGACGACGCGGGCGAGTTCCACGCTCGCGGACACGGCGGCGTGCGTGGGGATGCGGGTCCCCAGCAGCTGGTGCACGCCGAGGCTGAGCACGTCGAGCACCGGCGCGTCGACCTCGCGCAGCGGCCGGTCCACACAGGCCGCGAGCACGGCGTCGTACGTGCCCTGGCGGCGCAGCGTCCCGTACACCAGCTCGGTCGCAAGTGCCGCGTCCCGCCCGTCGAACCCGTCCTTCTCGCGCGCCCTGCGCAGCAGCGGCGGCAGCACGAGGTTCGCGTACGCGTCCCGCTCGTCCACCGCCCGCAACGCCTCGAACGCCAGCATCCGGACCGGGTCCTTCTGCGGACGACGGTACGGCTTGCCCGGCTTGCTGGGACGACGACGAGACTGCTCGCTCACGAAAAGGTGCTCCGCTTCTGGGATGAGGTGCAGCAACCAGCCTACGTGGCCCCGGAGCGGGCATGCGTCCGGTGCGCAGCCACGGCCCGGGCCCGGCGCCCGGCCCCCGAGCGCCGCCGGGTGGCGGCTCGGCCCGGCCCGGTGCCCGGCACGGGCGGTCCGGGCGGGAAGCAGGACCGCCCGCCCCGCTGGACACCCCGGACCCCCGCCCTCCGACGGGAACGGTGCCACTGGACACCCCGGACCCCCGCCCTCCGGCGGGAGCAATGCCGCGGGCCCGGCTCAGCGCCCGAGGGCCTCGCCCGTCCCGATCCGGACGCCGCGCGCCCAGTCCGCGGCGCGCATCGGCTTCTTGCCCTGGGCCTGCACCCAGACAAGCTCGACGGCATGGGACCCGGTCCCGACGTACACGTTGTGCTTGCCCGCGGCCAGCTCCCCCGGAGCGAGGTCCGTGCGCTCGTGCACCAGGCCCACCTGGATCAGCTTCAGCCGCTCGCCGTGGAAGGTGGTCCACGCGCCGGGTGCGGGCGTGCACCCCCGCACCACCCTGTCGACCCGCAGCGCCGGCGCCGCCCAGTCCACCCGCGCGTCCTCGACCGTGATCTTCGGTGCGAGGGTGACGCCGTCCTCGGGCTGCGGCACGGCCTTGAGGCTGCCGTCCTCGACACCGTCCATGGTCGCCGCGAGCAGCCCGGCCCCCGCGAACGCGAGCCGGGTGAGCAGATCGCCGCTGGTGTCGGCGGGCCGCACCTGCTCGGTCACGGTCCCGTACACGGGCCCGGAGTCGAGCCCCTCCTCGATCAGGAACGTCGACGCCCCGGTGATCTCGTCGCCCGCCATCAGCGCGTGCTGCACCGGCGCAGCGCCCCGCCAGGCGGGCAGCAGCGAGAAGTGCAGGTTCACCCAGCCGTGCCGGGGCACGTCGAGTGCCACACGGGGCAGCAACGCGCCGTACGCCACCACGGGGCAGCAGTCGGGCGCGATCTCGCGCAGCCGGGCGAGGAAGTCCTCGTCCCTCGGCTTCGCCGGCTTCAGCACCTCGATCCCGGCCTCCTCGGCACGCTGTGCGACGGGGCTGGCGACCAGCCGGCGGCCACGGCCCGCGGGAGCATCGGGACGGGTGACGACCGCTGCCACCTCGTGCCGGTCGGAGGCGATCAGGGCGTCCAGGGCGGGAACGGCGACCTCGGGGGTGCCTGCGAAGACGAGCTTCATCGGTGGCTGTCGGCCTCTCGGGCGGGGACGGTGGCAGGTGTGTGACGTGCAACGACCCAGTCTATGGGCCCACCCCAGGGGCGTACGGCCCGAAGTGCGCCCCTTGCACATGCCCTCACGCCCCCGCACCCGTGACCCCACAGGGGGTGGCGCGTTGGTCAAGAAGGAGTTGACCCCCACGGGGTGCGGGACCGCGGCCCGATCCCCTGAGCACGAATTGGACCATCCCCCTTCAACGCCGGTTCGAGAGGCTTGTTCATGGCCGACCACGCAACCCACGACGCCCAGGCACGGGCCAGCCTGCACCTGTTGGTACGGGACATCGAGCGGGTCCGCCGGCAGGTGGACGCACTGCGCACCCTCACCGCCCAGTTGGGCAACGTCTACCGCCCGCGCCGCTCCGGTCCCTCCACAGGCTTCGTCGTCTACGGCCGGGCGCCCGCCCCGACCGTCCGCCTCGCCCAGGAGCTGCGCGACAGCGTCGAGACGCTGGTCACCGCCGCCGTGGACTTCGACCGTTCGCTGGGCTTCTCGTGGGACGCGGTGGGCTCGGCGCTCGGCGTCACCAAGCAGGCGGTGCACCGCCGCTACGGCGCGCGGCGCGCCGCGGCGCAGGCGGCGGCCGAGGCGGAGCGCGCGACGGACACCTCGGGCGCGCGACCGGTGGCGGTCGGCACGGCCGTACCCTCGGTCCCCGCCGCCCGCACGATGCCGACGCAGCCCACGGCGACCACCACGTCCCTGCGCGACGACCCCCGCCCCGGGGCCTTTCCGAGCCCCCGCCACGGCTGATCCGTCCGACGCTCACCCCGTCCCGCCGCCCGCCCGTCGAGCCGGGCGGCGGGACGGGGTGAGCGTGCGTCCGCGGCCGTTCGCATCGCACCGCGACAGCCGGGCGCCGTCGCGCCGGGCTCGGGCGCACAGGGAAGGGCGCCCGGACCCGGGGCTCGCCGGAGCGGCCGCCGCGGGACGCATGAGGTGGCGACGCCGGCGCAACCCGGCTGGTGACCGGCGGTGCCGCGTCCACCGCGGGCGCGGGACGCCCGCCCGGGGTTCACCCGATGTCCGGCGGATCCACCCGGACCCGCACCGGCCGGTCGGCGCCCCGCGCCATCCGTGCGGCCTGGGCGGACTTGAGCGCCCCCGCCAGCGCGGCGCCGCTGCCGGGCGGTACCCGGACGAGCGCCCGCTCCCACGGCTCGCCGGGCGGCGGCGCTCCGGTACGGCGGGGACCTCCGGCATGGGTCACCGGCAACGGCACGGGCCCCAGCACCTCGGCGTCCCGCGGCAGTTCGGTGCTCCGCAGGAACTCGGCCACCGCGTCCGGCGCCCCGGAGACCTCCGCCATCCGCGACACCGGAGGGAATCCCAGCTCGGCCCGCTCGGCGAGCTCCCGCAGCGCATGGCCCACGGGGTCCCACCGCACCAGGGCCTGAACGGGCCGCAGCGTCGGCTCGGCGACCACCACGACGGTGCCGCCCGCGCCCTGGTCCCGCACCAGTGCGGCCGCGCCGATCCAACGGCGCAGCGCATCCTCCCCGGCCCGCAGATCGGGCCGCCCGAGCATCGCCCACCCGTCCAGCAACAGTGCCGCCGCGTAGCCCCCCTCGGCGACGGGTTCCGCGCCCGGCGTGCTCACCACCAGCGCCGGCGCGTCCGGAACCGTGTCCAGCACCTGCTCCCGGCCCGACGTACGCACCGGCACCGCCGGGAACGCCCGCCCGAGCTCCTCCGCGGTCCGCCGCGCCCCGACTATCTGCGCCCGCAGCCGGAACCCGCCGCACTCGGGGCAGTGCCAGGCCGCTTCCTCGCGTCCGCACCAGCCGCACCCGAGGGCGCCCCCCGCACCCTGTGCCTCCAGCGGCCCGGCGCACTGCCGACACCGCGCCGGAGCCCGGCAGTTCTCGCACGCGAGCCGCGGTACGTATCCGCGCCGGGGCACCTGCACCAGCACGGGCCCCTGCCGCAGCCCCTCGCGGGCCACCTGCCAGGCGACGGACGGCAGTCGCGCGGCCCGCGCCGCCTCGTCCCGCGCGAGGTCGGCGTCGCCGACGGTGCGGACGAGCGGCGCGGCCCCGCGCACCGCATCGCGCTCGGCGGCCAACGGGCGCGCCCATCCGCTCTCGACGAGCTGCGCGGCCTCGACGGTGCAGCTCCAACTCCCCAACAGGAAACCGCACTTGTCATGCGCGGCGCGCAGCAGCAGCACCTCCCGGGCATGCGGCTGCGGCGCGTGCTGCTCGCTGTGGCTGGAGTCCCCGTCGTCCCAGAGGGCCACCAGGCCGAGATCGCGCACCGGCGCGAACATGGCGGCCCGCGTCCCGACGACGGCCCGCACCGAACCGCGTCGCACGGCGAGCCACTGCCGGTACCGCTTCTCCGGCCCGGCGTCTGCCGTGAGCACGGCATGCCGGCCCGTACCGAGCAGGGCGGTCAGGGCGGCATCGACGCGGGAGACCGCCCTGCCGTCCGGCAGCACGACCAGCGCCCCGCGCCCGGACGCCAGCGTCGCGGCGACGGCCCGCGCCAGTTCGTCGGCCCACAGCGGGCCCGGCAGCGCGTTCCACACGGCGCGCGGCGCACCGCCCGAGGCCAGGGCCTGGAGGAACCCCGCCCCGTGCGCATACCTCTCCCATGACCCGGGTTCGGGCGCGGCAGGCGGCGGAAGCGGCTCGGGCGACGGCTTGCCCTCCGCGCGCGCGTTCCGCGGGGGCACCGCCAGCTGGATCACATCGGCGAGACTTCCGGCGTACCGGTCGGCGACGGCGCGGGCCAGCTGCAGCAGCTCCTCGTCGAGCACGGGCTCGGCGGACACCACCTGCGCGAGCGCGGCCAACGGTCCCGAGTAGTCGGACTCGGCGACCCGCTCCACCAGGAAGCCGTCGACCAGGCCCCCGCCCTCGCGGCGCCCCTCACGCACCTGGTGCCGCCCGGCCCCGAACCGCACCCGCACCCGCACCCCGGGCCGGGCCAGCTCGTCCAGCTCCTCGGGCACCGCGTAGTCGAAGTACCGGTCGAGGTGCAGCACGCCCTTGTCCACGAGCACCCGGGCGACGGGCAGCTCCTTGGCGAGCGCGGCTCCCCGCCAGGTGCGCGGCTTGGCCCGCGGGGCCTTGGACCGGCGCACACTCTCCCGAATGAGCGCGAGCTGCTCCCCCGGCGCACCCTCCACGCCCTCGCCCCGCTCGTCCTCGCTGCTCACACCAGCATTCCTACCAGACCCCACCGACAGCGGCCCCGGACGGAAGGACGGTGGAACGACGAGGTCCGGCACCCCGCAGCGGGTGCCGGGCCGCGTGTGTGGCCGGGTGCGGGGTACAGACCCGCCGCCATGCGGAGGGCGTCGAAGCCGTCGGGGGGCTACCCGGGGAAGTTGGGGAGCTCACCGCCCAATTGGCCCTAGG